>DASQFQ010000108.1:0-9694 GCA_035633075.1 Solirubrobacteraceae bacterium | reverse complement strand
TCGGTCGCATCGGTGAGGTAGCGGTGCAGCGGGCGGTCCCGCCAGAGGCCCTCGCTGAGGTAGCGGGCGCGCAGTTCGGGCGTGATCCGTGTCTGCTGGCCAACCACTCGGTCTCCCTGTTCCACGCTCACGACTTGTGCCGCCTCCTGACGTCTGCCGCCCACCGGCATGCCTGGTCGTCCTCGCCGCAGCGATCGCGCCGCCGCGCTCGCTCCTGCTCTACCCGCGATCGGCGCCTCAGGCGCGGAGATCACGGCCCGTCCCCGCGCTCCGCCCGGGCGGAGATTCGGACGTCAGGTTGCCGCATCGGGCGGCGTCTGTCAATGTCCGACAATCCCGTTTTACGCGGGCTGGTACCCGCCCATACGGCCCGTAGCCGGGCTCGCTTGGGCCGCAAACGGCAGCTTGACAGCACGGCAATTGTCGAGCATTGTGCCGCCCCATGAGCGAGAGCCCCCCTCTCCGCGTGGGCGTGCTCGGTGGCGGCACGATGGGATCCGGCATCGCCATCACCATCGCGCGCGCGGGCCACCAGGTCGTCATGCGCGACGTGGACGACGAGCGCGTGGAGCGCGGCCTCGGAACGGTTCGCGCCTTCCTCGACAAGAGCGTAGAGCGCGGCAAGCTCGACGCCGACGCTCGTGGCGCCGCGCTGCGCGGGCTCGAGGGCACGACCGACCTCGAGAGCCTGGCCGGCTGCGACGTCGTCGTCGAGGCGATCTTCGAGGACGTCACCCTGAAGGCCGAGACGTTCGGGCGGCTGGACGACATCTGCGGCGAGGACACGCTGTTCCACACGAACACCTCCACGCTGTCGGTCACGGCGATCGCCGCCGGGTCGCGGCGGCCGGGCCGCGTCGTGGGGACCCATTACTGCAATCCGGCGCCGCTCATGAAGCTCGTGGAGGTCGTGCGCGGGCGCAGGACCTCCGATGACGCGCTGCGGCGGACGCTCGAGTTCGTGGACGGCCTCGGCAAGACGTCGGTTCTCTGCGGAGACACCCCGGGCTTCCTCGTCAACTACTTCCTCGTGCCGTTCGAGAACGATTGCATCCGGGCGCTTGAGGCCGGCATGGGCACCGTCGAGTCGATCGACACGGCGATCCACCTGGGCCTGGGCTATCCCATGGGCACGTTCCGGCTGCTGGACATCGTCGGCCTCGACATCCACAAGGCCGTCTCGACGAGCCTCTACGAGCAGCTCAAGGATTTGCGGTTCGCAGCGCCGCCGCTGGTCGACCGGATGATCGCGGCCGGCCAGCTCGGCCGGAAGACGAGCGAGGGGTTCTACACCTACGACACCGCGACCGGCGCGTTCGGCGCATGAGGGAGGTCCGTCGATGACGGAGCTGGCGACCGTCGGCGTCCTTGGGTTCGGGACGATGGGCGCCGGCATCGCGCAGGTCGCCGCCCAGGCCGGCTGCCGGGTCATCGTGCTCGAAGCGGACGACGAGCGCCTGGCCGACGGCCGCGGCCGCGCCGAGGCGTTCCTCGCCGAAGGGGTGCGGCGCGGCAGGGTCACGGAGGACGACCGGACGGCGACCCTGGGGCGAATCGAGGGCGTCACCGACCCCGCCGCCCTCGCCGGAGCCGAGCTTGTCATCGAGGCCGTGGTGGAGGACCTCGGCGTGAAGCTCGAGCTGTTGCCGCGCGTCGCCGAGGCGGTCGGCGCCGAGGCCATCATCGCGACGAACACATCCGCGCTCGCCGTCACCACGCTCGCCGCGTCGGTGCCGCGTCCGGAGCGCTTCGGCGGCCTGCACTTCTTCAATCCGGCGCCGCTCATGAAGCTCGTCGAGGTCGTGGTCGCCGAGCAGACCGACGAGGCCACGGCGACCGCCCTGGAGCAGTTCACCGAGCGCATCGGCAAGACGGCGGTCCGCACTCGCGACCGGCCCGGATTCCTCGTCAACCGCCTGCTCATGCCATACCTCAACCAGGTGGCGCAGGCCTACGACGACGGCCTGGCCAGCGCCAACGACATCGACGTGTCGCTGGAGCTCGGGCTCGGCTATCCGATGGGTGGTCTCAAGCTGCTCGACCTGATCGGGATCGACAATCACCTGCACGCCACGAGCGGCGCCTACGAGGACACCAAGGCCGCGCCGTTCGCCCCGCCACCGGTCCTCGAGCGCATGGTCCGCGCCGGCTATCTCGGCCGCAAGTCCGGCCGCGGCTTCCGCGTGGGGATCGAGGAGGACGGATACGCGTGATGTACGAAGACATCGGCTTCGAGGTCTCCGACGCCATCGGGACGATCACGATCGACCGGCAGGACAAGGGCAACATGCTCCGCGCGCAGACGGCGCGCGAGCTCGCCGACGCGCTGCGGAGGCTGCGCGACGACCCACAGATCGGGGCCGCGATCCTGACGGGCGCCGGCGACCGGTTCTTCTGCGTCGGCGGCGAGCACGAGGAGCTCCAGCACCTCAACCCGTCGGCGGCGCTGCCGGTGGTGGACGTCTACGAGCTGCTGGACACGGTCCCCAAGGCCATCGTCGCGGCCGTCAACGGCTTCGCGGTCGGTGGCGGACAGGTGTTGCAGCTGATGTGCGACCTGGCCGTGGCCGCGGAGTCAGCGCTCTTCCGCCAGGTGGGTCCCATGGTCGGCTCGTTCGACGCCGGCTATGGCACGTGGTACCTGGAGGAGACGATCGGTCGCCGCCGGGCCAAGGAGATGTGGTACCTCAACCGCAAGTACAGCGCGCGGGAGGCCCTCGAGATTGGGTTGGTGAACGAGGTCGTGCCGGACGCGGAGGTCCGCGACCGCGCACGTGAGGTCGCCCGGGAGCTGCTCCAGCGCGGGCCCGGGGCGATCGCCGGCCTCAAGGCCTCGTTCTCCGCGCGCCACCACGGCGTGCTCGGCCAGGCGCGCGTGGCGCACGACCAGCTGCTCACCCGCTATCTGGCTTCGGACGAGGCGCACGAGCTGTCGGACGCCTTCCGCTCCAAGCGTGCGCCCGACTCCGGCCGCTTCGGCCGCTGACCGCGATGACGACGCGGCTCGCGCTCGACGAGGAGCAGCAGCAGTTCGTCGAGGTGCTGGACGCCATGACGCGCGAGCGCATTGTGCCGTGCGCGGAGGCAATGGACGCCGAGGGCCGGCTCCCCGACCCGCTCGTGCGACTGCTCGTCGAGCAGGAGCTGCACCTGGCGGCGGTCCCCGAGGACCTCGGCGGGGGCGGGGGAGACCTCACCACCGGGCTGATCGCGGTCGAGCGCGTGGCGGCGGGCTCGGCGGCGACGGCGATGATCGTCGCGCTCGGCCAGGCCGGGGCCGCGGCGCTGGTGCACGGCGGCGGGGACGGGCGGGCGGCCCTCGCCGCGCTGGAGGGAGCGCTGCCCGTCCTCGTCGACGCCGGCGACGTCCGCGCCACCACCGGCGAGCAGGGGTGCGTGCTCGACGGCGACGTCGACTTCGCCGACGGAGCGGACCTCGCCGGCGCGCTCGTCGTGGTGACGCGCGACGACGGTGATCCGGCGGCCGCGCACGCCGTCGCCCCCGGCGCCTCCGGCCTGCGCCTGACGCCGGCCCCCAAGCGGACGGGGCTGCGGGGCACGGCTGCGGCGTCGGTCTCGTTTCACCGCACCCCGACCCTTCAGCCGCCGCTGCCACCGGCCGCGGCCACCGCCGGGGTCCAGCATCTGCAGCTCGCGCTCGCGGCGCTGGGGATCGGCCTCGGTCGAGCCGCCCTGCGGATGGCGGTCTCGCACCTGCAGGAGCGCGAGCAGTTCGGACGGCGGCTCATCGAGTTTCGCGCGCTCCGGGACATGATCGGACGCCGGGACGCCCAGCTCGCCGCCGCCGCGTCGTTGTTGCTCGACGTCGCCGGCCGCCCTGAGGCGCTGACCGCCGAGGGCCGCCGGTCGTGCGCCTGGGTCGTCGACGTGGCGACGGGGGCCGTGGTGGACACCGCCATCGACGCCGTGCAGCTGCACGGCGGGTACGGGTACGTCAGGGAATATCCCGTCGAGCGTGCGATGCGCGACGCGGCGTCGATCCGGGCCCGGACCGGCGGCGCGCGGGTGCACCGCGAGGCCGCGGCGGCGGGACTGATCGCCCGCTCGGCCCTCTAGCGGCGGCGCCACGACACGGCGGTCCGCGGCGTACCGGGATACGGTCAGTGCAAATTGTCCATCATTTGACACCACCGAGTCCGCGGGATAGCCTGCATCGGCCAGTACGACGTTTAGCGGGGCAGGTTGGCGGGTGCACCTCTGGTGAGGCTGTGCGCGGCAGGGCTTCGCATCCGGGAAAGCGCTCAAGGGGGAGATGCAGTGTCCATAGCGGCCAACAGGCTCGCGGCGCCTGCGATTGTGGCCATGCTCCTCGGACTCGCCGCCTGCGGGTCCCAGACGTCGGGCGGCGGCGAGAGCCAGGCGAAGGGTCCCGTCAAGTTCGCGATCCTGACCCAGCGGACCGGCCCGGCCGCCACCCTGGGCTTCGACAAGGAGTACGGCGTCAAGGCCGGCGTCGCCCTGGCCACCAATGGCACCAACGAGGTCGCCGGGCGCAAGATCGAGTTCGTCGTCGGCGACAACCGGTCGGAGGTCGGACAGTCCCCGACGGTGACGCGCCAGATCATCCAACGCGACAAGCCCGCGGTCGTCTTCGGCTTCGACCTCTCTGACGCCGCAGTCGCCACCGCGCCGATCATGCGCGACGCGAAGATCATCGACATCTACACGATCGCCGCGACCAGCGAGCTGTCGAACTTCTCGCCGACGACGTTCCGTACGTCGCGCGACTCCACGCAGGAGGCCAAGGTCGGCTCGGAGGTCGTGAAGATCAAGAAGGGCGAGAGCTTCCAGGTCCTCGCGCCCGACTACGCGTACGGGCAGGCGACCGCCAAGGCGTGGCAGAAGCTGCTCACCGACGCGGGGGGCAAGGCGGCCGGTGAGCCGCTCTACGCGCCGCTGGTCGCCAACGACTACACGTCGGTCGTGCAGCGCGTGAAGGGCAACAAGCCCGACAAGCTGATCGTGGTCACGTTCGCGAGCGCATCGGGCCCGCTGCTGTGGAAGACGATCACGTCCGCCGGCCTCGACGACCAGATGGACATCTACACGCTGCTGCCGCAGACCCCGGGCCGCAAGGGCATGGGGCGGATCGCCACCAAGGTGAAGTTCTTCGCAATCTACGACCCCAACCTGCCGCAGACCGACCAGAACAAGAAGTTCATCGAGGAGTTCAAGAAGCTGGCCCCCGGCGGCAAGGCGCCGGACGTCTACGCGGCCGACGCCGCGGTGGCCGGCCAGCTGGCGGTCGAGGCGCTCAAGAAGACCAACGGCGACAGCAGCCCCGACAAGCTGCGGGCGGCCATGGAGGGGATGAAGGGAGAGGGGATCAAGGGTCCTTACGAGGTGCGCAAGGACCACATCCTCCTCTCGACCTTCTACGCGGCCCGCGTGAAGCCCGACGGCAGCGCGGAGCTCGTGAGCGAGCTGCCCATCGACGTCAGCGACATACCCGAGGTCCCCCCGAAGAAGTAGGGGCTCGCCAAGATGACCGACGGTGCCCCGCCCGGAACGCGCCCGGAACCGCGACCGACGAGCGGCGACGACACGACGCCGCCGCGCATCCGCGTCGAGAACCTCTCCGTCGCGTTCGGCGGTCTGCACGCCGTCGAGGACGTGACGCTCCAGCTGCTGCCCGGTGAGATCCTCGGGCTCATCGGGCCCAACGGGGCCGGCAAGACCACGCTGCTCAACCTGATCAGCGGCCACGAGACCCCCACCGCAGGGCGCATCCTCATCGACGAGCACGACGTGTCCGACTGGCCCCTCCATCGCCGGGCGCGGCTGGGCATGGCGCGCAGCTACCAGTCCGCGAACATCTTCCCCGCGCTGACGGCCCGCCAGAACGTCATGCTCGCCGGGCAGGCGGCCGGTCCCGGCCACTACCGCCTCCTGCGCCCGCCCGTCGGACTCGAGGACCTCGCGCAGCGGGCGGAGCACGCTCTCGAGATCACGGGCCTCAGCCGCCGGGCGGACGCCGTGGCGCAGACGCTCGGCCACGGGGAGACGCGCGCCCTGGAGGTCGCGATGCTCCTGGCCACCAACGCGCGTGCGATGCTCATGGACGAGCCCGCGGCCGGGATGGCGGCCGAGGACACGACGCAGATGATCGCCACGATCGACGCGGCGCACCGGGAGTCGGGTGCGGCGATCATCCTCGTCGAGCACAAGCTCAACCTCATCTTCGAACTCTGCCAGCACATCGCGGTGCTCGATCGCGGCCGCCTGATCGCCTTCGGCTCGCCCGACGCGGTGGCCAAGGACGAAAGCGTCCGCAGCGCCTACCTCGGGGAGGAGGTATCCCATGGCTGACGGGCCCGTGTCTGACGGGCCGCTGCTCGAGATCAGGACGCTCAGCTGCTCGATCAAGACCTTCCAGATCCTCCACAGCGTGGAGCTTCAGGCACGCGAGGGCCAGACGACGGTCATCCTCGGCCGCAACGGCGCCGGCAAGACGACCACGCTGCGCAGCGTGATGGGCTTCGTGACCCAGCTGGAGGGCTCGATCCGCTTCCGGGGAGACGAGTTGATCGGCCGCCGCACGCACGAGATCGCCCGCCGCGGCCTCTCCTACGTGCCGGAGAATCGGGGGATCTTCCCCGACCTCACCGTCGAGGAGAACCTCATGGTCAGCGCCCCGCGCGGACCGATCTGGGACAGCACACTCGACCTGTTTCCGGTCATTCGCGAGCGGCTGGGCAGCAAGGCGGGCCAGCTCTCCGGCGGCCAGCAGCAGATGCTGAGCGTCTCGCGAGCGCTGCTGCGCGAGCCGACGCTGCTGATCCTCGACGAGCCGAGCAAGGGCCTTGCGCCGATGATCATCGACGAGCTGATCGAGAAGCTGCGCTCGCTGCAGTCCCACACCTCGATCCTGCTGGTGGAGCAGAACCTCAAGCTGGCCCGCGCGCTCGGCCAGCACTTCGTGATGCTCGACGACGGCTACACCGTCGCCTCGGGGACGCTCGAGGAGCTCGAGAAGGAGGGCGCGGCCGAGCGCTTCCTCACCCTCACCGGCATGGAGCGAGGGAGGCCGTAATGGATTTCGAGACCGCCGTGACGCTGGCGCTCAACGGCCTTGCGCTGGCCGCCATCCTCTTCCTGCTCGCGTCCGGCCTGACGCTGATCTTCGGCCTGCTGGACGTCCTCAACTTCGCGCACGGCGCATTCTTCCTCGTGGGCTCCTACGTCTTCGTGAAGCTGCTCACCGGCGGCACGCCCATGCTGCTGGCGCTCCCGGTGGCGGGCGCGATCGGCGTGCTGATGGGCTTCTTCGTCGAGCACGTGCTGATTCGCCGGCTCTACGGCAAGGTGCTGGAGCAGTTCCTGATCACGCTCGGCGTGGGGCTCATCCTCACCGAGCTCGTCCAGGTCATCTGGGGGCCGGACTTCCAGCCGACGGGCGACCTGCCCATCCTGGAGGGCACGCTGACGGTGCTCGGCGGCACGGTGCGCCAGTACCGGCTGGCGCTCATCCTCGTCGGCGTCGCCGTCTTCCTGCTGATGTACTGGATCCTGCAAAGGACGCGGATCGGCCTCATCGTGCGCGCGGGGGTCCAGGACTCCGAGATGGTCCAGGCGCTGGGCACGAACGTCGGGCGCGCGTTCGCCGCCATGTTCGCGCTCGGCGCTGGGCTCGCCTTCTTCGCCGGTGCGGCCGCGGCGCCCTACTACGGCGGCACCGCGCCCAGCCTCGGGGACGAGCATCTCGTCCTGGCCTTCGTCATCGCCGTGGTCGGAGGCCTCGGCTCCTATGTGGGCGCCGCCGCGGGCGCGGCGATGGTCGGCCTGGTCAGCTCTTACGTGTCGTACTACTGGTCCGCCGGCGCGTCGCTCGTGCCGGTCCTGCTCATGCTCCTCGTGCTCGTCTTCCGTCCCGAGGGGCTGATCAAGGGCGAGAGGTCGGTGCGGGTGTGACCAACACGAGCAGGATCGGGAGCGCCAGCCGAGCCGCCCGAGCCTGGATGGGCTCGCGTAGCCGCATCGTGCAGGGCGTCGTGCTCGCCGTCGCAGGACTGGTGGCGCTGTTCCTGCCCTACATGACCACTCCGTTCTGGCTGAACGTGGCGATCGACATCTGCGCCTTCGCTGTGCTCGGGATCTCCTACAACATCCTGCTCGGCCGCGCCGGCATCTTCTCCTTCGGCCACGCGCTGTTCTTCGGTGGCGGGGCCTACGCCATCGCGGCCTTCACGACGGACAGCGGCCTGCCGCTGGGGGTCGCCGCCGTTGGCGGCGTCCTGGTGGCCACGGTCCTCGCGGTGCTCGTCGGCCTGCTGGTGGCCCACGTCCGCGGGATCTACTTCGGGATGCTCACCCTCGCCGTGGCGCAGGTGGGCTTCACGATCGCAGACCGCGACATCGGTGGGATCACCGGTGGGGAGAACGGCCTGGCCGTGAGCGGGATCCCGGAGGTCCTCAACGCGAACGTGCGCCAGGACATCCTCTACTGGCTGAGCCTCGCGGTGCTCGTCGCGGTGCTCGTGCTCGTGGCGATCATGTACCGGTCCGCCGCCGGGCGCTTCTGGGAGGCCATCCGCGAGAACGAGGTGCGCGCCCAGGCCATGGGCGTCAACGTGGGGCGCCACCGGCTGATCGTGTTCTCCGTCGCCGGCGCGCTGGCCGGCGTCGCCGGCGTCATGCACGCCCTGTCGATCCAGACGGTGACGCCGAGCGACACCAACGTCCCCATCACGGTGCAGGCGCTCCTCATCACGGTCATCGGCGGCGCCGGATCGTTCTGGGGGCCGGTGCTCGGGGCGGTGTTCGTGCGGCTGTTCCCCCCGGTGCTCGACGAGATCTCACAGACCGCGACCATCCAGGAGCTGCCGGACCGCCTCGAGCGGGCGGTCACGTCGCAGTTCCTCATCCTCGGCATCATCTACATCCTCTTCGTCCTCTACGTCCCCGGCGGCTTCAGCGGTGCGTTCAACCGCCTGCTGGGGCGGCTGGACCGCAGGCCGGGGCCGCCGTCGGCGACGCCGGAGCCACCTGAGCCCACGCCGGACGGTGCCGAGCCACGCCCGGCGCGGTCGATCGGCGCGAGCTCCCCTCGGGCGGACACGTGACGCCGCTAGAAGGCCTCAAGGTCCTCGACTTCACCTCCCTGCTACCCGGCCCGCTGGCCACGCTCGTGCTGGCCGAGGCCGGCGCCGACGTGACCAAGGTCGAGCGGCCGGGGATGGGCGACGACATGCGGACCTACGTGCCGAAGTTTGGCGTCGACGCCGTCAACTTCGCGCTCCTCAACCGGGGCAAGCGCAGCGTCCAGATCGACCTCAAGGCTGCGGACGCCCGCGCCCGGATGCACGCGCTCGTGGAGCGCGCCGACGTCCTGATCGAGCAATTCCGACCCGGGGTCATGGAGCGGCTTGGCCTCGGACCCGAGGCCGCGCACGCGATCAACCCCCGAGTCATCTACTGCTCGATCTCCGGCTACGGGCAGCGCGGCCCGCTCTCCGATCGGGCGGGCCACGACCTCAACTACGTCGCCGAGACGGGGCTCCTCGGGCTCAGCCGCGGCGCCGACGGCGAGCCGGTCCTGCCACCGGCGCTCGTCGCCGACATCGGCGGCGGCTCGTATCCCGCCGTCATCAACATCCTGCTCGCGCTCATCGAGCGCGAGCGCACCGGCCGCGGCGCGCGGCTGGACATCGCGATGACCGACAACGTCTTCACG
>DASQFQ010000107.1:0-7289 GCA_035633075.1 Solirubrobacteraceae bacterium | reverse complement strand
CTCGAACTCGACCTCCTCGCCGGTCACGGTCTTGATGACGTCGGGTCCCGTGATGAACATGTGCGAGGTCTCCTTGACCATGAAGATGAAGTCCGTCATGGCCGGGGAGTAGACGGCGCCGCCCGCGCAGGGGCCCATGATCAGCGAGATCTGCGGGATCACGCCCGAGCACTGGACGTTGCGCACGAAGACATCGCCATAGGCGCCGAGCGACACGACGCCCTCCTGGATGCGCGCCCCGCCTGAGTCGTTGATCCCGATCACCGGGCAGCCGATCTTGGCCGCCAAGTCCATGATCTTGCACATCTTCTCGGCCATGACCTCGCCGAGGGAGCCGCCGAAGACCGTGAAGTCCTGGGAGAAGACGCACACACGGCGGCCCTCGACGGTGCCGTGGCCGGTCACCACCGCGTCGCCCCAGGGCCGGTTCTTCTGCATGCCGAACTCGTAGGTCCGGTGGCGCACGAAGGTGTCGAGCTCCTGGAACGAGCCAGGGTCAAGCAGCTTCTCGATGCGCTCGCGCGCGGTGTACTTGCCCTTCGCGTGCTGCTTCTCGACCGCCTGCTCGGAGGCGTGGTGGACCGCGGCGGCGCGGTACTCCTCGAGCTTGGCGAGCCGCTCCTCGTAGGTATCCGGGCTCTTCTGGCGCATCGGCGCGGGATCCTACCTGCGAGCGCCGCGGGCACTTGACCGCAGGCGCGACAGGGCGGTCAGGCGCCGGGCTTGGTAACCATCAGGAAGATGGCGATCAGCATCAGCGCGTTGAGCGCGAGCGTAACCGTGCGCACCTGGCCGAACAGCCGCTCGTAGTCATGGCCGAACGCAACCGGGCCCTCGCCCGCGTTGGCCGCTACGTCGCGCCCGGCCAGCTCGCTCAGGCGCGCCTCCCGCGGGGCCAAGAAGCCGCCGCCGACGCCGAGGATCACCAGCAGGATGAGCAGGCTCGAGCCGATCCACGGGTCGCTGAAGTCGTAGGGCCCCTGGAGCGCCAGGTAGATGCCGGCCAGGAGCACCACGCCGCCGAGCGGGGCGACCATGCGCTCCCCGAGCTTGGCCTGGATGTGGTGGAAGAACGGGAGGTTGCTCTCGAATCCCTTGCGGGCGATCGCGAACACCACGGGGTAGGTGAAGGTCACTCCGAACGCCAGCACCACGGCGGCGATGTGGAGGAACAGGACGAAGTTGTAGAAGGAGATCTCCGCGAGCATCCGCGCAGCTTAACCGCGCGGCGGCTCGCCTACGAGGCGGTGATGAGGCGGGGCTTTCAGACAGCTTCTAAGGCCGCGAGAAGGGCCGGTGATGCGCCGCCCCGAGGGTGTCGAGCACGCTCGTGAGCACGGCATGCGCCCCCTCGCGGTCGATCGGCCGAGCGGCCGCCTTCTCCTCGGGACTCGGCGCGAGGGTCTCCCACTCGATCGTGGCGAAGCTGCGCTCGGGCTCCTGCCCGGCCGCGGGCTTGGCTACCACGGGTTCCGGCTCGAGCTCGGGCTCGTCGGCGAGCGGCCCGGTCGCCGGCTCGGGCGCCGGCCAGCGGAACAGCCGCGCCCAGAAGCCCCGCCGAACGACCGGCTCGGGCTCCGGCTCGCGCTCTGGCTCGGCGAGCGCGGGCTCGTCCGGCTGCGGGTCGGAGACCGGGTGCGCCTCGGCCTCCGGCTCCGCCACCGGTGTGTCCACCGTGAGTACGACGCGCGTGCCCCATCCCGATGGCTCGAGTCGAACGGTCCCGCTCGCGCGGTCCGCCTCCCACTCCACTCGGGACTCGGGATCGACCTTGGTGATCCGGATCTCGCCGAACTCACCGAGGTGCCGGGCCAGCGACCCGAGGTCTGAGAGCTCGGCCCACAGCTCGGGCGGCGACTTGACCAGGGTCCGGGAAGCTTGGAGCGACGTCATGGGGGATCGTTCGCCCGGACGCCGCCGACTCCTTCGAGAGTTTTTCCTCGTGGTGCTCTGCCGCTCGAGCTAGCTCTCCGGCTGGTAGTCCCCGAACACGTCGCGCATCGTCCCGCACACCTCGCCGACCGAGCAGGAGTCCCTCAGCGCGGTGCGGATCCCGACCATGAGGTTCTCGTCACCTCGGCACGCGGCCCGCAGCTCCTCCAGCCGCCGGTCGGCGAGCTCCTGGTCGCGCCCGGCCTTGAAGGCCTTCAGCTGCTCGAGCTGCGTCCGCTCGGACTCGGGGTCGACGCGCAGGATGTCCTCGACCTCGATGTCCTCCTCCTCATACCTGTTGACACCCACCACCACGTCCTGGCCTGTGCGGTAGCGCTCGTGGTAGCCGAAGGCCGACTCCTCGATCTCGTTCTTGATGAAGCTGACCGCGTTGACCGACCCGCCCAGCTCGTCGATGCGATCGATCAGCGCGCGCGCCCGGCGCTCGAGGTCGCTCGTGAGCGCCTCGACGTAGAAGGAGCCCGCGAAGGGGTCCACGGTGTCCGCAGCGCCCGACTCGTGGGCGAGGATCTGTTGGGTGCGCAGCGCGATCTTGGCGGCGCGCTCGGAGGGCAGCGCAAGCGCCTCGTCGTAGCCGTTGGTGTGCAGCGACTGCGTCCCGCCGCACACGGCGGCAAAGCCCTGCAGCGCCACCCGCACGATGTTGTTGGCCGGCTGCTGGGCCGTCAGCGTCACGCCGCCGGTCTGGGTGTGGAAGCGGATCGTCTGGGACTTCGGGCTCTCCGCCCCGAAGCGGTCGCGCATGAACTCCGCCCACAGCTTGCGCGCGGCGCGAAACTTCGCGACCTCCTGGAAGACGTTGTTGTGGCCGTTGAAGAAGAAGGCCAGGCGCGGCGCGAAGTCGTCGACCTTCAGTCCGGCGTCGAGCGCCGCTTGCACGTAGGCCATGCCGTTGGCGAGCGTGAAGGCCACCTCCTGCACCGCCGAGCAGCCCTTCTCGCGGAAGTGGTAGCCCGAGATCGAGCACGTGTTCCAGCGCGGGACGTGCTCCGCGCAGTAGGCGAAGAGGTCCGTGGTCAGCCGCATCGACGGCTTGGGTGGATAGATGAAGTTGCCGCGGGCGATGTACTCCTTGAGGATGTCGTTCTGCACCGTGCCGCGCAGCTTGGCCGGCTCGACGCCCTGCTCCTCGCCGACGAGCTGGTAGAGCAGCAGCAGCACGGAGGCCGGGGCGTTGATCGTCATCGAGGTGGAGACCTCGTCGAGCGGGATGCCGTCGAACGCGTTCCGCATATCGTCGAGGGTGTCGATGGCCACGCCGGTCCGCCCGACCTCGCCGAGGCAGCGCGGGTCGTCGGAGTCCAGCCCGAGCTGCGTCGGCAGGTCGAAGGCCATCGAGAGGCCCGTCGAGCCGTGGGCGAGCAGGTACTTGTACCGCTCGTTGGACTCCTTGGCCGACGCGTAGCCCGCGTACTGGCGCATCGTCCACAGCTGCTTGCGGTACAGGTCGCGGTGGATCCCGCGCGTGAAGGGGTACTCGCCCGGCTGCCCCAGCCGCTCCTCGAGGTCCTCCGGAAGGTCGTCGGACGTGTAGAGCGGCTTGACCTCGATCCCCGAGTCCGTGAAGCGACGCGGGTCGTCGGGGCCGACGATTGGGGCGACGGAGAGGTCGGTCGTGTTCCTGTCCTCGATGGCCATGGTGCTGCAGGTTACCCCGGGCCAGCGTGGTGCGGGGTCGACGGTCTGATGCAGCTCCATCGCGGCCGCAGACCGCCGGTGGGCCTGTACTTTCGCAGCACGGTGGTGGTCAATCAAAGGAGAGGAAGATGAACGAGGCGATCGAGCGGATCGTGCTGGGACCGGAGGAGGGCGACGCGGTGGCGGTCGGCGGGCTCGGCGTGCGCTTCATGGTCGGAGGCGAGCAGTCCGGCGGCGGCTTCTCGCTGGTCGAGCACCCGATCGCCCCGCGCACCCTGGCCGCGCCGATGCACTCCCACCAGCACGAGGACGAGTACACCTACGTCCTCGAGGGCGAGGTCGGCGTGCAGGTCGGCGATGAGATCCGATACGCGGCAGTGGGCGACCTGGTGTTCAAGCCGCGCGGGATCGCCCACGCGTTCTGGAACCGCCGCGACGAGCCCGCCCGCGCGCTGGAGATCATCTCCCCGGGCGGCTTCGAGCGCTACTTCGCCGAGATCGCGCCGCTGCTGCCGCCCCAGCGGCCGGAGCCCGACTTCGAGGGCCTCGCCGAGGTCCGGCGGCGCTACGGCCTCGAGATGGACGCCGAGAGCATCGAGACGATCGCCGCCCGCGAGGGCCTCGTACTCCCCGCGTAGCCTTCCCGGGGTGGACGCCCTGCGAGACCTCCCGGCGGTCGACCGGCTCGCCGCCGCGCTCGACGCGCCCCACGCGCTGGCGGTCGCCGCGGCGCGGGCCGTCATCGCCGAGCGCCGGCGGGAGCTGCTGGCGGGCGCAGGGGACGACCCCGACCTCGTCGCGCGCGCCCGCGATCGCCTGGCCCGCGGCGCGCGCCCCTCGCTGCGCCGGGTGCTCAACGCCACCGGCGTGATCGTCCACACCAACCTCGGGCGCGCGCCGCTCTCGGCCGCCGCGCGCGAGGCGGTGGCGGGCGCCGCCGAGGGCTACCTGAACCTCGAGTGGGACCTCGAGCGCGGGGCCCGCGGCTCGCGCCACGACCACGTCGAGGGGCTGCTGTGCGAGCTGACCGGCGCCGAGGCGGCGCTCGCGGTCAACAACTGCGCGGGCGCGACGCTGCTTGCCGCTGCCGCACTGGCCGGTCCGGGTCGCGAGGTGATCGTCTCGCGCGGCCAGCTCGTCGAGATCGGCGGCGGCTTCCGGGTGCCCGACGTGGTGGCGCAGGCGGGCGCGGCGCTCGTGGAGGTCGGCACCACGAACCGCACTCGGCGGGCCGACTACGAGCGGGCGGTGGGGCCGGCGACGGGGGCGATCCTGCGCGCCCACCCGTCGAACTTCCGCCAGCTCGGCTTCGTCGGAGAGGTGGAGATCGAGGAGCTGTGCGAGCTCGGGGTCCCCGTGATCGATGACGTCGGCTCGGGCAATCTCGCCGACGAGCTCCCGGCGCTGGCCGACGAGCCGCCCGTCCGTCGCTCGGTCGCCGCCGGCGCTGCGCTGGTGTGCTTCTCGGGGGACAAGCTGCTCGGCGGGCCGCAGGCGGGGCTGATGGTGGGGCGCGCCGAGGCCGTCGCCGCCGCGCGCGCCCACCCGCTCGCCCGCGCCCTGCGCCTGGACAAGCTCTCGCTGGCGGCGCTCGAAGCGACCCTGCGCCTGTACCGCGACCCCGAGCGGGCCCGGCGCGAGATCCCCGTGCTGGCGATGCTCACCGCCGCGGACGACACCCTCCGGGCGAAGGCGGGGCGGCTCGCGCAGGGCATCGGCACCGCTGCGGACATCTGCTCGGCCACCGCCAAAGTCGGCGGCGGAGCGCTGCCCCTGCTCGAGCTGCCGGGCCCGGTGGTGGCGGTCGGCGGCTCGCCCGACGCCCTGGCCGCGCGGCTGCGCGCGGCCGACCCCGCCGTGGTCGCCCGGATCGAGGACGGGCGGCTGCTGCTCGACCCCCGGACGCTCGCCGGCGACGAGGTCGATCTGGCCGCCGCCGCAGTACGAGCGGCGCTCTCCTAGCCTCCCGGCCATGCCGGCGCCGCCTCCGCTCACCCTCGGCGCCGCCGGCCACATCAACGATGCGCCTCCACTCACCCTCGGCACCGCCGGCCACATCGACCATGGCAAGACGGTCCTGGTCGGAGCGCTCACCGGCGTGGACACCGACCGGCTGCCCGAGGAGCGCGAGCGCGGGATCTCGATCGAGCTGGGGTATGCGCCGCTCGCGCTGCCCTCCGGACGCCGCCTGTCGGTCGTCGACGTGCCGGGCCACGAGCGCTTCGTGCGCACGATGGTGGCCGGCGCGACGGGGATCGACCTCTTCCTGATGGTCGTCGCCGCCGACGACGGCGTGATGCCACAGACGCGCGAGCACGCGGCGGTGCTCGCCGCGCTGGGGGTTGCCACCGGTGTCGTCGCCGTCACCAAGGCCGACCTCGCGGACCCCGGCCGTGCGCGGGCCGAGGCGGTGGCGCTGTTGCCGGGGGCCGAGCTGGTCACGGTGTCGGCGCGGACGGGCGACGGCGTCGACGAGTTGCGCGGAGCGCTCGACCGCGCCGCCGCCGCGGTGCCGGGCCGCGCCGGCGCCCCCGGCGGCCTGCGCCTCCACGTCGATCGCGCCTTCACGATCCGCGGCGCGGGGACCGTGGTGACCGGCACGCTGTGGTCGGGCAAAGCCGAGCGCGGCGGGGAGGTCCGGATCCTCCCCGCCGGCCGCCGCGCGCGCGTGCGCGCCGTCCAGGTTCACGGCGAGCCGGTCGAGCGGGCGGAGGCCGGCCAGCGGGTCGCGCTCAACCTGGCGGGCCTTGGGCGCGACGAGGTCGCGCGCGGCGACGTCGTGGTGGCGGGCGACCTAACCCCCGCGTCCAGCTTCCGCATCGACGCCGCGCTGCAGTGGGCCACCCCCGACGCGCGTCCGGAGGGTGGCGCCCGCGTCGCGGTGCACCACGGCACGCGCGAGTCCCCGGCCCGGCTGGCCGAGCTGGGCGGGCGCTTCTTCCAGCTGCGCCTCGAGCAGCCGCTCGTCCCCGCGCGCGGAGACCGGCTCGTGATTCGCTCTCTTGCCCCGCCCGACACGCTCGGCGGCGGGGTGGTGCTCGACCCCGCTCCGTCCCGGCACGGCCCCTCGCGCGACCTCCTCGCCCGCCTTGCACGGCGCGAGCGCGGGGAGGAGGAGCCGGCCGCCGCGGCTGCGCAGCCCGCTCCCGCTCCTCCCCGCGACGAGCTCGCCCCGCTGAGCCCGGCGGCGCTCGAGGCCGAGGCGGAGCTGCGCGCCGCCGGTCACGAGCCGCCGGCCGACGCCGAGCTGGGCGCGGACCCCGCCGACCTGGCGGCGCTGCGCGCCCACGGTCGCGCCGCGCGGCTCGGGCGCGCGAGGCACATCCACGCGGACGCCCTCGCCGAGGTGCAGCGCCGCGTCGTCGCCGTGATCGAGCGCGACGGGGCGGTCACCCTCGCCTCACTGCGCGACGAGCTGCAGACCTCCCGCCGCTACGCCCAGGCGCTGCTCGAGCTGCTCGACGCCGAGCGGATCACCCTCCGCGTCGGCGACGAGCGCGTGCTGCGCCGCCGGTCGCAGAGCTAGCGGGGTGACCGGCGACGTTGCCGGTTGCCGTCTAGTGTCGTGAGTCGTTGATTCGGGTGCAGTAGCGGGCGATCGAGTCGAGGATTTGGTCGGCGGTCTTGGTCCAGACGAAGGGACGGGGGTTTTGGTTCCAGGTTTCGATCCAGGCGCGGATGTCGGCGTTGAGTTGATG
>DASQFQ010000106.1:0-2608 GCA_035633075.1 Solirubrobacteraceae bacterium | reverse complement strand
CATTGCTCGGTGGGCAGCGACTCGCGGATCGACCGCTCGGTGCTCCACGACCGGGTGCTGGTGGGGGCCGACGCTCAGGTCGAGGAGAGCGTGTTGGCCGAAGGGGCGCGGGTGGGAAAGCGCACCCGCATCGGCCCGGGTGCGATGATCGGCGCCGGGGCAACGATCGGGGAGGAAGCGGTGATCGGCGAGAAGGCGAGAGTGGATCCGGGGGTCGATGTCCCCGCCGGTGCTCATGTCGGCGCCGGGGAGCATGTGGCGGCCGCGGAGAGCTCGCCATGAGCGACAGCGAGGCTCCTGCCGTCAGCGGTCTCTCCCTCGAGGCAATCGGGGCGGGCGATCCCGAGGGGATGCTCGCTGACGTGCTCGCCCAGCCGCTTCAGCTCGGCGACGCGCTCTGGCGCGCACAGGGAGCGGGAATCCGGCCCGTCGACCGGCCCGGCGGGCTGATCGTGTGCGGCATGGGCGGCTCGGCGATCGGCGGCGACGTGGCGGCGGCCGCGCTGGGCGACCGCGCCACCCGTCCCATCACGATCGTGCGCGGCTATGCGCTCGAGTCCTGGACCGGGCCCGACAGCCTCGTTCTGTGCTGCAGCTACTCGGGTGACACCGAGGAGACGCTGGCCTGCTTCGAGGCGGCCGGGGCGGCCGGCGCCGGGCGGGTGGTGCTCACCACCGGCGGCAAGCTCGCCCAGGCCGCGCGCGACGAGGACGTGCCGGTGATCGGGGTGCCGGCGGGCATGCAGCCGCGCGCCGCGGTGCTCTACATGATGGTTGGAACGCTCGAGTGCGCGGCGCTGTGCGGCGCCGCTCCGGCCCTGCACTCGGAGATAGACGCTTCTACCGAACTGCTCGAGCAACTCGTGGCCGAGTGGGGACCGGACTCTCCCGACGACTCGCAGGCCAAGGCCCTGGCCGCGAAGCTTGTCCAGACCGTGCCGGTAATCCATGGCGCGGGTCCGACGGTCGCCCTCGCTCGCCGTTGGCACACCCAGTTCAACGAGAACGCCAACGCGGCCGCCTTCTGGACTGAGCTGCCGGAGGCCAACCACAACGAGATCTGCGGCTGGGAGCGTGGCCGGGGGCTGGCGCCGCTGGCGGCGGTGTTCCTCTGCGATGCCGACCAGCACCCTCGTATCCAGCACCGCATCAAGCTGACGGGTGACGAGGCCGAGCGCGCCGGAGTGCCGTCGATCGTGGTGAAGTCCCGCGGCGACAGCCGCCTGGAGCGAGTCCTCTCGATGCTTCTTCTCGGCGACCTCGTGAGCGTCTACCTGGCCGT
Source organism: Solirubrobacteraceae bacterium (assembly GCA_035633075.1). Lineage (GTDB taxonomy): Bacteria > Actinomycetota > Thermoleophilia > Solirubrobacterales > Solirubrobacteraceae > DASQFQ01. The sequence goes on along the minus strand of DASQFQ010000106.1, from coordinate 1,326 downwards.
GCTCGAGGGCGTGGATCCCACGCCGGTCGAGCCGCTCGTGCGCTTCAAGGCCGCGCTGGCAAGCCACCGGTGAAGCTCGCCGCCGCGCTGCTGGCGCTATCCCTGTTCGCGCCGGCGGCCGCGGCGGCGCCCAAGACCCCGTCCAAGCTTCGGGTGGCGGCGAAGAGCGAGACCAAGGTGCTCGTCACCTGGCGCAACCGCAGCCCGATGGCCCGTCCCCAGGTGGCGTGGCGGCGACTGGACGCAGCCAAGAAGAGCCCGAAGAAGGTCCGCCGCCCTCGCGGCTCCAAGCGGTTCGTGCATAGCGGCCTGGAGCCCGGCTCGCGCTACCGCTACCGCGTTCGCGCCTGCCGCCGCGGCCGCTGCTCGAAGTGGTCCAAGCCCCGCCGCGGTGGTCCCCGAGGCGCCGGGGCCCCGGGGCCGGCGGTGCCTCCGCCCAGCCCGGGCGGCGGCGCGACCATCGGCTCCTGTCCGGTCTTTCCGCCCGACAACCCGTGGAACCGTGACATCTCAGGCGAACCGGTCGACCCCCGTTCGAGCGCCTACATCACCTCCATCGGGTCGGGGCTCGAACTGCATCCCGACTTCGGCTCCAACCCCGGCTACGGCCTGCCCTACATCGTGGTACCGGCATCTCAGCCCAAGCTGCCTGTGGCCTTCTCGGAGCCGGGCGAATCCGATCCCGGCCCGTATCCCATTCCCGCGAACGCGCCCGTGGAGGCGGGATCGGACCGTCACGTGCTGGCCGTGCAGGAGGGAACCTGCCGCCTCTATGAGCTCTACGCGGCGAGCTTCGGCAGCGGGACCTGGAGCGCCTATTCGGGGGCGGTGTTCGACCTGCGCTCCAACGCCCTGCGCCCCGACGGCTGGACCTCGGCCGACGCCGCCGGCCTTCCCATCCTGCCCGGGCTCGTCCGCTACGACGAGGTGCAGGCGGGGGCGATCCGCCATGCGCTGCGCTTCACGGTGGGCGAGACCCAGCGGGCCTACGTCCATCCCGCCACGCATTTCGCCTCCGACGCCACGAACCCGAACCTGCCCCCGATGGGCCTGCGGCTGCGCCTGAAGGGGCCTTTTCCGATCGGCGGCTACTCCCGCGAGGTTCAGGTGATCCTCACGGCGCTCAAGCGCTACGGGATGTTCGTGGCCGACAATGCCACCAGCTGGTACATCACGGGGGCCTCGGACTCGCGCTGGAACGACGACGCCCTCGAGGACCTCAAGACGATCCCGGGCAGCGCATTCGAAGTGGTCAGGTCGGGGCCCCTGCACGGCGCCGCAGCACCGTGAGCGCGCCGTTGCGCGGGCTGATCGTTATGGCCCGGC
>DASQFQ010000105.1:0-1745 GCA_035633075.1 Solirubrobacteraceae bacterium | reverse complement strand
GCCAACAGCGCCGTGGGCGGAGAGGCCTTTCGCATCGCGGGCCTGCGCTCCGATCACGTGGTGGCCCACTGCCTCAACTACGCGCTCTACGCGGGCGGAATTGCCGACCACATGGCGCTCGAGCGAAGCGGCGCGACGGTGGTACCCGTGGGCACGGGCCAGTCGCAGCGCCTACTCGAGCTGATTCCCCGCTTGGGCATCACCGCGATCTTCGGGACGCTCTCCTTCCCCGCCTACCTCGCCGGCCGGGCGCGCGAGGCGGGCGTCGATCCGAGCGCGTTGGGCGTGCGCCACATCGTCACGGCCGGGGAGCCGGGGGCGGGGCTCGCCGCCGTGCGGGCGGAGATCGAAGGGGCGTGGGGAGCTTCGGTGGCCGACACGTTCGGCATGAGCGACGTCTGGTCGACCATGGGCGGAGCGTGCACGGAGGGCGAGGGCCTGCACCTCACCGTCGAAGACCACGCCATGCTCGAGCTGGTGGAGCCGGGCAGCGGCACGCCGGTGGAGCTCGAGGACGGCGCGAGCGGAGAGCTGGTATGGACCCACCTGCGCCGCGAGGCCTCGCCGATGCTGCGCTATCGCTCCGGCGACCTCGGACGGGTCTGGACCTCGACGTGCGGGTGCGGGCGCAGCTCGCCTCGGATCCGCATCGACGGCCGCCGCGACGACATGCTGCGCGTGCAGGCCGTGAACGTCTACCCGCAGGCCATCAGCGCGATCCTCGCCGAGGACGCCCGGCTGGGTCGCCATTGCGTGGTGGCCGAGGGCGATCCGCTCAGACCACCGTTGCAGGTCTACGTGGAGGCGCCCGCGCAGGTGGGTCTCGAGGCCGTGGCCGGCCGGCTGCACTCGGCGCTAAACACGCGCTTCGCGGTCACGCGACTTGAGCCCGGCTCGCTGCCCGTGGCCGAGCAGAAGACCCGTATCGTCCACCGAACCGCGCGCGGGGACAGCCTGCCGCCCGTGGTCGAGAGCCTGAGGAGAGACAGCGCCGGATGACCGTGACGACCGAGAAGCTGGGGACCGCCCGGCTCATCACGTGGGACCGCCAGGCGCGCCGCAACGCCTGGGACCTCGCGACCATGAGCGCCATCGCCGACGAAACCGAGGCGGCGGGCGCCGACCCCGCCGTGCGCTGCGTCGTGTTGCGCGGGGCGGGTGAGCACTTCTCCGCCGGCGACGATCTGCACGCCGCGATCGAGGCCGACAGCACGGCCTGGGCGGCGACCATCGAGGGCTTCCAGCGTATGACCCAGGTCGTGCTCGCGGCGCCAATCCCCGCGATCGCGGCAATCGACGGCGTCTGCGTGGGTGGCGCGCTGGAGTTCGCCGCCAGCTGCGACCTGCGCCTGTGCACCGACCGCGTGCGGCTGCTCACGCCCGAGGTCGGGATCGGCCTGGTGGCCAGCAACGCCGGCACGCTGCTGCTGCCCGAGCTGCTCGGCGAGAGCGCCGCGAGGGCGCTGCTGCTCGGCGGCCAGCCGCGCGACGCCGCCTGGGCGCGCGAGCACGGCTTCGCCACAGAGATGGTGGCGCCGGAGGAGCTCGACGCGCGCATAGAGCATTGGACCGGGGTGTTCTCGCGCACGTCACGCGACGCGGTCGCGGCCACCAAGGCGATGCTCAACGAGCGCTTCGGCGAGCTGCTGCCCGCGGCGATGGAGCGCGAGACCCACCACTGCGTGCGCCTCTTCGAGGAGCCGGACGCCCGGGCCGCGCTGAGCGCGTTCGCCGAGCGCAGGTCC
>DASQFQ010000104.1:0-6744 GCA_035633075.1 Solirubrobacteraceae bacterium | reverse complement strand
TCGCGCACCACCTCCACCACGAGCGCGGCGGCGACGTCGTCGGGCACCGTCACCGCGAGGTCCTGACGGACGGCGGGGTAGGAGGTCAGGTCCTCGTAGCTCGGCACGTGCACGGCGGCGCGGGCGAGCATGCCGAAGTCGAGCTCGAAGGCCGCGACACGCTCGAGGTCCCACCGCGCGGCGACCGACGGGTGCACCTCGCCGAGCCAGCCGGCGACCTCCCCGCCGGCCAGCACGCGGGCGGCGCGGCCGGGGTGCAGGAACGGCTCCCGCGCGGGCTCCACCGTCCAGGGGACGCGCAGCGCGTCCATCAGCGCGGCCAGCACACCCTTGGCGGCGAACAGGTCGGCGGTGGGCGGCTCGGTGTCACGCCACGTGGCCGGGCGCACGGCGCCGCAGAGCACGGCACCGAGGTGCTGGGGCTCGTCGGGCAGCTGGCCGTCCCCCGCCTCGGAAGCGAAGTAGACGGCGCCGAACTCCCACAACCGGACGTCCTCGGCGGCGCGGGCGCGGTTGCGGTGCACGTTGTCGAGCAGCGATCCGAGCAGGCTCGTGCGCAGCACGGACTGCTCCTCGGACATGGGGTTGGCCACCCGCACGACGCGGCGGCGGGGATCGTCCTCGGGCAGCGAGAGGCGGTCGACGAGCGAGGGGGCGGCGAAGCTCCAGCCGAGGATCTCCGATACCCCGCAGCCGACCAGCGCGTCCTCGGCACGGCGGCGCAGCCGCTGGGCCGGCTCGAGGCGTCCGCTCGCCCCCCGGCGCGACGGCAGCGTGGCTGGGAGCCTGTCGTAGCCCCAGATCCGCCCGACCTCCTCGACGAGGTCGGCCTCGCGGGTGACGTCGTTGCGTCGCCAGTGCGGGACGGTCACCTCGAGCCCGTCGGGCGCCTCGGCGACGCCGAAGCCGAGTCGCTTCAGGATCTCGGCCTGCTCGACGCGGGGGATCGGCGCGCCGAGCAGCCCCGCGACGCGCGCCTCGCGCAGCCGCAGCGCGCGCGGCTCGGGGCCTGGCCCGCCGACGTCGACGGTGCCGCCCACCGGCCGTGCCCCGCACACCTCCGCCATGAGCTTCGCCGCCAGGAGCTGGCCCTCCATGCCCTGCTCGGGGGCGAGCTGCTTCTCGAACCGCCCCGAGGCCTCCGTGCGCAGACCGAGCCGAGTGGCGGTGCGCTGGATGTTGGGCCCGTTCCACGTCGCCGCCTCCATCAGCACGCGTGTGGTGGCCTCCCCCACCTCCGAGCGGGCGCCGCCCATGATCCCGGCGATGCTCGTCGGGCCCTCGGCGTCCTCGATCACGCACATGTCGGCGTCGAGCCGGCGCTCGACGTCGTCGAGCGTCGTGAGCGTCTCGCCGTCGCGTGCGCGCCTCACCACCAGGCGCCCGCCGGCCACCAGGTCGGCATCGAAGGCGTGCATCGGCTGGCCGGCCAGCAGCATCACGAAGTTGGTGACGTCGACGACGTTGTTGATCGGGCGCTGGCCCGTTGCCATCAACCGCGCCTTCAGCCACGGCGGCGAGGGGCCGAGCTTCACGTCCTCGAACAGGCGTAGGGTGAAGCGCGGGCACAGGTCGGGGTCGCGGACCTCCACGGAGATGCCGGGAACGTCACCCTCGGCGGCGGGAACCGAAGCCCAGGGCGGGGGGGCGAGCGGGGCGCCCGTGGACGCGTGGACCTCGCGCGCGACGCCGTAGACGCCGAGGCAATCGGGGCGGTTGGGCGTGACCTCGAGCTCGATGACGTCGGTGGCGATCGGCAGGACGTCCTGCAGCGGCGTGCCCGGGAGCAGCTCGTCGGTGAGCACCATGATCCCGTCGTGCTCGGTGCCGATGGCGACCTCGTCCTCGGCCAGGATCATGCCGTTCGACTCCACCCCCCGCAGCTTGGCCTTCTTCAGCGGCACGCCGCCGGGCATCACGGCGCCGGGCCGCGCCACGGCGACGGTCTGGCCCTCGGTCACGTTGGGCGCACCGCAGACGATCTGCGCGGTGTCGCCGTCTCCGATCGCGACCATGCAGACCGTGAGGCGATCGGCGTCGGGATGGCGCTCGGCGCTCAGGACGCGGCCGACCACGAAGTGGTCGAGGGCGGCGACGCCGTGGGTGTAGATTCGCTCCCCCTTGGTCCCGGTCATGGTCAGGCGTTCCTCGAGCGCCCGGCCGTCGAGGCCGGGATCGCAGTAGTCGTGCAGCCACAGCAGCGGGAGCAACATCAGCCGTCTGCTCCGCATACGCGCAAGGGCACAGTCCGCAGTGTCGAGCCGGACGCGTACCTCATCCGTCCGCTCCGCAAGCGCGCAAGGGCCCCGTTCGTAGTGTCGAGCCGGACGCGTACCTCATCCGAATTGTTCCAGGAAGCGCAGGTCGTTCTCGTAGAGCAGCCGCAGGTCGGGCACGCCGTACTTCAGGGCGGCGATGCGCTCGATCCCCATGCCCCACGCGAAGCCCTGGTGCCGCTCGGGGTCATAGCCATAGTCGCGCACGTACTCGAACACGTTCGGGTCGACCTCGCCGGCGCCGAGCAGCTCGATCCAGCCCTCGCCCTTGCACAGGTGACAGCGCGAGCCGTCCCGCAGGAAGCCGGCAGTGCAGTTGAAGCAGGACACGTCGAGCTCGATGCTCGGCTCGGTGAAGGGGAAGAAGTCGGGGCGCATGCGGACCTCGCGCTCGTCGCCGAACACCGCGCGGGCGAAGGCGAGCAGCGTGCCCTGCAGGTCGGCGAGCGTGATGTCCTCGTCGACTGCCAGCCCCTCGATCTGGTGGAACTGCGGCGTGTGGGTCGCGTCGTTGTCGCGTCGGTACGTGCGGCCGGGGATCACGATGTACAGCGGTGGCCCATGCGTCTCCATCGCATGGATCTGCATCGGCGAGGTATGGGTGCGCAGCACCACGTCGCTACTGGGGATGCTCCGCGGGACATCCAGTCCCGCGAAATCGGAACCAGCCACTTCCGAGGGCTGGATGTAGAAGGTGTCCGACCACAGCCGCGCTGGGTGCGTCGGAGCGTGGTTGAGGGCGTCGAAGTTGTAATAGACGGTCTCGACCTCGCGGCCCTCCACGACGCGGAAGCCGAGCCCGAGGAAGATGTCCTCGAGCTCACGCCGTGTCTGCGTGAGCACGTGCAGGCGTCCCACGGGCTGGGCCGGTGAGCCGGGCAACGTGACGTCGACGACGTCGGCGGCGAGCTGGACGTCGAGCTCGGAGCGCTCGAGCTCGGCACGTCGCGACGCGAGCACCTCCTCGATCGTGCCGCGTGCCTGGTTGGCCCGCTTGCCGACGGCTCCGCGCTCCTCGGGCGGCAGCTGGGCGACGCCGCGCAAGAGCTGGGGCAGCTCGGCCTTGCGGCCCAGGTACTCGATGCGGATGCGCTCGAGCTCCTCCGAGCTGCCGGCGCGATCGACCGCCTGTGCGGCGTCGTCCTCGATCTGCTGGATGCGGTCGATCATCGCTTGACCTCATACAGTGCCACCGTCGCCGCCATCGCCGCGTTCAGCGACTCGCTGCGGATCGGGATGTGCGCGACTTCGTCGCAGGCCGCCACCACCGCCGCCGGAAGGCCCTCGCGCTCGGCGCCGACCAGCAGGGTGACCTCCGCCGCCTCGAGCTCCCGCAGCGGGCGACCCTTGCCGGCGACTAGCGCAACCCGGTGCCCTGGCAGCTCGCCGGGGTCGCGCACCCGCGCGACGGAAACCTCGAACAGCGCCCCCATCGACGCCCGCACCGCCTTGGGGCCGTAGGGGTCGGCCGTCCCCGGCCCGAGCGCCACGCTGGCCGCCCCAAAGGCAACCGCCGAGCGCAGGACGGCGCCGACGTTGCCGGGGTCGTTGACGCCCCACAGGGCGACGCAGACGGGGCCCGTGGGAGCCGGCGCCCAGCGCTGGGGGAAGATCCCCAGCGCCCGCGACCCCGACCCGAGCTGGGACACCTGGGCGAGCAGGTGCGGCGCCACCTCCTCCCCCGGCAGCCCCGAGCCCGCCGCCGAGAGCAGGCGCTGCGCCTCCCAGCCGGCGGCCTCGGCCGCGGCCAGCAGGTCCTCGCCCTCGGCGACGAACTCGCGCGTCTTGTCGCGCCAGCGCCGCCCGCCGAGCTTGCGGACCTCCTTGAGGGTGTCGTTGTTGGGGCTGGTGATCATGGGTGGCTGGAACGAAAAAAGGGCGCCCGTCCTGCCGGAGGGGCGCCCGTGAGTTTGAGTCTTGTGGCCCTCAGGCCGCAGACGCCTCGCGGGCGGCCTCGGCAAAGCGTCGGAACGTCTCGGCATCGCGCACGGCGATGTCGGCCAGGACCTTGCGGTCGAGCTCGATGCCGGCCAGCTTGAGGCCGTGCATGAACGTCGCGTAGGTCATGCCCTCCTGGCGCGCCGCGGCGTTGATGCGGGTGATCCACAGGCGGCGGAAGTCGCGCTTGCGGTTGCGGCGGTCGCGGTAGGCGTAGGAGTCGGCCTTCATGACCGCTTCCTTGGCCCGCTTGTAGGAGGAATGCGCCTCCCCGCGGTAGCCCTTGGCCAGCTCGAGCGTCGCACGGCGCTTCTTGCGCGCCTGGACGGAGCGCTTGACGCGGGTCATCGCCCGTTGCCCCCCAGCAGCTTGCGGACGGTCTTCTCGTCGGCCTTGGCGATCACGATCGGCTCCTTGAAGGAGCGCTTGCGCTTGGGCGACTTCTTCTCGAGGATGTGGCTCGAGAAGGAGTGGCGGGCGCGCAGCTTGCCGGTGCCCGTCTTGCGGAAGCGCTTCTTGGCGCCGGAGTGGGACTTCATCTTGGGCATGGCGACGGACGAGTCTAGCTGGGCGCGCGCCGCCGCTTGACGTTCACGGGCTCCGGCACGTCGCCCACGCCGGCCGGCAGCTCTCCCGGCCGCGCACCCTCGGGCAGCTCGCCGTCGGCGGGCGGCTCACCGCTGGCGGACAGCTCTCCGTCGGCCGCGGCCTGCGCCGCGGGCGCCGCTCTCCCGGACGCCTCCAGCAGCGGCGTGAGCAGATCGATCGGGATCGGGAAGACGATGGTCGAGTTCTGCTCGCTGCCGATCTCCGACAGCGTCTGCAGGTAGCGGAGCTGGATGGCCGCCGGTGCGCGGCTGAGCACGGTGGCCGCTTCCGCCAGCTTGGCCGCCGCCTGGGACTCGCCCTCGGCATGGATGATCTTGGCCCGGCGCTCGCGCTCGGACTCGGCCTGGCGGGCCATCGCGCGCTGCATCGTGGTGGGGATCCCGACGTCCTTGATCTCGACCGTCGTGACCTTGATGCCCCACGGCTCGGTCTGCTCGTCGATGATCTGCTGGAGGTCCTCGTTGAGCCGCTCGCGCTCGCTGAGCAGGGCATCCAGGTCCGCCTTGCCGAGCACCGATCGCAGCGTGGTCTGGGCGATCTGCGAGGTCGCCTTGACCGCGTCCTCGATGTCGACGACCGACGAGTTGGGGTCGACGACTCGGAAGTAGCAAACCGCGTCGACGCGCGCAGTCACGTTGTCGCGCGTGATGATGTCCTGCGGGGGGATGCTGAGCGTCACCGTGCGCAGCGAGACCCTCACCATGCGGTCGACGCCGGGGATCAGCAGCACGAGCCCCGGGCCGCGCGGCCCGACCAGCCGCCCGAGCCGGAAGACGACCCCGCGCTCGTATTCGCGCAGCACCCGGACGGACGCGCCCACCAACGTGGCCAGCAGCACCGCGAGCACCACGATCGCGAGCAGGACTTCGGTCACGGCGCCACCTCCCATTCCTCCGCGCAGCGGACGGTCAGGGTGAGCCCGTCGACGCGCTCGACCACGATCGGATCCCCGCGCCGGACCTCCGCCTCCTCGTCGCCGGCCCACATCCGGGCACGCCAGATCGCGCCATCGAGGAAGACCTTCCCGAGCGGGGCCGGCACGGCGCGCACCTCGCCGACACGGCCGACGAGCCCCTGGGCCCCACTGCGCACCACCATCCCGCGAGCGGCCATGGCCTTGCGCAGGACGATCCAGAGGTATCCCGCACCGACGGCGCCGGCCGCGAGGCCGACCGCCAGCGCAAGGGCCAATCCCACGCCCGTCCCGGCCACGACCATGACCACCCCGGCGACGATCGCCGCCACCGACGCGCTGCCAAGCGCGCCGTGCGTGGGCACATGGGCCTCCGCCACCGCGAGCGCGGCGCCCACGAGCAGCAGCATGATGCCGAACGTCGACATGAGTCTCTGAGCGAATCGTACTCTTCCCCCGGTTCGCGAGTGGCGTTTCGGCGCCGGGAGCGAGCCCGACCACGCTCGAAGCTGCCTCATCCGGTGTCCCACGGTGCCCGACGAGCGACAGGCAAGCGCTCGCGGCCTTGCTAGATCTCCTCGGGGCGAATCTCGGCGGGCTGCGCCGAGCCCGCGGAATGGCGCTGCGGCGGGGCTCGGCGCGATTGGGTCGGCGCCTTCCCGTCCGCCGCCGTGCTCGAGTCGTCGCCCGCAGCCTTCGAGGGCGCGAGCATCATGACCATGTTTCGCCCGTCCTGCTGTGGGCGCTGCTCGATCACCGCGAGCTCGCCGAGCTCCTCGGCCAGGCGGTTGAGGAGCATCTCGCCGCGCTCCGGGTGGGCCATCTCGCGGCCGCGGAACATGATCGTCACCTTGACCTTGTCCTTCCCGTTGAGGAAGCGGATCACGTGACCCTTCTTGGTGTCGTAGTCGTGCTGGGCGATCTTCGGCCGGAACTTGATCTCCCGGACGTTGATCTGGGTCTGGTGCTTGCGAGCGGCCTTCTGCTTCTGGACCTGCTCGTACTTGT
>DASQFQ010000103.1:0-9360 GCA_035633075.1 Solirubrobacteraceae bacterium | reverse complement strand
AGGGCAGATGTCGATGACGGGGCTCATGGGTACGAAAGCCGACCACACAGGTCGGACTTGAAGTCTAGCGGTCCCGGCGCTCGGCGGCGTGGCTGACGAGCCCGCTTTGGCGCCGCTAGGCTGGCACACATGCGCAGACGCGCGATCCCGATGCTCGCCCTCCTCGCCCTGATCGCGTCGACCGCGCTCTCGAGCGGCGCCGGAGCCGCGCAGACGCCGGGCCTGCGGCTGGCCGGCGCCGCGTGCCCGCTCCCGTACTGAGCCCGGCCCTCGACGTCCGCACGCTCGTCGACGGCGGCCAGCGCGCGAACGACATCGCCGACTGGCTAGAGCCGTGGCTGTCGGCGGCGCGGCGCTCGCTCGACCTCGCGCTCTACGACGTCCGCCTGCCCGGGGAGGTGGGCGACCGGGTGGCCGGCGCCATCCGCTCCGCGCAGGCGCGCGGCGCGCAGGTCCGCATCGCCTACAACCTCGACGAGCCCGACGATGAGCCCCGGCCCTTCGAGCCCCCGCCGCCGCGCACGGAGCCCTCGCTGCTCGCGCAGCTCGGCGTGCCACTCAAGGGCATCCCCGGCTGGCGCGACCTCATGCACCACAAGTACGCGGTGCGCGACGGCGCAGCGGTGTGGACCGGCTCGGCGAACTGGACGCTCGACTCGTGGGAGCGTGAGGAGAACGCCATCGCCACCGTCGAGTCTGGCGAGCTGGCCGCCGCCTACACGCGCAACTTCGAGCAGCTCTGGCGGCACGAGCGCGTGGAAGACAGCGGCAACTTCGACCTGGCGCCCGTGCGGACGGGCGACGCGACGGTGCGCCCGTGGTTCTCGCCCGGCCGCGGCCCCGAGCTCTCGCACCGGATCGCCAAGCGCATCGGCGCCGCTCGGCGGCGTGTGCGCATCGCCTCCCCGGTGCTGACCGCCGGGCCGATACTCGGGACGCTCGGCGAGGTGCTCTCCGAGGGCCGCGTCGACGTCGCGGGGGTCTGCGACGCCACCCAGGTGCGCCAGGTCTTCCGGCAGTGGGACGCCAACCCGCGCTCGCGCTGGAAGGCGCCGCTGCTGCAGCGCGCGCTGACCGTCTTCCACGGCAAGCGCTCGACCCCGTATGCCCCCGGCAGCGTCCACGACTTCATGCATGCCAAGGTCACGGTGGCCGACGACACGATCTTCGTCGGCTCCTTCAACCTCTCGCGCTCGGGGGAGATGAACGCCGAGAACATGCTCGAGATCGCCGACCCGGCGCTCGCCGAGCGGATGGCGGCCTTCGTCGACCAGCTGCGGGAGCTCTACCCGCCGATCGGCGCGTAGCCTTGCCGCCCATGGAGGGCGTGCCCGAGCAGCTGATCGGTGCCTACGACCGCGCGGCGCCGACCTACGACGTCGCCGGGTTCAGCTACTTCGCGCCATTTGGCGAGCGGCTGGCCGAGCTGGCGCTCCTGCAGCCCGGCGAGCGGGTGCTCGACGCCGCCTGCGGGGCCGGCGCGGTGTTGGCGCCGGCCGCCCAGCACGTTGCGCCCGGCGGCGAGGTGGTGGGGATCGACGTGGCGCCGCGCATGGTGGAGCGCGCGCGGCTCGCGGTCGCCGACGTCGCGCACGCCCGCGCCGAGGTCATGGACGCGACGGCGCTGCGCTTCGCCGACGCGAGCTTCGACGCGGTGCTGTGCGGGTTTGGCCTGTCCGCCCTGGTCGACCCCGACGCCGCGCTGGCCGAGTGGCGGCGGGTGCTGTCGCCCGAGGGGCGCCTCGGCGTCTCGGCGTGGGAGAACCTCGAGGACCGGCGGTGGCTCTGGGAGGGCGAGCTTCTCCGTGAGCTGGCCCACGAGGTGCCCGCGGAGCTGCTCGAGACCGTGGGCCGGATGTCGCAGCGCTTCAACGAGGCCGACAAGCTGGGCGCGGAGCTCGAGGCCGCGGGGTTCGCCGGCGTGTCGGTCCATCAGATGGCCATCGAGCGCACATACGAGAGCGCGGAGGCGTGGTGGGAGTGGATCTGGTCGCACGGCACGCGGGCGTTCGCCGAGGCGCTGCCCGAGCCGGCGCTCGAGCGCTTCCGTTCCGCGGCATTCGAGCGCCTCGCCGGCGCCGGGCGCCGGGCGCGGTCGCGGCAGTTCGTGGCGCTGCTGGCGACCGCGCGACCGGCCGGGTAGCGGGCCCTACGCGGCCTGGCCGGGCGGGATCGCCTCGCCGGCCTCCGCCGCGTTGGGCGGCGTCTCCGACTCCCAGGCGGCGGGCTGCCCGAGCCCGGCGCTCTTGAGCACCTTGAGCGTGAGCAGCGCGCACTTCATGCGCGTGGCGGAGATGTCGATCCCGAGCAGGTCCAGGACGAAGGAGCGGTCGAGCCTCACGAGCTCGTCGACCGGCATCCCGATGACCTCCTCGGAGGCCATCGAGGCGCTCGCCTGGGAGATTGCGCAGCCGTGGCCGGAGAAGCGCACGTCGGCGACCCGATCGTGGTCGCCCACCTTGATCTGGACCTTCAGCTCGTCGCCGCAGAGCGGGTTGAAGTCCTCGAACTCGAGGTCGGGATCGGGGAGCTCGCCCCAGTTCCGGGGCTGCTTGTAGTGGTCGAGGATGTTCTCGCGGTACAGGTCGTCCATCACTGCAGCCCGAACACGCTGCGCACCGTGGCGAGGCCCTCGATCAGCCGGTCGACCTCGTCGCGGGTGGAGTGGATGGCGAAGCTCGCGCGCGATGTCGCCCCCACCTCCAGGCGCCTCATCAGCGGCTGGGCGCAGTGATGGCCGGCGCGGATGCAGATGCCCTCGCGCCCGAGGATCTCCGCGGTGTCGTGCGGGTGCACGCCCTCGATCGCGAACGAGCAGACGCTGCCGCGCAGCGAGAGGTCCGATGGGCCGTGCAGCGTCAGGCCGGGCACCTCGCGCAGGCGCTCCGCGGCGTAGCCGGCGACCTCGCGCGTGTGCTCGCGCACGGTCTCCATCCCGATCTCGCCGAGGAAGTCCACCGCGGCGCCGAGCCCGATGCCCTCGGCGATGGCCGACGTGCCGGCCTCGAAGCGCGCCGGCGGCTCGTCGTAGGTGGACTCGTAGAGGTCCACCCTGGCGATCATGTGCCCGCCGCCCAGCCACGGCGGCATGGCCTCGAGCAGCGAGCGTCGGCCGTGCAGGACCCCGATGCCGGTCGGCCCGTAGGCCTTGTGGCCGGTCCAGGCGTAGAAGTCCGCGCCCAGCGCCCCGACGTCCAGCGGGAGGTGCGGAGCGGCCTGAGAGCCGTCGACCACCACGATCGTACCGGCGGCGTGGGCGCGGCGCGCGATCTCGGCGATCGGGTTGACGGTTCCGAGCACGTTGGAAACGTGGGCGACCGCGAGCGCCTTGGGGCCGCGGGCGAGCAGCGCGTCGAGCGTGTCGAGGTCGAGCAGGCCGTCGTCGCCGACCCGCACGTAGGCGAGCTCGGCGCCGCGGTCCTGCGCGAGCATCTGCCACGGCACGATGTTGGAGTGGTGCTCCATCTCGGTCAGGACGATCAGGTCGCCGGCCCCCACGTTGGCGCGCCCCCACGACCACGCGACGAGGTTGAGCGACTCGGTCGCGTTGCGGGTCAGGATCGTCTCGCCGCGGGTGGAGCCGGCGAACGCCGCGACGCGCGCGCGGGCCCCCTCGAATAGCTCCGTCGCCTCCTCCGCCAGCGGGTAGAGGCTGCGGTGCACCGTCGCGCGCGACTCGAGGTAGTAGCGGTCCATCGCCTCGATGACGCAGCGCGGCGTCTGCGACGTCGCGGCGGAGTCGAGGTAGACGAGCCCCTCGCGCTCGAGGACGGGAAACTCAGAGGCGGTCGGTACGGCCAGCGTCATGCCGCCGCGGCGACCTCGTCACGGATCCAGCCGTAGCCCTCCTTCTCGAGCTGCGTGACCAGCTCGGGCCCGCCCTCCTTGACGATGCGACCGTCGAACATGATGTGGACGAAGTGCGGCTTCACCATGTGCAGGATGCGCTGGTAGTGGGTGATGATCAGGACGCCCATGTCGGAACCGGCCGCCACGGTGTTGACGCCCGCGGCGACCGTGTTGAGCGCGTCGATGTCGAGCCCCGAGTCGGTCTCGTCGAGCACGGCGAGCTTGGGCTGCTGGAGCGCCAGCTGGAGGATCTCCATGCGCTTCTTCTCGCCGCCGGAGAACCCGTCGTTGATGTAGCGGCTCGAGAATTCCTTGGGCACGCGGGTGAGCTCCATCGCGGCTTCGACCTGCTTGCGGAAGTCCTTGAGCGAGATCGGCTCCTCGCCGCGCGCCTCGCGGTGCGCGTTGATCACCATGCGCAGGTACTTCGCGGTCGTCACCCCGGGGATGGCGACGGGGTACTGGAAGGCCATGAAGAGGCCCAAGCGGGCGCGCTCGTCGGGATCGGCCTCGGTGATGTCCTTGCCGTCGAAGATGACCTGGCCCTCGGTGACCTCGAAGTTCGGATGGCCCATGATCGCGTTGGCCAGCGTCGACTTGCCCGAGCCGTTGGGCCCCATCAGCGCGTGGAACTCCCCCGCGCGGACGTGCAGGTCCACGCCACGCAGGATCTGCTTGTCCCCGGCGCTGACGTGCAGGTTTCTGATCTCGAGGTCGGCCATGGTCTCCTAGGTGATCGAAAGCGGTGCGTGGGGAAGCTCGGCGGGGCTCGGGACCCTCTCGGCCCGCGAGCTGAACTCGACTAGCTCCGCGAGCGTGGTGCGCTGGAGCGAGCGGATCACGCCCATCTGCACGCGCGTCCACATGAGCTTGGTGGCGCAGTTGGGGGCGTCGTGCTCGTGCGAGCACAGCACCCGGCCGTCGTGGTCGTCGAGGAAGCAGTCCATCGGGGCGATGGCACCCTCGAGCGCGAGCACGACGGCGTCCATCGTGATCTCCTCGGCGGGCCTGGCGAGCAGGTAGCCGCCGTGCGCCCCGCGCGTGGCGAGGACGAGGCCGGACTTCTTGAGCAGCGCGGCGATGCGCTCGAGATAGGCGAGCGGGAGGTTCTCGGCCGCCGCGACCGCCTTCAGCGAGACGGGCCCCGCGTCGCGCCTGAGCCCGAGCTGGATGAGCAGCCGCACCCCGTATTCCGCCTTCGTTGTGAAGATCATCAGGGCCTAAAGCCTACCATCGGAGTCGGATTAGGATGCGGGTTGGGGCTACGGCGTGACCGCGTGCTCGCGGCGATCATCGACATCCCGCCCAACCCGGGCTACGCGGTGATCTTCGCGTTCATCGCGATGGAGGACGATGGAAGCCTCACGAGCGGTCACTAGCCCGGCAGCCAGCCGTCGCGGTACTCGATGGGGACGTCGGGCTTGTTGGCCGCATACGCCTCGTCGGGCTCCGACGTGGTCCGCTGCACCCCGGCCCCGTGGCGCTGCGCGAGCTCCGAGGCTGGATAGATCACGGCGTCGCCGCCGCGGCCGCCGACAGCGAGGATCGCGCATGGGCCGTTGCCCGCCCCGACGAACACGTGCTCCGTCCACGCCGGGCAGTGGACGAAGTCCCAGGCCTTCAGCGGCCGCTCGTCGCCCTCGATCAGCAGCAGACACTCGCCCCAGAGGACGAGGAAGTCCTCCTGCACGTCCTCGCCGTGATACATGCAGGCGGGCCGGCCGGGCGCGAGTACGCCGATGTTGAGCCCGATCTCGGGGAACCGCGCTGCACCTTCGAAACGCGTATATGCGCCGAAGTCGCCGTCGAACCAGCTCGCCTCGCGGGCGTTCAGCACGAACCAGCCCTCGCCCTGGGGGACGAGGCCGGCCCCGGCGCGCTCGAGCGGGGCTTCCGGAACCACGGGCGCGAAGCTATCAGGGCGCTCTACCCTCGCCCGATGCCCGAGCTCACCGGTCGACGCGTGATGCTGCGCGAGGTGCAGGCCGGCGACGCCGATGCGCTGCGGGCGATCCACCGCACCCCCGCGGTCTCGGCCTGGTGGGGGCTGCCGGACCCTGGGTTCCCCTTCGACGACGATCCTCGGAGCATCCGCATGACCATCCTCCTCGACGAGGCGATCGTGGGCCTCGTCCAGTTCAGCGAAGAGCACGAGCCCGACTTCCGACACGCGTGGCTCGACATCTTCGTCGACCCCGCGCGTCACCGGCAGGGCATCGCGACCGACGCGATCGAGACGGTGATCCGCCATCTCGTCGAGGTTCGAGGACACCACCGCGTCAACATCGACCCGGCGACCGCCAACCGCGCGGCGATCCGCTGCTACGAGAAGGTCGGCTTCCGTCCCGTGGGAGTGATGCACGCCGCCTGGCGCGACCCGTCCGGCGACTGGCGCGACTGCCTGCTGATGGAGCTCGTCGTCGGAGGAGCCGGCTGAGCGCGGCTACACCCCGGCGACGTCGAAGCTGCGGGCATCCGGCTCGCAGAAACGGGCCGTGCGCTCGGCTTCGGCGCGGATCTCGGCACGGGCCGAGCGGCGGATCTCGACGTGCGGGGTGACCGTGAGCTGGACGGCGCCGCCCTTGCGCGCGAGCTTCCAGCTGGCGGCGACGCGCCCGTCGACGGTCACCGTCGAGTCGCCACTGAGCGTGAGCTTCAGCTGCTGGACCTCGAGCGGGACGATCCGCTCCCGGTCGGCGTAGGCAAGCAGGGGCTGGTCCCAGCGGGCGAGCAGGCGCACCGGCAGCGGCGTGGAGGCGGGCGGCAGCGGCTGGTCGGGAAGGTCGAACAGCTCGGTGCCTTGCTCGTCGCGGTAGGACACGGTCGACAGGCGCGTCCATGCCTCGGCGAAGTCGCGCTGCGCCACGCCCGCCCAGGCGGCGACGTCGCGACGGCTTGCAGGCCCGAAGGCCGCCAGGTAGCGGGAGAGGACGAGAGCCGCAGCCTCGGCGGGCTCGGGCAGTGGGCGCGGATCGACGACGAAGCTCGGCCGCCGCGGGTCGTGCCAGGAGCCGGCCGGCGGAAGCTGCACGAGCGGCAGCAGGCTGCGGGCGAATATCACCGGTATCCACGGCTCGTCGGTCACGCCCTCGTAGCGGCCGACCCGCTCGCGGATCTCCGCGTTCGTCCGCGGCTCGCCGAGCCAGGCGCGGAGCTCGGCGGCCACGCGCGCTTCGTCGAGGTGCGCATAGCTGGCGCGCCAGGC
Organism: Solirubrobacteraceae bacterium; assembly: GCA_035633075.1. Classification (GTDB taxonomy): domain Bacteria; phylum Actinomycetota; class Thermoleophilia; order Solirubrobacterales; family Solirubrobacteraceae; genus DASQFQ01. The sequence goes on along the minus strand of DASQFQ010000103.1, from coordinate 2,306 downwards.
GCGCATCCGCGCCTGGCGCGCCAGCTGCGCGTAGGCCGGGTACTCCGTCGCCGCGGCGAGGTGGAGCGTGAGGCGCATGATCGTCGTCTTCACGACGCTGCGGGAGCGCAGTGCCCCCTCCAGGTCGTCGCGTGTGAAGCCGTGAAGGCGGGCGGCGAGGGCGACGAAGGGCGCGGGTGCGTGCTGCCCCTGCAGCGGCGTGAGGCGGCGGATCGCCTCGTCGGGCTCGAGCCGCTGCCGGTCGAGCAGCATCTGGCGGGCGGTGAGGGCGGCGGTGAGCTGCGGGCGGGAGAGGGTGCGCAGACGGTGAGCCTACGTCGTCGGTCGCGGCTATCCTGCGGCTCAAAGGCCCGCCCTTTCAAGGGCGGGCCTCTTGTTGCCGAAGGAGATTGGGAATGCTTCGCAACCTTGCTCTTGCAGCCGTCGTCGTTGCGCTCGCGGTCGTGCCCTCGGCCCTCGCGAATCACATCCCCGGCCAGCCGTGCAACGGGTGCGCGTCCCACGCACACTGGCCGACCATCCACGGCAAGATCCGCAAGGCCAAGTCCTCGTCGGCGAAGTACACCGGCTCGCGGCGATCGGACGAGCTCCTCGGCCACCACCGCTCCGACCGGCTCTCCGGGCGCGGCGGGTCCGACGTGCTGTGGGGGGACTGGGACGGCGGCGGCCAGCCGTCGGGACAGCGCGACCTGATCTACGGCGGGTCCGGGAACGACTTCATCTACGCCTCGCACGGCTACAACCGGATCTACGGCGGGCGGGGCAACGACGCCATCTCGGTCCACTATGGACGCGGCGTCGTCGACTGCGGCCCCGGCCGCGACATCTACCACGTGGCACGGTCGCGGAAGAAGGCCTATCGCTTCCGCAACTGCGAGCACGTCGACTACCGCAGCGAGCGCAAGCGCGGCGGAGGCCTCAAGCCGCTGTCCTGATGTCGGGCATGGCTCACCGCCGGCGCGCATCCTCGGGCTCGCCGTTCGAGCCGGTGATCGGCTTCAGCCGCGCGATCCGCGCGGGCTCGCGCGTGTTGGTGTCGGGCACGGGGCCGGTGTGGCCCGACGGCGGCTGCGACCCCGACCCCGAGGTGCAGGCCCGGCGCTGCTTCGAGATCGCCGAGACCGCGCTGGCGCAGCTCGGAGCGACGCTCGACGACGTGGTGCGCACGCGCATGTACCTGCTCGACGCCGACGACTGGGAGGCGGTCGGCCGCGTGCACGGCGCACTGTTCAGCACGGCGCGCCCGGCCGCGACGATGGTCGTGGTGGTCGGTCTGCTCGACCCGCGCTGGCGCGTCGAGGTGGAGGTCGAGGCCGAGCTCGGCCGGCCGCACGAGCCGCGAGGTCCGGCGCCCCCGTCGCCGATCACCCGGTAGGCGATGCTCACGCTCCCGTCGCGGGCGTAACGCGTGGTCGCTGACTCCACGCCCGCAGGCTAGCCGCCCGTCGACACCCCGTAGCGCGCGAACAGGTAGCCGCCGGACTCGTGCAGCGAGAGCAGGGCGAGGTCGAGGGGAGGGTCGAGCGCCGGGCCCGAGAGGATCGTCAGCGGGTCGAGGCCGCCGGCGAGCTTGGTCGCGGTGACGAGGTGCAGCTCGTCGACGAGTCCGGCGGGCAGGAGCGTCGCGTTGAGGTGGGGACCGCCCTCGCAGTCGATCGAGCGCACGCCGTGCTCGGCGCGCAGGCGCCCCAGCCCTACCGCCAGGTCGGCCTCGCGGATGTAGTGCACCGTCGCGGCGCACGGTGCGAGCTCCGCGTCGGGCGACGGCGTCAACACCACGACGGTGTTCCCCGGCGCGGCCAGCAGCCCGGTCTCCGGCGGGATGTCGACCGAGCGGGTGACCACAACCCCGATCTGCTCCATCGCGCCGTAGCCCTCCACGCGCACGGTCTCCGCGCCGACCATCACCGCGTCCACGCGCGCGCGCAGAGCGTGGAAGAGCTCGTAGTCGGCGCGGTTCGCGATCGGCACCGTGCGCCCGGCGATGGTCGCGCGCCCGTCGACGGTGGCGATCATGTTCACCAGCACGAAGGGCCGGTCGGCCGGCGTCGGGCCGGGGACCTCGTGCGCGAGGTCCCCGGCGGAAAGTCCGTCGGCCGCGTCGGGCAGCAGGCGCCGGAAGCGCTCGCTCACGCGGGATGGCCAGGGTCGATGCGCTTGGCGCGGTTGAACGTGGCCTCGGCGTCCATGCGCCGCACCGTACCGTTCTACGCGTGAGCCTGGGAATGGTCCGGATCGGCGACGTGGTCCGGGCGGGCATGGCTGGCGCCATGCTCAGCGGCGTCCCCTCGACGGTGCACGCGTTG
>DASQFQ010000102.1:0-9396 GCA_035633075.1 Solirubrobacteraceae bacterium | reverse complement strand
GCCGCGCAGGTCGAGCAGGAAGTCGTGGACCAGAGCGACGCGGGGAGCCATCGGCCGGCGAGTCTAGATGTGAAGAACTCCACGCATGCTCCCGCAGCCGTCGGTTAGCGTGACCGCGGAGCTCACTCCCGCATGACCCGCACATCCCTCGGCATCCTCGCCTTCACCGCGCTCGGCCTCCCCGCCGGCGTGCTCGCCCAGCAGCCCGAGCCGGTGCCCGCGCCGGTCGTGCCGGAGCTGCACCGCACGGTGGTCGTCGAGCGGGTGTCGGGCCGGGTCCTGCTCAAGCAGCCGAGCCAGGACTCCTTCGTCACGCTCCGCGGCCGTCGCGAGGTGCCGCTGGGCCGTCGCGAGGTGCCGCTGGGAACCACGGTCAAGGCGACCGAGGGCCGCGTGCGGCTGATCGTCGCGCGCAACCGCCGCGGCGCCACGTTCCGGGCCGAGTTCTTCCGCGGACAGTTCGTCGTCATGGACAGCACCGGCTCGCCGCCGCTGACGACGCTCGTCCTCGCCGGCAGCTCCTACCGGAAGGTGTGCGGGGAGGCACGGGCCTCCTCGCGCACCGACGGTCGGCGCGTGCGCCGGCTGTGGGGCGACGGCAAGGGCCGTTTCCGGACTCGCGGGCGGTACTCCGCGGCAACCGTGCGGGGCACGCGATGGTTGACGGAGGACCGCTGTGACGGCACCCTGACGCGTGTGTCGCGCGGCGTGGTCGAGGTGGAGGACTTCACGGTGGTGCCCAACGCACCTCCCGTCAGCGGCGAGGATGAGGGCGGGGCGCCGGCACCCCCCAAGCCCCAGCGCACCCCGGCCAACGCCCCGCGCATGATCCGCGTGGGGAGCGGCGAGAGCTACGTCGCCCGGCCCGGAGGGTGAGCTGAGGCGCCGCGCGACGACGCGCCGCCTGCGCCGGGCCCTCCTGCTGGCGGTCGCGGTCATCGCCGCCGCAACCACATTGCTGCTCGAGGCCGCCGACCTGCTCAGCCGCGCCGAGCTGGCCACCGTCAACACCCGCTTCGCCGTCCGCGGCGAGCGCCCCGCTCCGCGCGACGTGATCGTGGTCGGGATCGATGACGTCACCTTCAGCGAGCTGCGCGAGCGCTTCCCGTTCTCGCGCCGGACCTTCGCCCGCGCGCTCGCACGGATCGCCGACGACCGCCCGCGGGCGATCGCCTACGACGTCCAGTTCACCGAGGCCTCCGACGATCCCGAGGCCGACAACGAGCTCGTCCTCGCGATCCGGCGCGCCGGCAACGTCATCCTCAGCACAACCGAGGTCGGGGCGAACGCGAAGACCAACATCCTGGGGGGCGCGGAGGCCCAGAAGTTCGCCCGCGCGACGCCCGGCAACGGGCTCCTGCCCGAGGACTCGGCCGGTGCCCTGCGCCGCGTGCCCTACGCCGTCGACGGCCTGCGCGCGCTGTCCGTGGCCACCGTCGAGCGCGCCGGGCGGCGGGTCGACCGCCGGCGCCTGAGCGGCGACGGGGCCTGGATCGACTACTCCGGGCCGCCCGGCCACATGCGCAGCGTCTCCTTCTCGCGCGCGGTGCGCGGGCGCTTCGCGCCCGGGACCTTCCGCGGGAAGATCGTCATCATCGGCGGCGTCGCCCCGAGCCTGCAGGACCGCCACCCGACGTCGTGGCCGGCCGGGGAGATGGCGGGGCCGGAGATCCACGCCAACGCGGTCTCCACGCTCTTGCGCGGCGCGGCGCTGCACGCGTCGAGCGGGCTCGCCGACGCGCTGCTCGCCCTCGCGCTCGCGCTGCTCGCACCGCTGCTGGGGCTGCGTCTGCGCCCGCTCACCGCCCTCGCGGTGAGCGCGGCGGTCGGCCTGCTCTTCCTGGTGGTCGTCCAGCTCGCGTTCGGGGCCGACCTCATCCTCCCGCTGGTCGTGCCCCTGATCGGCCTGGCGGTCGGGTTCCTCGGGGCGCTGCTCGTGCATTGGCTGACCGCCACCTTCGAGCGCGCCCAGACGCGCGACCTGTTCGCGCGGTTCGTCCCCGACTCCGTGGTCGCGCAGGTCCTGGACCGCGCCGACGACGAGGAGGACGTGCGGCTCGGCGGCGAGCTGCTGCAGGCGACGGTGCTGTTCAGCGACCTCCGCGGGTTCACGTCCTTCGCCGAAGGGCGCGAGCCCGGGCAGGTCATCGGCGTGCTCAACCACTACCTGACGCAGATGAGCGACGCGATCCTCGACCAGGGCGGGACGCTCGTGGCCTACATGGGGGACGGGATCATGGCGGTGTTCGGGGCGCCGCTGCCGGCGGACGACCACGCCGAGCGCGCTCTGGCCGCCGCACGCGACATGCTCGAGCGGCTCGAGCGCTTCAATGCCTGGATGCGCGAGGACGGACACGGCGACGGCTTCAAGATGGGGATCGGCCTCAATACCGGCGACGTGATGTCGGGCAACGTGGGGTCGGCTCGGCGGCTGGAGTACACGGCGATCGGCGACACCACGAACACCGCCGCGCGCCTCGAGGCGATGACGAAGGGCACGCCCTACCAGCTCTTCGTGGCGGACGGAACCCGCGCGCAGCTGAGCGAGCCGCCCGCCGACCTCGAGTGCCTCGACGAGCTCGAGGTGCCGGGCCGCAAGGGGGGCATGAAGGTCTGGGCCCTGCGGTCGAGCGCTACCGTTCGCGCGGACGTGAACGCCGCCGCCCGCCAGCCGGCCTCGTGACCGCGCGCTCTACCTGCTCACCGAGGGGACGCTCGCGGTGCGCATTCCCCGCGAGGAGACGGCCTTCAAGTCGATCGACGCCCCGTCCGTGGTCGGTGAGCTGGCCTTCTTCGACGGCCGGCCGCGCTCCGCGACGCTCGACGCGGTCACGGATGTGCGGGTCGTGCGCCTCGACATGGACGCCTTCGAGCGGCAGTCGGCCGAGAACCCGGCCCTCGGCGAGGCGATGCTGCTCGACCTCGCGCGCATCCTCGCCCTGCGCCTGCGCATGGCCAGCGACGTGATCGCGAGCCTGCGCGGGTGAGGCTCTGGCGGCTCCCGACGGCGGCGCTCCTCGCGCTGGCGCTCCTGGCCGCTCCTGCCGATGCCCGCGACGTGCCGCGCGGGTGGCTGGGGGTGCAGGCCGACGGTCCGCTCACTCGGCCCGGCAACGCGCTCGACTCGGAGTACGACAGGATGGCCGCAGCCGGCGCGGAGACCGTGCGCACCGCCTTCGACTGGCGCGCGGCCCAGCCCAGCCCGGAGGTCACCGACCTCACCGAGCTCGACGCCGTCGTCGCCGCCGCGGCGAAGCGGCGGCTGCGGGTGCTGCCCGTCGTCCACCGGACACCCGGCTGGGCCGCCGTCCGGCCGGCCGACGGCGCCGCGTCCGCCCCGGCCGGGACCGAGGCCTACACCCGCTTCCTCACCGCGCTCGTCGGCCGCTACGGCCCCCGCGGCTCGCTGTGGACCGAGCGCCCCGACCTGCCCAGGACGTCGATCCGCGACTGGCAGGTCTGGAACGAGCCGAACCTCACCCGCTACTGGACGCGCCAGCCCTTCGCACGGCCCTACGTGGCACTCCTGCGCGCCGCCCGGCGCGCGCTGCGCGCCGCCGACCCCGGTGCGCGGGCGATCCTCGCCGGGCTGCCCAACGAGAGCTGGACGGCGCTGCGCTCGGTCTACCGCGCCGGCGGGCGCGGGAGCTTCGACGCCGTGGCGCTGCATCCCTACACGGGGCGCCCGCGCAACGTGATCCGCCTCGCCGAGCTCGCACGTCGCGAGACGCGCCGCTTCGGCGACGCGCGTGTACCGATCTGGATCACCGAGCTGTCCTGGCCGGCGTCGAAGGGCAAGACCGAGGGCGCCCCGGGCTTCGTCACCGACGAGCGCGGCCAGGCGGCGCGCCTGCGCGCCGGGCTCTCGCTGCTCGCGCGCTTCCGGCGGCGCCTGCGGATCGAGCGGGTCGTCTGGTACACCTGGCTCTCGGAGGAGGGCTCGCAGAACGCCTTCGACTGGTCCGGGCTGCGCCGCGTGCGCGGCGGGCGCCTGATCAGCGCCCCGTCCCTGAGCGTCTTCCGGAGTGCCGCGAGGCGGCTGGAAGGTCGCTGAGCAGTGCGTCGAGCTCGCGCGCCGTTCGCTCCCACGTGAAAGCGGCCGCGCGCACCCGGCCCGCGGCGACCAGCCGTGCGCGCTCGCCGTCGTCGGCGAGCAGGCCGCTGAGCGCGTCGCGCAGCGCCTCCGGCGCGGGCTCCACCAGCAGCGCGGCGTCCCCGCACGTGGCGGGCAGTGCCGTCGTCGCCGCGGCCACGACCGGCGCGCCGCACGCCATCGCCTCCAGCACGGTCAGCGCGAAGCCCTCGTGGAGCGAGGGCAGCACGAAGGCCTCCGCGCCCGCGTAGAGACCGGGCAGCAGCGCGTCGTCGACGTAACCGAGCAGCCGCAGGGCGTCGAGCCCCGCCTCGCCGGCGAACTGCGGCCGGTGGCCACCGGCTACGACGACGTCGACGCCGTCGCGGCCCAGGGCCCGCGCGGCCGGGACGAGCGCCCGCAGGTTCTTGCGCGCGGTGTGGGAGGCGACGCACAGGACGTACGGGCGGGCGAGGGCGAGCGAGGCCCACGCCGGTCGCGGATCGGCGTCCGGCGAGAACGCCGCGTCGACGCCGCCGGGCACCACGGTCACGCGCTCGGGCGCCACGCCCAGCAGGGCGGTCAGCTCGCCGCGCGAGAACTCGGATACGGTCACGACGTGCAGCGCACGACGGGCCAGGGCCGGCAGCACGAGCCGCTGCCAGCCGGCGTAGCTGCGCGAGTACCACTCGGGGTGTCGCAGCGCGGCCGCGTCGTGGATGACCACCACGTTGCGCGGGAACGCCAGCGGGGCGAGGTTGGCCGGGCACAGCAGGGCGCGCGCGCCAAGTCGCGCGGCCCGCGCGGGCAGGACGAGCTGCTCCCACGCGTGCCCCGCGCGGTGCACGAGCCCGCCGGGCGGGCGCATGACTGCGTAGCCGCCGGGCCGCAGCGCGGGCAGGCGCAGCGACAGCTCCCGGGCCCATCGCTCCACGCCGCCGAGCTCCGGGCGGGCGGCGGCGCGGGCGTCGATGGCGATCGGGCCGGTCAGCGGGTGGCTTCGTGAGGGTCGGCGTCGACGGCCGCAGCCTGGTCAGCGGCCCCGCGCGTGGGGTGGCGCACTATACGTCCGCCTTGCTCGGCGCCCTGGCCGCCGCGTTCCCCGAGGACGAGTGGCGCGTGCTGCTGCCCCGCGGCTCCGCCGGGAGCCTGCCCGCCGGCGTGGGCGCCGTGCGCGATCGCCTGCCCGGCAGGGTGCTTTTCGGCGCGGCCGCCCTCTCGGGCCGCCCGCGACTCGAGGCGTTGCTCGGCGCCGACTGCGACGTGGTGTGGGCGCCCGCTCCCGCTCCGCTGGCCTTCGGCCCGCGCACGCCGTTCGTGCTGACCGTCCACGACCGCGCGTGGGAACGGCGCCCGGGCGACTTCACGCCCTACGAGCGCGTGTGGCACCGGCTCGCCCGCCCCCGCCGGCTGGCCCGCCGTGCCGAGCGCGTGCTGTGCGACGCCGAGGCCGTCCGCGAGGAGCTGATCGCGGCGTGGGGGCTTGACGCGCGTCGCGTGCGCGCGGTGCCGCTCGCGCCGCGCGACCTCGGGCCGGCGGCCGCCCAGACGGCCGGGAACCCCTACTTCCTGTTCGTCGGGGCGCTCGAGCCGCGCAAGGCGCCCGACGTGCTGGTGGACGCCTTTTCGCGGGCGCGCGGACGCGGCCTGGCGGCGCGGCTGGTGATCGCCGGCGAGGGGCGCCTCGAGGGGCGCCTGGCCGGTCAGGGAGTGCGAATCGCGGGTCGAGTCGAAGACCTCGGCGGCCTCTACGCGGGCGCGCTGGCGCTCGTGCTCCCCTCCTGGCTCGAGGGCTTCGGGCTGCCGCCCGTCGAGGCGCTCTCGGCGGGGACCCCCGCGATCGTGAGCGACCTGCCCGTCTTCCGCGAGACGCTCGGAGCCGAGGGCGCGCTCTTCGTGGAGCCGGGGGACGCCGCGGGGCTCGCGGACGCGCTGCTCGCCGTCGCCGCGGATGCGGGCCTGCGCGAGCGGCTGCTGGCGGCGGGCCGCGCGGCGATCGCCCCGCTGAGCTGGGACGCGACGGCGCGGAGCACCCGCGCGGTGCTGGCCGAGGCGGCGGCGAGGTGAGCTTCACAATCGTCACCGTCCTGCACGACTCGGCGGGACCGCTGCGCGGCCTGCTGGCCTCGCTGGAGCGCCACCTGCCCGAGCCGCCCCAGGTGGTGGCGGTCGACGCCGCCTCGCGCGACCGCGGGCCGGCGCTCGCGCGCGAGCACGGCGCCGAAGTGGTGGAGCTCGGCGCGAACCCAGGCTTCGGGGCGGCCTGCAACGCCGGCCTGCAGCGCGCGCGCCACCAGGTCACGATGCTGCTCAACCCCGATTGCGAGCTGCTCGACGCCTCGCTGACACGTCTCGCCGCCCGCGCCGCCGCCGGGCCCGAGCGGCTGTGGGTGCCGCGCCTGCTCGAGGCCGGCGGCGGGCTCCAGCGCTCGGCGCACCCGCTGCCGGGAACGACGGCGGCCCTGCTGCCCGCCCTCGTCCACCCGTCGCTGCTCCCGCGCGCTCTGCGCGAGCGCGCCGAGCCCCACCGCGCCGAGCGCCCGCGCGCGGTCGGCTGGGCGACCGCCGCCTGCCTGGCCGCCCGCACGGCGACGCTGCGGCGCCTTGGGCCGTTCGACCCGAGCCATTTCCTGTTCTATGAGGACATGGACCTCTGCCTGCGCGCCCGCGCCGCCGGCGTGCCCAGCGTCCTCGATCCGGGGACCCGCCTGCGCCATCTCGGAGGTCACGCCACGCGGCCGGCCTACGGCGGCGAGCCTCACGACCTGCTCGCCCGCCGCCGCCGCGCCGTCGTCGAGGCCAACCTCGGCCCGCGCGCGCGCACGCTGGACGACGTGGCCCAGGCCCTGACCTTCGCCACGCGAGCCCTCGCCCGCGTGGCCGCCGGCCGCGACGCCGGCCGGGAGCGCGCGCAGCTCGCGGCGGTGCGGCGGGCGCGGAGGCCGGCATGAGCCGCGTCGTGCTCCGCGAGCTGTCCGCCGCCGACCGCGAGCCGTTCCTGGCCATGGTCGAGGAGAGCTGGGAGCTGCACCGGCCCTGGGCCTATCCGCCTGAGCGCGACGAGCAGTTCGAGGATCTGCTCGCGCGCTGCCGGCGCGAGGAGTTCGCGTGCCTGCTCGCCTGCCTCGCCGGCACCGGGGAGATCGTCGGCGTGTTCAACATCTCGCAGATCGTCCGCGGCTCCTTCCAGTCGGCCTTCCTCGGCTACTACGGCAACGCGCGCCACGCCGGGCAGGGCCTGATGCGCGAGGCCATGGAGCTCGTGCTCGACCACGCCTTCGGCCCCCTCGCCCTGCACCGCCTGGAGGCCAACATCCAGCCCTGCAACCACGCCTCGATCGCCCTGGCGCGGGGCGCGGGATTCCGGCTGGAGGGCTACTCGCCGCGCTACCTGCTGATCGGCGGCCAGTGGCGCGACCACGAGCGCTACGCGATCACCGTCGACGACCGGGCCGGTCAGACCTCGTAGGTCGTGATCTCGATCGTGTTCCCGTCGGGATCGCGGAAGTAGACCGAGCGGGCACTGCCGTGGTCCTCGGAGTTGAACCGCACCCCCTGCTCGCCGAGATGCGCCTGCGCGCGCTCGAGCTCGTCCGCCCCGACCCGGAAGGCGAAGTGGCGCAGCCCGGCCGTCTCGGAGTCCCGGTCCGGGGCCGGCGTGGCGGCCTGGAACAGGGCGAGCTGGTCGCCCATGAACACGGGCCAGTCGTCCTGCTTGGGCTCGCTGCGCGGCTCGAGGCCGAGCACCTCGCGGTACCACTCGATCGACCGCGGCCGGTCGGAGACGTTCAAGGACACGTGATCGAGCTTCAAAACAGGCCGAGCTGGGACTCGTCGGGCTGACGTTCCGCCTCGATCTCCTCGACCACCCCGGGTTCGGGGACCACCAGCTCGGGTTCCTCCGCCGCCGGCTGCGGCGGCGGGTCCAGGGCCAGCAGCTCGGGCAGCCGGAGGAAGTCCGTTCGCAGCGTCTCGAGCATCGACGGCGTGTAGAGGGCAGCAGCCGGGTGGTACATCGGGTACAGGCGCACCGTGCGCGGCCCGATGGTCCGCACCTCCTCGCGCCCGTGGAGCCTGGTGATCCCCGTGGCGGGGTCGGCCCGCAGCAGCTTGGTCGAGAAGTTGCCCAGCGTGCAGACCACGCGCGGCTCGATCAGCTCGAGCTGCCGGAACAGGTACTCCTGGCAGTTGTCGATCTCCTGCGGCAGCGGATCGCGGTTGCCGGGAGGGCGGCATTTCAAGGTGTTCGCAATGAAGACGTCGTCGCGCTCGAGGCCGATCTCGCCGAGCAGGCGCTCGAGCAGCTGCCCCGCCTGGCCGACGAACGGCAGGCCCTGCTTGTCCTCGTTGGCGCCGGGCGCCTCGCCGATGAACATCAGGTCGGCGTCCGCGTTGCCCGAGCCGAAGACGACGCTGGTGCGCGTCGCCGCCAGCTGCGGGCACTTCGCGCACGTCGAGGCTTGCCGCCAGATGGCCTTGAGCTCTTCGCGCCGTGTGTCCGCGCCGGGCATCGGCGCCACTGTAGCCCGCGCCGTCAGCGCGGCGAGGATGGCAACCCGCACGCTGCGGGTATCATCGACGCCGAGGCCGTCACCGTCGTGAGGACGGACCTCGATCACCCGCTTTCGACCCCTCCCAGCCGGTATCTCATGCGAGAACTGGACCGGACCTCCCACCCCGATCCCCTGCCGCGCCGCTGTGCCCTCGTCGGCGCCGGCCGCCTCGGTCATGCCCTTGCCGCCGCGCTGCGCAAGCGCGGCCTGGAGGTCGAAGGGCCGCTCGGCCGCGGAGGTGATCCCGCCGGCGCCGAGGCGGTGCTGCTCTGCGTCCCCGACGGGGAGATCGGCGCGGCCGCCGCGGCCGTGACGCCGGGCCCGCTCGTCGGCCACTGCTCGGGCGCCACCGGGCTCGCCGTGCTCGGCGGCCACGAGGCCTTCGGCCTGCACCCGCTGATGACCGTGCCGCGAAGCGGGACGCCGCCGTTCGCCGGCGCCGGATGCGCGGTCGCGGGCTCCACGCCGCGCGCGCTGGGCGCCGCGCGGGCGCTGGCCACCGCGCTCGGCATGCGCCCGGTCCAGATCGCCGACGAGGACCGCGCCGCCTACCACGCCGCGGCCTCTATCGCCGCCAACTTCCTGGTCACGCTCGAGGGCGCCGCCGAGCGCATCGCCGCCACCGCCGGCGTCGACCGGGAGATGCTCGCGCCGCTCGCCCGTGCCGCGCTGGAGAACTGGTCCGAGCTCGGCGCGCCGCGCGCCCTCACCGGGCCGGTCGCCCGCGGCGACGAGGAGACGATCGCCCGCCAGCGGGCCGCCGTGCAAGAG
>DASQFQ010000101.1:0-10204 GCA_035633075.1 Solirubrobacteraceae bacterium | reverse complement strand
GGTTACCCACGTGTTACTCACCCGTTCGCGGCTCTGCCCCAGGGCAAGCCCTGGTTCGTCGCTCCACTTGCATGTGTTAAGCACGCCGCCAGCGTTCGTCCTGAGCCAGGATCAAACTCTCCGTGAAGAACTGCGTACACGTAGAGCTGTCGGTGCACCACACGAGGGGCTGCTCGGTACACAGAGAGCGGCCCGGGTGCCTCGACGGGGTACTGCTTTGATTTCTCAGGCTGCCACCAGACGACGGATCGCCGGGCGGCAGGTCGAACCTGGACGCACACAGACGAAACCGGCCGAAGGCCGGCCGTCAGGTGCGCATGCTGTTGAGTTTTCAAAGACCGTCGCGCCTTCTGGCTGGGAGGGGATTCCTCCCTCTGGCGCTGCCCGGGCAGCCTGGATCAGGCTCCGAGCGGACGCATGAGTATAGCGCTCTGAGGCCGATCGCAGAAGCCCCGGCCAGACGGCGAGGACGGCCCCCCGGGGATGTACCACGTGGCCCTGCTCGAGCAGCTCGCGGCCCGCCGGTCGGACCCGCTGTGGGCCCGGACCGCGGCGCGCTGGCAGCGCTACGCCGACCGCGGCCGCTGCACGACCTAGCCGTCAGGGCAGCCGCAGGCGGCGGAACTGGCGGCGGCCGAGTTGCAGGATGCGTCCGTCGAGCTGATCCGCCGGGACGTCGAGCGCGTCGGCGGCGACCGGCTCGCCGTCGAGCCGGACCCCGCCCTGGGCGATCTTGCGCCGCGCCTCGGAGCGCGATCCGCCGAAGTGCTCGGCGATCAGCTCCGGGAGGTGCACCGTGCCGTTCTCGGGCCGCAGGACCGCCTCCTCGATCTGCTCGGGGAGCTCCCGAGCCACGAAGACGCGGTCGAACCCGGCCTCCGCCTCCCGGGCGGCGTCCTCGCCGTGGTAGCGGGCCACGAGCGCGCGGGCCAGCGCGCGCTTGGCCTCACGCGGCCCGAGCCCGTTGGGCGGCGGCCCGCCGAGCAGGAGGTCGTACCAGGCGCCGAGCGCCTCGTCGGGCACCGAGAGCGTCTTGCCGTAGATCTCGCTCGGCGGCTCGGTGACCCCGACGTGGTTGCCCAGGGACTTGGACATCTTGCGCGAGCCGTCGGTCCCGACCAGGATCGGCATCGTCATCACCACCTGCTGGGGCTGCCCGTAGGCGGCCTGGACGGCGCGGCCCATCAGCAGGTTGAACTTCTGGTCGGTGCCGCCGAGCTCGACGTCGGCCTCCACGGCGACCGAGTCATAGCCCTGCAGGACCGGGTAGAGGAGCTCCAGCAGCGAGATCGGCTCGCGCTCCGCCCAACGCCTGGCGAAGTCGTCGCGCTCGAGCAGCTGCGCCGCCGTGACGCCCCGTACGAGCCGGAAGAGCTCCTCCATGGGCATGTCCAGCCACTCCGAGTTGTGGCGGATCTCCAGCCGCTCGTCGGTGGCCAGCACGTGGGAGGCCTGCTCCTGGAAGCTCCGCGCGTGGGCGTCGATCTCCTCACCGGAGAGGACCGGCCGGGTCGCCGCGCGCCCGCTCGGGTCGCCCACGCGGGCCGTGTAGTCGCCGATGATCAGCACCACCGTGTGTCCGGAGTCCTGGAACTCGCGCAGCTTCTGAAGCACGACCGTGTGGCCGAGATGGATGTCAGGCGCCGTGGGGTCGATGCCGAGCTTGACACGCAGCGGACGGCCCTCGGCGAGGCGCTGCGCCAGCGCGCCCGCGGGCAGGCAATCGACGGCGTTGCGGGCCAGGTGGGCCGCCGTGCGGATGGCGTCGCGGCCGGGTTCGGACATCCGGCCCAATGCTAGAGTGGCGCCGCGGCTCCGCCCCCGCCGCTGAGATCGCTCGCGGCCATCAGCCGGCTGCCGCCCGTCAACGCGGGCCATCGCCCTCGTCATGAGCTCCGAGCGCACCATTCACCCGGCCCCGAAAGGCGACGAGCCGCGGGTCATCGCCGGGCGGCCCGAGCTCGCCAACGGCGACGAGCCGCCGCGCCGGCGCGTCAAGGTCAGGAAGCTGCGTGTCTTCAGCCTGTTGATCGGGCTCGGCCTGCTGGCGGCCGTCTCCACGGTCTTCGGGATGATGATGGCCGTCGCGTCCGACCTGCCGGCGCTCGAGGAGCCCTCGTCGCAGAACTCCGTGCTCGTCGACCGTCGCGGCACGCCGCTGGGGCTGCTGACCGGCAACCAGAACCGCATCCTGCTCAAGGAGACGCAGATCGCGCCGTCGATGAAACTCGCGGTGATCGCGATCGAGGACAAGCGCTTCTTCACCAACGAAGGCGTCGACCTGCGCGGCATCGGGCGCGCCCTCTACCAGGACCTCGCCGCCAAGCGCGCGGTCCAGGGCGGCTCGACGATCACGCAGCAGTTCGTCAAGAACGCGCTGGCCGCCCAGGACAGCCGCACGCTCTTCGTGAAGCTTCGCGAGGCGGCCCTGGCCTACCACCTCACCCGCAAGTGGTCCAAGCAGAAGATCCTGCGCAACTACCTCAACACGATCTACTTCGGCAACGGCGCCTACGGGATCGAATCGGCGGCGCGCACGTACTTCGGCAAGGAGCACAGCGGCTGCGAGAAGACGGTCAAGACCCGCCCGTGCGCGCTCCAGCTCGAGCCCCAGGAGGCCGCACTGCTGGCCGGGATCGTGGCCTCCCCCAGCGGCTATGACCCGATCGCCCATCCGGCGGCCGCGAGGCGCCGCCGCGACCTCGTCCTCGCCCGCATGCTCTCCCAGGGCCTGCTGGCGCGCGAGCAATACGACTTCGCCGTCGAAGAGCCGATCCCGACCCGCCGGGACATCCGGCCGCCGCGCGAGGACACGCGATACCCGTACTTCACGTCGTGGGTCAAGCAGCAGGTGGTCGACAAGCTCGGCGGCGGTCAGACCGGCGTCCGCCTCGCCTTCGAGGGCGGCCTCACCGTGCAGACCACAATCGACTCGCGCTTCCAGCAAGCCGCCGACGCCGCGGTCAAGGCGTGGCTGCCCGACCCCGCGGGCCCGCGCGTGTCGCTGGTGGCGCTCGACAACCGTAACGGCGAGGTGCGGGCCATGATCGGCGGCGACGACTACAACTCCTCGCCCTTCAACCTCGCCACCCAGGGCCAGCGCCAGCCGGGCTCGGCATTCAAGCCCTTCGTGCTCGCCGAGGCCCTCAAGAAGGGCTACGGGCCGAGCTCGCTGTTCACCTCCAAGAAGAAGGTCTTCGGCGTCAAGGGGTCGATCGAGAAGTTCACGGTCGAGAACTACGAGGACGCCTACGCGGGCGTGACCACGCTCGCCCAGGCGACCGCCGCCTCCGACAACTCCGTGTTCGCCGAGGTGGGGATCAAGGTGGGAACGCCCAGGATCGCGAAGCTGGCACGGCGCATGGGCATCCGCACGCCGGTCTCGCGCAACCTGGCGATGACGCTCGGCGGCCTCAAGCGGGGGGTCACCCCACTGGATATGGCCCACGCCTACCTGACCTTCGCGCGCAACGGCAAGCTGGTCTACGGGACGCTCAGCCCCGGCCGGCTGCGAGGCGACGCGCGCCCGCCCGTTCCCGGGCCGGTGGGCATCCGCCAGATCGCCCGGCCCAAGGACGGCGACCTCGAGCCGGTCAAGCTGCCGGACGGCGAGGCGGCGCGCAACCAGACCAAGACCAAGCGGGTGCTGTCCGAGAACGTCGCCGCGAGCGTGCAGATCATGTTGCAGGCCGCTGTCAAGAACGGCACGGGCAAGCGCGCGCTGCTCGCCGACGTGCCCGTCGCCGGCAAGACGGGGACGACCGAGAACTACGGCGACGCCTGGTTCGTGGGCTGGACGCCGCGCTACACCGTCGCGGTGTGGGTCGGCTACCCGAATCGCTTCTTGCCGATGAAGACCGAGTTCCAGGGCAAGCCCGTGGCCGGCGGCACGTTCCCGGCGGGCATCTGGAAGACGTTCATGGAGGCGATCCTCAAGCTCGACCCGCCGCCGGGCGAGGACAATGGCGACGAGGTCCCAGGGGCAGCGCCCGCGCCGGGCGGCCCCACCGAGCCGGCCCCGACCGCGGCGCCCAGCACCCCTGTGCCCCAGCCCGACACGGGCGGGGCGGCCCCGGACGAGCCCGCCGCCAAGCCCAAGCCCGAGGACGTCCCGCCGGCCGAGCAGGCGCCGGCGCCCGCCCCGGAGCCCGTGGCGCCCCCCGAGGGCGGCGGCGTCCCCGCTCCCCAGGGCGGGGCCGAACCGCCACCCCCGGGGTAGCTCAGGCGCGCGGGGCGACGGTGTGGCGGAGCCCCCGCGGCCAGGGCCTCGACACCGAGCGCGAGCCCGCCGCGCAGAGGCGCCACGGCAGCTCGACCGCCCTGGTGATGCCGATCCGCGTGCTCACGATCGCCTCGACCTCCTCCCAGCCCCGTCGAGGCGGCTCGATACGAATGGGGCCGGTCGCGAGGTCGCTGCCGTTGAGCCCGACGTCGATGCCGAGTGCCTGGGTCAGCTTGCCCGGGCCCGAGCAGAGGTCCTCGAGGCGCTCGAGCCCGCGCCGGGCGCGCATCGCACCGAGCCCCTCCAACGGCTCGAGCGCCCGTATCAACACCGCCGCGCCCACCCCGGCGTGCTCGCTGACCGCGTTGAGCAGAGTGTGGACGCCATAGGAGCGATAGACGTAGGCCAGCCCGGGCTCGCCGAACAGGGTCGCCGTTCGCGGCGTGAGGCCGACGAAGGCATGGCAGGCGGGCTCCGAGTCGTGGTAGGCCTCCGTTTCGACGATCGCGCCCGCGCACTCGCCGTGGCGAGCGGTGCACCCGAGCAGGTCGCGCGCCACGTCGAGCACCGGGCGCGCGTAGAACTCGGCCGCCAGCCCGGTCACCCCGGCTGGCTCCTGCCTCCGGCCTGTCGGGCTTCGTCAGCGGCTCCGGCGACGCCGGAGCCTCGCAGCTCCGCCCGGGCGTGAGCGAGCTGCTCCCGGACGCGGTCGAGCGCGGTCCCCCCCTCCGACACCTTGGACTCAAGCCACGAGCGCTGCTCGAGGACCTCGTAGTACTCCTCGTCGAGCAGAGGCGAGTGGCGCGCGATCTCCTCGCGGGAGAGCCCGGACAGCCCGCGGCCGCTCTCGATGGCCGTGCGGACGAGCCCCGCCACGATCCCGTGCGACTGGCGGAACGGGACGCCCCGGCGCACCAGCAGGTCGGCGACGTCGGTCGCGGCGATCAGCTCGTCGGCGGCGGCCGCCGCCAGCCGCTCACGGTCGAAGCGGATGCCCTCGAGCATCCCGCGGGCGGCGCCAAGGCAGCTGTCGAGTGTGTCCACGCTGTCGAACAGGTGCTCCTTGTCCTCTTGGAGGTCCTTGTTGTAGGTCAGCGGCAGCCCGTGCAGGACGCCGTGGATCGCGAGCAGGTGGGAGGCCACCCGCGGGGCCTTCGCGCGCAGGAGCTCGGCGGCGTCCGGGTTCTTCTTCTGGGGCATGATCGAGGACCCCGAGGCCCAGGCGTCGGAGACCTCGCAGAAGCCGAACTCCGTGCTCGACCACAGCACGAGCTCGGCGCCGAGCCGCGACAGGTGGGTGGCGCAGGTGGCGGCCGCCGAGAGGAAGTCGAGCACGAAGTCGCGGTTGGAGACCGCGTCGATCGAGTTCGGCGCCACCCCGGCGAAGCCCAGCTCGGAGGCCAGCATGCCGCGGTCGGTTGGGAAGTTCACGCCGGCGAGGGCGCCGGCGCCGAGCGGCAGCTCGTCGGTGGAGCCGAGCACGAACTGGAACCGCCGCGCGTCGCGCCGGAACATCCAGAAGTAGGCGAGCAGGTGGTGTGAGAGGTAGACCGGCTGGGCGCGCTGCAGGTGCGTGTAGCCGGGCATCGGCCAGTCGAGGTGTCGCTCGGCTACGGCGACGAACGCCGCCTGCAGGGCGTGCAGCGACTCGAGCGTCTGGACCGCGTGCGCCCGCGTGAACAGCGCCATGTCGGTGGCGACCTGGTCGTTGCGCGAGCGGGCGGTGTGGAGCTTGCCGCCGACGGGGCCGACGATCTCGGTGAGCCGGCGCTCGACCGCCATGTGGATGTCCTCGTCGTCGGGGCGGAAGGGGAACTGCCCCTCCTCGAGCTCGCGCCCGACCCGCTCGAGCCCCGCGAGCAGCTCGTCGCGGTCGCTGTCGGCGATGATCCCCGTCGCCGCCAGCATCGTCGCGTGGGCGCGCGACTGCGCCACGTCGTAGGGGCCGAGGCGCCAGTCGAAGGCGATCGAGGCGTTGAGTCGCCTGAAGAGCGGATCCTGCGGCTCCGAGAAGCGCGACATGCTCGGCATGATGCCTGCGATGGACGTGCACGTGCGCGCCGCCCGCCCCGAGGATCCGGCCGACGGCCTGCTCTACGAGTCGGCGCGCGCGTACTACGACGCCTACGCGGGCAGCGGACCGCGCGCACGCCGCCTGGTGCGCGCCGTCTATCCGCGGTCGGGCCACACCGCGAGCTATGACGTCTGCCGCGTCGCGGTCCTCGGCGACGCGGTCGTCGGGGTGCTGGGCGCGTTCCCCGCGGAGGACGGCCAGCGCCTGGCCCGGCGCTTCCTGGCGCTGACCTTGCCGCGGGTGCCGCCCTGGCACTGGCCCGCGCTCGTGCGACACATGCGCGCCGCGCGGCAGCTCTCCCCCACGCCGCCGCCCCGCGCCTGGTACGTCGACGCCCTGGCCGTCGCGGGAGGGGCGCGGCGGCGCGGGGTGGCGCGCGCCCTGCTCGACGACGCCGAGCGCGAGGCCCGCGAGCGCGGCGCCAGCGGCGTGGCGCTGGACACGGGGCTCGAGAACGGCCCCGCCCGCGCCCTCTACGAGGGCTGCGGGTACGTGCGCCGCGACAGCCGCCGCGCGCCCGACGCCGCCGCAGCTCGGGCCATCGGCGGCTCGGGGTTCGTGAGCTACTTCAAGCGCCTGTCTCAGGGAACGGCGTGACCTCCCCCCAGCACGCGCCCGAGAGCCTCGGCCACGCGGGCGACCTGGCCCTCCTCGAGCTCGGGGAAGAACGGGAGCGCCAGCGAACGGTCGGCGATGTCCTCGGCGACGGGGAACTCGCCTCGCCGGTGGCCGAAGAGCTCGCGGTAGAACGACATCAGGTGGATGGCGGGCAGGTAGGGCTTGCTTTGAATGCCGAGCTCGCGCAGCGCCGCGATCGTGGCGTCGCGGTCCACCCCGCGCGGCAGCCCGACGACGAAGACGAACCAGCCGCGCTCGTCGCCGCCGGAGTCCTCGCACGGCGGCTCGAGCCCGTGCTCGCCGGCGAGCCCCGCGAGCGCCGCCCGGTACCAGCCCGCCACCCGCGCGCGGGCAGCGAGGAGGTCGTCGAGACGCTCGAGCTGAGCGAGGCCGATCGCGCAGGCCACGTCGGAGAGCCGGTAGTTGAACCCGAGCCGGTCGTGGTCGAGCCAGCCCATGTCGGGCGCCCGGCCCTGGTTGCGCTCGGAGTCGATGCGCTGCTTGTGCTCGGCGCTGCCCGTCACGACCATCCCGCCCTCGCCGGTGGTGAGCTGCTTGTTGGCGTAGAACCCGAAGGCGGCCGGATGACCGCGCCCCCCGACCGGCACCCCGTCGGCGTGGCGCGCGCCGAGCGCCTCGCACGCGTCCTCGACGATCGGCAGCCCATGGCGCTCGAAGGCCGGGAGGTCTGCCGGGTAGCCGAAGATGTGGACCGGCAGCAGCGCGGACGTGCGGTCGGTGATCGCGGCGGCGGCCGCCGCCGGATCGAGGTTGAGCGTGACCGGGTCGATGTCGGCGAACACCGGGCGCGCGCGCTCGTAGAGGATCGCGTTGGCCGAGGCGACGAAGGAGAACGGCGACGTCACCACCTCCTCGTCCTCCCCCACGCCGGCCGCGCGCAGCCCCAGGTGCAGCCCCGCGGTCCCGGACGAGACCGCGCTGGCGTGCGGGGCGCCAAGCCGCGCCGCGAAGGCCTCCTCGAAGGCGCTCACGCGCGGCCCGAGCGAGAGCTGGCCCGAGCGCAGGACCTCGAGCACCGCCTGCTCCTCCGCCTCCCCCACGTCGGGGCGCGCGAGCGGGACGACGTCCACGACGCTCACGGCACCGCCTGGCGGTCGCGGATCATCCCGGCCTCCAGCGAGTCCACCAGCGCGTCCCAGCTCGCCTCGATGACGTTCTCGTGCACCCCGATGGCGCCCCAGGTGCCGACGCCGTCCGACGCGTCGAGCAGCACGCGGGTGACCGCCCCCGTGGCCTTCCACTGGTCGAGGATGCGGACCTTGTAGTTGACGAGCTTGATGTCGCGCAGGTGTGGATAGATCTCCGAGATCGCCTCGCGCAGCGCGCGGTCGAGCGCGTTGACCGGCCCGTTGCCCTCCGCGGTCCGCACGTAGCGCTCGCCCCCGACCCAGATCTTGATGGTCGCCTCGGTCTGGACCTTGCCGTCCTCGCGCTTCTCGGCGATCACCCGCCAGGACTCCAGGCGGAACAGCGGCTCGTACTCGCCGGTCTCGCGCCGGATGAGCAGGTCGAAGGAGCCGTCCGCGGCCTCGAACTGAAAGCCGCGGTGCTCGAGCTCCTTGACGCGCTCGACCACCCGCGAGGCCGCGTCGTCGTCGAGCTCGACGCCGGTCTGAGCGGCGCGGGAGAGCACGGTCCCGCGCCCCGACAGCTCGGAGATGAGCAGCTCGCGGGTGTTGCCGACCTCGGCCGGGTCGATGTGCTCGAAGGTCGCAGGGTCGACGTTGACGCCAGCGACGTGCATCCCGCCCTTGTGGGCGAAGGCGTTCTTGCCCACGTATGGCTGGTCGGGGTCCGGGACGAAGTTGAGCAGCTCGTCGAGGTAATGGGCGGCCTCGGTCAGCCCGGTCAGGGCGGGTAGGCACGCGTAGCCCATCTTCAGCTGGAGGTTGGGGACGATCGACACGAGGTTGGCGTTGCCGCAGCGCTCCCCGTAGCCGTTCATCGTCCCCTGCACAAGACGGGCGCCTGCGCGCACCGCGGCCAGCGAGTTGGCCACGCCGCAGCCCGCATCGTCGTGGCAGTGGATGCCCACGCGGTCCCCGAGTTGCGCCACCACCGCCGCGGTCGCCGCCTCCACGTCGTGGGGCAGGGCGGCGCCGTTGGTGTCGCACAGCGTCACGTGGGCGGCGCCCGCCTCCGTCGCCGCCCGCAGGCAGCGCAGCGCGTACTCGGGGTCGCCGGCCCACGCGTCGAAGAAGTGCTCGGCGTCGTAGATCACCGTCTTGCCCTCCCCCGCGAGGAAGGCGACGGAGTCCTCGATCATCAACAGGTTCTCCTCGCGGTCCACGCGCACGACCTTCTCGAGGTGCAGCGCCCATGTCTTGCCTACCAGCGTGCACACCGGCGCGAAGCCCTCCGCCAGCACGCGCAGCGAGGGGTCCTCCGAGGCGCGCACCTCGCGGCGGCGCGTCATGCCGAAGGCGGCGATGCGGCCCTGGAAGGACTCGGCGCCCAGCAGGGCGAACAGCTCGGCCTCCTTGGGGTTCGAGGCCGGAAAGCCCGCCTCGATGACGTGCACACCGAGGTCGTCGAGCAGGTGCGCGACGCGCAGCTTCTCCTCCACCGACAGCGACATCCCCTCCCCCTGCATGCCGTCGCGGAGAGTGGTGTCGTAGAGGAGGACTCCGGTCACGTAGCGGGCGCGGGCGCGGGCACCACGTCCAACCACTCCGCGTAGTGCTCGGAGCGCCCGTGCAGGGCGTCCTCGAACTCCCGCTGGACGACGCGCGTGATCTCGCCCGGCTCCCCGGAGCCGACGGGGTGGTCGTCGATCTCGCGGATCGGCGTCAGCTCGGCCGCGGTTCCGGTCATGAAGATCTCGTCGGCGAGGTAGAGCTCGCCGCGGGCGATGTCGCGCTCGACGACCTCGTAGCCGAGGTCGCGCGCGATCTGCATCGCCGACAGGCGGTTGATGCCGCCGAGGATCGAGGAGGTGTACCCGGGCGTGGCGATGACACCGTCGCGGATCACGAACAGGTTCTCGCCCGTCCCCTCGCAGACCATCCCGCGCTGGTCGAGCAGGATGCCCTCCTCGTAGCCGGCCCTCTCGGCCTCGACCTTCGCCAGCACCGAGTTGAGGTACTGGCCGGTCGCCTTGGCGGCGGGGATCAGCGCGTCGTGACCGATGCGCCGCCACGAGGACACCTGCGCGCGCACGCCGTTGGCCTTGCCCTTGTCGCCGAGGTAGGAGCCCCACTCCCAGACGGCGATGACGACCTCGACCGGACAGTCGAGCGGGTAGAGGCCCATCGGCCCGGCCCCGCGGA
>DASQFQ010000100.1:0-2603 GCA_035633075.1 Solirubrobacteraceae bacterium | reverse complement strand
GGCCGCCGGACCGGACTTCCAGGCCGACGTCGCGCTCGAGCGGACGCTCGAGCGTTTGGGCGCCCAGGACGTCGAGGTGCATCAACACACATCCACCGCAGAGCCCGGTCAGGCGATCCTCGAGATTGCCGCTCAGGGTGGGCGCCGACCTCATCGTGGTCGGCAACAAGGGCATGCACCGGCGCGTGCTGGGCAGCATCCCCAACACGGTCTCCCACCGTGCCGAGTGCGACGTGCTGATCGTGCAGACGAGCTAGACCTCGATCCAAGCGGCTCGCATGTCCACCCGCTCACCGCGAAACGGCACTCCCTCGGCTTCGAGCAGTCGCCGCTGGCGCGCCCCCTTGGCCAGCGAACCGTCGGCGCGAACGATGCGCTGCCACGGCACACGGGGGTCCTCGCAGGCGTAGAGCACCGCGCCGGCGTAGCGGGGCGCCTCGGGGCTGAGGTCGCCATACGTCGTGACCCGGCCGGGCGGCACCGCGCGAACGCGGTCCAGCACCGCGCGGGCGCGCTCCGAATCCGTGTCGAGCGGCGCCCTCAGAGCGAGCGGACGGCCTCGTCGACCGGCGCGTCGCCGGCGATCAGGTCGAACGTCTTGCCGATCGTCGAGTCGGAGGCGAGTACCGCGGCCAGCGTCGCCGCCACGTCGGCGCGCGGTATCTGGCCGTTGCCGATGTCCTCGCCCGCGCGAATGCGGCCCGTGCCGGCATCGTCGGTCAAGCTTCCGGGGCGCACGATCGTCCAGTCGAGGTCGCTCTCGGCCAGCCGGCGATCGGCCTCGATCTTGGCGTCGTAGTAGGGCTGCATCGCCTCCGAGATCCCGTCGGGATGAGAGGCCCCGATCGCGCTGACCATCACGTAGCGCCGCGCTCCGGTGGCTCGGGCCGCCTCGAGCAGCTTCACGGCGGCGCCGAGGTCGACGGTCTGCTTGCGCTCCGTCCCGCTGCCCGGTCCCGCGCCGGCGGCGAACACCACGGCGTCGGCGCCCTCGACGAACGGAGCGAGATCGTCCTCGGCCTCCATGTCACACACGACCGCCTCGGCGCCGGCGGCCTCGAGGTCGGCAGAATGGTCGGGATTGCGGATCAGCCCGCGGGCGCGATCACCGCGATCGGCCAGCAGCCGCAGCAGCTGGAGTGCGATCTGACCGTGGCCCCCGGCAACGACGATATCCATGTCCGGCCAGGCTACCGGCCCGCGGGAGCGAGGCCTCGCAGCACTGCGTCGACCTCGGCCGACGGCCACGAGCGCGGAGGCCGGCGCCCCGCCAGGCGCGCGGCATAGAAGGAGCCGATCAGCATCGACACGGCGCCGTCGAGATCGGCATCGGCGCGCAGCTCTCCGCGGTCGCGGGCGCCTTCGAGCAACGCGCGCAGCTCCTCGCGGCGCGGGCGCACCACACCCTCGCGGAAGCGCTCGAGCAGCTCCGGAGTGTGCAGCTCCTCGGCCAGCACGGTGCCCACCATCGCCATCCCGTAGGGCCGCTCGACCCCGCGCCGAAAGTGGCGCAGCTGGGCGATGAGGTCGGTGCGCGTATCACCGGTCGCGCGTGGGCGGTCACGCTCGCGAAATGCCCCCAGCGCCGCCAGCGCCAGCTCCTCCTTGCTCGAAAAACGCAGGTAGACGGTGGGACGGCTCACGCCGGCTTCTGCGGCCACCGCCTCGATGGACATCCGGGCATAGCCCTGACGAGCCATCAGGGCAAGCGCCGCGTCGAGGATCCGGGCATCGAGGTGCTGAGACCGGGGGCGGGCCATTCTTTGACACTAGTGTAAGGTAACTCACATACTTACGAAGAGTTAGGGGAGCAAGGATGAGCAAGCGTGTGCTGATGGTGGTGGCCAACCCGGCGGTGTCCAAGCTGACCGGATGGCGTTTGGCGCAAGCTCCCGGCTCTGCCGGGAGCGCAGCGAGGGGTCTTGGTTTTTGGGCCTCGGAGCTCATTCACCCGTGGTACGAGTTCCGGGAGGCGGGCTACGAGGTGACGCTGGCCAGCCCCGGCGGCGGCCCGGTGCGTGTCG
Organism: Solirubrobacteraceae bacterium; assembly: GCA_035633075.1. GTDB lineage: Bacteria > Actinomycetota > Thermoleophilia > Solirubrobacterales > Solirubrobacteraceae > DASQFQ01. The sequence goes on along the minus strand of DASQFQ010000100.1, from coordinate 579 downwards.
ATGCGATGTCCGACCCTCGCGACGAGAGCGGCTACTCGGCCACTGACGTGCTCTCGCGCGGCTTTCTAGAGGACCCTGACCTGCCCGCCATGCTGGAGGACACCGCGCGGCTCGAGGACCTCGACCCCGGGGACTTCGACGCGATAGTGGTCTGCGGCGGCCAGGGGCCCATGTACCAGTTCCGCAAGCACGAAGCTCTCCAGCGGGCTATCGCGGCGTTCTTCGAGGCCGGCAAGCCCACCGCGGCCCTGTGCCACGGGGTGTCGGCCCTGATCGACGTGCGTCTGAGCGACGGCGCCGCGCTGATCGCCGACCGAACGATCACCGGTTTCGCCAACGTGGAAGAGGACGCAGCCGACGAGGCCGTCGGCCGGCAGGTCGAGCCCTGGCGCATCGAGGACGCCGCCCGCGAGCGCGGCGCCAACTACATCGAAGGTGGGCTGTGGCGACCGTTTGCGGTGCGCGACGGCCTGCTGATCACCGGACAACAGCAGCACTCGGGACGCAAGGTCGCCGAGCTTGTAATCGAGACACTGGGGAGGTAGCGAGATGAAGATCGCAATCGTCGGCACCGGGCGT
>DASQFQ010000099.1:0-23700 GCA_035633075.1 Solirubrobacteraceae bacterium | reverse complement strand
GACCGCCGCCTCGCCGCTGATGCCGCTCGTGCTGGCCACCGCCGCCCCCGGCGGCGCCGCCGCGCGGGCGGTCGCACTCAACGCCCTGGCGCGCCCGACGCGCAGCATGCCCGGGCTGGGGAGGCTGATCGACGGCCTCGGCGGCGACTTCGACGGGCGGCTGCGCATCGTGGCGGTCGACCGCCGCAACGGCCGCCGCGTGGTGTTCGGCGCGCCGGGGGCACCCGCGGCGAAGGTCAGCCAGGCGGTGCTCGCCTCCTGTGCGGTGCCCTGGATCTTCGCCCCGGTCAGGATCGGCGGCCGCGACTACGTGGACGGCGGCGTCTGGAGCCCGACCAACCTCGACGTCACGCCGGTCGGCCGCGGGACCCGCGTGCTGTGCCTCAACCCGACGGCCTCGTTGCCGTCGGCGCGCTCGCCGCTGGGCGCCCTGCGCACCGTGGTGCGGACGGCCGCCTTCACCGAGGCGCTCGCGCTGCGGGCCCGCGGCGCCGGCGTGCGCACCATCGCGCCCGACAAGGCCAGCGCCCGGACGATGGGCGCCGACCTCATGGACCGCGGTCGCGTCGAGCAGGTACTCGAGGCCGCCTACGCCCAGGGCAGGGCGCTGGCGGCGTGAGCCACCAGGAAGTCAACCGCGAGCTCTGGCGAGGCCTGGCCGCCGAGTACGTCGAGCCGGCGCGTCGCGACTGGGCGTCGCCGGAGCCGGCCTGGGGGATCTGGCGCATTCCGGAGGCCGAGGTCGAGGCGATCCCCGACGTCGACGGCCTCGACACGATCGAGCTCGGCTGCGGCACAGCCTACTTCTCGGGCTGGCTCGCCCGCCGCGGCGCGCGGCCCGTGGGCATCGACCAGTCCGCCGAGCAGCTCGCCACGGCGCGCGCGATGCAGGCGCAGCACGGGCTCGAGTTCCCGCTGATCCAGGCGGACGCCGAGGATGTCCCGCTCCCCGGAGCGAGCTTCGACTTCGCCCTCTCGGAGTACGGCGCAAGCCTGTGGTGCGACCCCGCGCGCTGGATACCGGAGGCGGCGCGGCTTCTGCGCTCGGGCGGACGGCTGGTCTTCCTCACTCACGCGCCGATGCTGCTCATGTGCACGCCGCTGAGCGGCGAGGCGGCCTCGGAGCGCCTCGAGCGCCCGCAGTTCGGGGGCTTGGGCCGCGTCGGGTGGGAGGATGAGAACGGGCCGTCGGTGAACTTCCATCTGCCCCACGGCGAGATGATCAGCCGGCTGCGCGAAGCAAGCTTCGAGATCGAGGCGCTGCACGAGCTGCGCCCGCCCGAGGACGCCAGCACCTCGTACGACTTCGTCACGCTCGAGTGGGCCCGGCGCTGGCCGTCGGAGGAGATCTGGGTGGCGCGGAAGCGCTGATCACGGCGTCGGGCTGAGCTCGGCGTCGGCCGCCGCCGGCTCGGGGAGCTCCGCCGCCGCGAGCACGCGCCGCTCCGAGTTGGACAGCGCGCGCACGTAGGCCAGCGCGGCCGCCTCGATGATGTCGGTGGACACGCCCTGCCCGCCCGCCGACTGGCCCGCGAGCTCGAGCACGACGCTGGCCTCGCCGAGCGCGTCCTGGCCCCCGGTCACCGACTCGATCCGGAACTCGCGCAGGCGCGGCTCGCGCCGGGTGGCGGCGTTGATGGCGCGGAAGATCGCGTCCACGGGCCCGTCGCCGGTGAAATCGCCCTGGACGAGCTCCCCCGCGGGCGTGCGCAGCTGGACCGTCGCGTGCGGCGGGCGGCGGTTGGAGGCCTCGACGTCGAACCACTCGAGCGTGTAGGAGCGCAGCTCGTCGCGCAGCTCGTCGGTGACGAGCGCCTCGAGTTCCATCGCGGTCACCTGCTTCTTCTTGTCCGCGAGCTCCTTGAAGCGCTTGAAGGCGGTGTTGAGCACCTGGCCGCTGACCTCGAAGCCCAGCTCCTCCAGCGCGCTCTTGAGGGCGTGGCGGCCCGAGTGCTTGCCCAGCACGATCGAGCTGGCGTCGAGCCCGACCGTCGTGGCGTCCATGATCTCGTAGGTCGAGCGCTCCTTGAGCACGCCATCCTGATGGATGCCCGACTCGTGCGCGAATGCGTTGCGGCCCACCACCGCCTTGTTGGGCTGCACGGCGTAGCCCGTCAGGCGGGAGACCAGGCGGCTCGTGCGGGCGATCTCGCGCGTGACCACCTCCGTGCGCAGGCCGACGTCCGCCGCCCGGGTGTGCAGCAGCATCACGATCTCCTCGAGCGAGGCGTTGCCCGCGCGCTCGCCGATGCCGTTGACCGCGCACTCGACCTGGCGCGCGCCGGCCAGCACGCCCGCGAAGGAGTTCGCGACCGCGAGGCCGAGGTCGTCGTGGCAGTGCACCGACAGCGTCACCCCGCGCAGGTCGGGCACGAGCTCGTAGAGGCGGCCCAGGAAGGCGCTGAACTCCTGCGGCATCGTGTAGCCGACCGTGTCGGGGATGTTGATCGTTGTAGCGCCCTCGTCGATCGCGATCTGCACGACCTCGGCCGTGTACTCGGTGTCGGCGCGGGTCGCGTCCATCGGGGAGAACTCGACGTCCTCGACCAGAGCGCGCGCATGCGCCACCGCCGCCCGCGCCTGCCCCTTGACGTCCTCGCGGGTGGAGGCGAGCTGGTGCTCGATATGGATGTCCGACGTGGAGATGAAGGTGTGGATGCGCGGGTGCCCGGCGTCGCGGACGGCGCCGAAGGCGGCGTCGACGTCGGCAACGTGCGCGCGGGCCAGGCCGGCGATCACCGGGCCCTCGACGTGGCGGGCGATGGCCTGGACGGCCTCGAAGTCGCCCGGCGAGGTGATCGGGAAGCCGGCCTCGATGACGTCCACGCCCAGGCGCGCGAGCTGGTGGGCGATCTCGAGCTTCTCGGCGGTGTTCAGCGAGATGCCCGGCGATTGCTCGCCATCGCGCAGCGTGGTGTCGAAGATGAATACGCGGTCGTCGGTCATGTCACTCCCTGGTAGTCGGCTGCTCCTTTCCTCCCCGGTTGGTCTGCGGCTTCGCGGCCGCCACGCGCTATTCCCCCCGAGGGGGGAGGAGGAGAAGGGAGAGGTGCAGCCCGAGCGACATCCGAAAGCGGAATCTAGCAGCCGCAATGCGCGGAGGGGCCGCCCCGCCGCGAGGTCGTCTCCTTCGGCGAGGACGCGGTTGGGCGCGTCTACGCGGTCTCGTTCGCAGGCGGGGTCCTCCGGCGCCTCCGCTCGTGAGGGCCACTAGGCCACGGACCGCAGCCGGCGCCGGGGCGCCGTGCCGCGCAGCTCGCGCACGACCGCCTGCACGAGCGCCTCGGACTCGTCGAGCCGGCCGTCGGTGACCGCACCGACGATCCCGCGCTTGCGGGCGATCAGCTCGATCATCGTCTCGTCGATCGTCTCGGCGGCAAGCAGGTACCAGGCCGTCACGGCGTCGTCCTGGCCGATGCGGTGGCAGCGGTCCTCGGCCTGGTCGTGGATGGCCGGGGTCCACTCGAGGTCGAGGAAGGCGACGTTGGAGGCGCGCGTGAGCGTGATCCCCTGCGCGCCCACGCGCGTCGAGCAGACGATGAGCTGCGGACCGTCGGGCACCTGGAACGCGCGCACGGCTGCGTCGCGGGCCGCCACCGAGTCACGGCCCAGCAGGTGCAACGCGTCGGGGAAGCGCTCGAGCAGCAGGTTCTGCACCTCGCGATGACCGGCGAAGACCACGAGCGGCTCGTCGGACGCCAGGAAGTCCCGGATCCACGCGAGCGCGGGGCCGCATTTCCCCCGGGCGGCGAGGCGCTTGAGCGCGTTGAGCTGCGCGAGCCGCTCGGCGCGCAGCGCGGCCGCCACGCGGGCCTCGAGCTCGGAGAGGTCCAGCGGCTGCTCGCGCAGCCATGCGATCACGTCCTGCTCGGCGAGCCGGTACTCGCGCTCGTTCTCGAGCGCCACCGGGACGACGACCTGGCGCTTGGCGGGGAGCTGGGGCAGCACGTCGGCCTTCAGGCGGCGCACGAAGCAGCGGCGCCGCAGATGCCAGTGGATCCGCTGCTCGGCGCCCGGCCCCTGGAAGCGCCGGGCGAAGCGGGCGCCGCTGCCGAACTCCTCGAGGCGGCCGAGGATGCGCAGCTGGGCGATCAGCTCCTCGGGGTGGTTCATCACCGGGGTGCCCGTGAGCGCGAGGCGCAGGGCGTCCTCGGGCAGCGCCTCGGCCAGGCGTCGGACCGCCCGCGTGCGCTTGGCCCGCGGGTTCTTGACGTAGTGGGACTCGTCGAGCACCAGCGCCCGTGGCCGGCGCAGCGCCAGGCGCGCGCGGTGGGCATGAACGATCTCGTAGTTGAGGACGGCGATGTCGGCGGCCGGCGCGGTGCCGCCGGTCCCCGAGATCACCGTCACGGACCGGTGGGGCAGCCAGCGCTCGATCTCGCGCCGCCAGTTGAGCTTGAGGCTCGCCGGGCACACGACGACGGCCGGGAAGGCGGCATCCGCTTCCAGCGCCGCGAGCGCCTGCACGGTCTTGCCCAGTCCCTGCTCGTCGGCGAGGAACGTGCGGCGGGCGTCGAGCACGTAGGCCACGCCGCCGCGCTGGAATGGCCGCAGCTCGCCGCCGAGGACGCCTTCGACGGCCAGCGGCGGTCCGCCGTGGGCGCGCGAGCGGCGGACGTTCTCGATCGCCGCGTCGTGCTCTGCGCGCAGGCCCTCCAGCACATCGGCCGCCGCCGGCGCAACCTCGACGCCGAAGGTCCGCAGGTAGTGCTCCAGGGGCTCGAGCAGGTAGGGGTCGACGGGCACCGAGCGACCGTGGGCCTCGCACGCCGGGAGGGCGAGGAAGGCAGGGATCGTGTCCGGATCCCAGTTGACCTCGAGCCGGAAGCGGGGCTCCCCGACGCTCTCGATCAGCGACAGCGTCGCCGGCGCGGGTGGGGTGCCGACCTGCAGGCGGTGCGCGCAGCGCAGCGCCCGCTGGTCCATGCGCGCGCCCCGCAGCTCGACGAGCGCCTCGGCCACCTCGGCGGTGAACGGCAGCCACAGCCGCCCGCCGCGCGCCTCGGCCATCGTCGCCAGCGGCTCAGGCAGCTCTCCGGAGATCGCCTCGAGCACGAAGCGGCCGGCGCCGTCGAGGCGTCCGGCCGACACCCGGCCGGCCCAGCCGGTGGCCGAGGCCGCCAGCCACGCCTGGACCGCGGGCGAGGCCGAGAGCCAGCTGTGGCGCTCGAGCACGCCCTTGACGAAGGGGGCGGTCGCGTCGGCCTGCAGCGCCCACCACTCCTTGGCCTCCCAGTCGAAGCGCCGGCCTGGGATCCCGCGAACCGCATCCACGACCTCGGCGCGGTACGGGAAGGCGAACACCACCGACTCGTGGCCATGGTGATCGCGCCGCAGCTCGACGTGGTGGACGGGCTCGGCGGCGCGCACCAGACGAGGGTAGGCGACGGCAACGACGGCGATGCGTGGTAGCGTGGTTGGGGTAACCCCGGGCAAAGGGCCCGGAAAAGCAGTGCCAGCGCCCGCAGTCGTTGCTTGAGGCATCCTCCGCGTACGCAGCACACGACGCCGTGGAGGAACGCAAACATGGCGACAGGAACCGTGAAGTGGTTCAGCGACGACAAGGGCTTCGGGTTCATCACCCCCGACGAGCCCGGCAAGGACCTGTTCGTGCACCACTCGGGAATCGCCGGCGACGGCTTCAAGTCGCTCGCCGAGGGGGCGAAGGTGTCCTACGAGGCCGAGTCCGGCCCCAAGGGCCCCAACGCGAAGAACGTCACCCCAATCTAGGCCCCAGGCCTGATCGGAACGTGCTCGAAGGGCCCGCGCTGCGGGCCCTTCGCCGTTTCGGGCCTGAAGCAACACGAAGACGGTCGCTGACCAGCGTCGGGCCGATACCAGACGATCGAGAGACACGCCCTACCTCACCGCCGCCGTCGTTGTCCATGACGGACTACGCCGCTGTTCGATCTGTAAGGTGGCCGGGGATGGAGAGCTCGGGGGTGGAGGGTAGGCAGGAGGCGGACATCCGTCTCGTCGGGGTCACGAAGCGCTTCGGCGACACCCTCGCCGTGGACAGGCTGGACCTCGCCATCCCACGCGGTGCCTTCTACGCGCTGCTCGGGCCCTCGGGCTGTGGCAAGACCACGACGCTGCGCATGATCGGCGGCTTCGAGGAGCCGACCGAGGGACGCGTCCTGCTGGGCGGCGAGGATGTCACCGAGCAGCCGCCCTACCGCCGTGACGTCAACACCGTGTTCCAGTCCTACGCCCTGTTCCCGCACCTCAGCGTGGAGCGCAACGTGTCCTTCGGCCTCGAGCGCCGCGGCGTCGCCCGGGAGACGGCCCGTACGCGGGTCGGGGAGGCGCTCGAGCTCGTCCAGCTCGCCGGCCTGGGCAAGCGCAAGCCCGGCCAGCTCTCGGGGGGACAGCAGCAGCGCGTGGCGCTCGCGCGCGCCCTGGTCAACCGCCCGCGGGCCCTGCTGCTCGACGAGCCGCTCGGCGCTCTGGACCTGCGGCTGCGCAAGCAGCTGGAGATCGAGCTCAAGCGCATCCAGCAGGACGTCGGCATCACCTTCGTGCACGTCACGCACGACCAGGAGGAGGCGATGACGATGGCCGACACGATCGCGGTGATGAACGCGGGGCACATCGAGCAGTCCGGCTCCGCCGCCGACCTCTATGAGCGCCCGCGCACCGAGTTCGTGGCGAACTTCCTCGGCGTGTCGAACCTCATCGACGGCCGTCTGCGTGCGAACGAGCAGGGGCTGGCCACGGTGGAGACCCACGACGGCGCGCGCCTGCACCTCCCCGCCGACCGCGTCGGGCCGCACGACGCCGACACGATCCGCGTCGGCGTGCGCCCCGAGAAGATCACGCTGCTGCCCGGCGGGGGCGCGGTGCCGGAGGACCGTAACGCGCTCCGTGGCACGGTCGTGGTGGCAGCCTTCCTCGGCGTCTCGATCCAGTACTTGGTCAAGGCGCCCGGGGGCGAGGAGCTGACCGTGATCGCCCAGAACCTCGACGGGTCGGGCCTGGCGGGCTCGCCGTTCGCCCCGGGCCGACATGTCCGCCTCACCTGGGACCCTCAACACACCTTCGTCGTCGGCAAGGAGAGCACCCCATGAACGACCCGCGACTCGAGCGCGCGCTCGAGGAGTTCTTCGCTGCGGAGCGCCTGTCGCGGCGCCGGTTCCTGGGCCGCGCCGGCAGCACCGGCCTGGCCCTCTCGAGCGTCTCGGCCGTGCTCGCCGCCTGCGGCGGCGTCGAGGGGGAGGCGGAGCGCAGCAAGAAGAGCAAGCCCAAGGCCGCCGCGGTCAACCACCCCAAGACCGCGATCGCAGACTGGACGTTCGCCAACTGGCCGCTCTACATCGACAAGAAGGTCATCAAGGACTTCGACAAGCAGTTCGGCGGCAAGTGCAAGTACGTCGAGGAGATCAACGACAACAACGAGTTCTTCGGCAAGGTCCGCCAGCAGCTCCAGGCCAAGCAGTCGATCGGCCGCGACATCGTCACGCTGACCGACTACATGGCCCAGCGCTGGGTCCGCCTGGGCTACTGCGAGCCGCTTGACAAGAAGAACATCCCCAACGCCAAGAACCTGGTCGAGAACCTCCAGACGATCAACTACGACCCCAAGCGGGAGTTCACGCTGCCGTGGCAGTCGGGCGCGATCGGCCTCGGCTACAACCCGAAGAAGACCGGGCGTGAGATCACGAGCGTCAAGGACCTCTTCGACCCGAAGTTCAGGGGCCGGGTCACGATGTTCTCCGAGCCCTACGACTCGGCCAACACCGTCCTGCTGGGTGACGGCGTGAACGCCTCCGAGGCGACGATCGACCAGATCCTCGGGGCCATCGAGAAGATCGACAAGGCCAACAAGGAGGGCCAGTTCCGCCGGTTCACCGGCAACGACTACACGACCGACCTGGCGAAGGGCAACATCTGGATCGCGCTCGCCTACTCCGGCGACCTGGTCCAGCTACAGACCGACAACCCCGAGCTGCGCTTCTCCTATCCCGACGAGGGCGCGATGCTCTTCACCGACAACATGATGCTGCCGGCCAAGGTCGAGCACCCTTACGCCGCCGAGGCGATGATGAACTACGTCTACGACCCTCAGGTGGCGGCGACGATCGCGGCCTATGTCAACTACATCCCGCCCGTGGTGGGGGTCCAGGACATCCTCGCCAAGGACGACCCCAAGCTGGCCGAGAACCCGCTCATCTTCCCGTCGGACGAGGTCCGGGCGAAGCTCCATCCCTACCCGGCGCTCTCGCCGAAGGACGATCAGACGATGCAGCTGGCGATGGCGAAGGTGACGGGCGCGTAGCCCTCGTGCTCCGGCTGTCGTTGCGCCGCCGCCGGCAGCTGCTGCCATGGCTCTTCCTGGGCCCAGGCCTGCTGTGGCTGATCGTGTTCTTCGCGATCCCGTTGCTCAACCAGGCCAACGTGTCGCTGCAGTCGGGCGACGCCGAGACCGGCTACGCGTTCGACTGGGCCTTCGGGACGTACACGGACGCGGTGGCGGACTACAGCACCCAGTTCCTGCGGTCGGTGGGCTACGCGGCGACGGCGACGCTGCTCGACCTGGCGATCGCCTTCCCGCTCGCCTACTTCGCGGCGTTCAAGGCCGGACGGTTCAAGAACCTGATCCTGCTGCTGATCGTCCTGCCCTTCTTCACGTCTTACGTGCTGCGGACGGTGTCCTGGCAGCTGATCCTCTCCGACGGCGGCTGGGTGGTCGAGCGCTTCCGTGACCTCGGGCTCGTCGGCGAGGACGGCCGCCTGCTGGCCTCGCGCACGGCGGTGATCGCGGGCATCACCTACAACTTCCTGCCCTTCATGGCGCTGCCGCTCTACGTGTCGCTGGAGAAGATCGACCGGCGCCTGATCGAGGCCGCCACCGACCTCTACGCCAGCCGCACTACCGCCTTCCGGAAGGTGACGCTGCCGCTCGCCCTGCCCGGGATCTTCGCCGGATCGCTGCTCACCTTCATCCCGGCCTGCGGCGACTTCATCAACGCCGCGCTCCTCGGCACGCCGCGCCAGTACATGGTCGGCAACGTCATCCAGTCGAAGTTCCTCACGATCCTCGACTACCCGACGGCGGCGGCGCTGTCGTTCATCCTCATGACCTTCATCCTCGTCGGCGTCTTCCTCTACGCCCGTGCGCTCGGCACACGCCAGCTCACGGAGGCGGCGTTCTGATGGCCGTGACCGGCGACCGCCTCCGGGCCTGGCTGCTGGGCTCATGGTCGGCGCTCGCGCTGTTCTACCTCTTCGTCCCGATCTTCATCGTCGTCCTGTTCTCGTTCAACGACAACCAGGGGCGCTTCAACTTCACCTGGCAGGGCTTCACGCTCAAGCACTGGTCCAGCCCCTTCGCCGACCCGGACCTCGCCGTGGCACTGAAGAACTCGCTGCTGATCGCGGCGATCTCGACGGTGATCGCCACTGCGCTCGGCACGTTCATGGCACTGGCGCTGGTCCGCTACGGGTTCCGCGGGCGCTCGACGGTGGACCTGCTCGTGTTCCTGCCGCTCGCCACGCCCGAGGTGGTGCTGGGCGCCGCGCTGCTCGCGCTGTTCCTCACCATGGCGGTGAACACCGGCTTCGTGACGATCGTGATCGCGCACGTGATGTTCACGGTGTCCTACGTGGTGGTGACGGTGAAGGCTCGCCTGGAGGGGATGGATCGCCACATCGAGGAGGCGGCGATGGACCTTGGCGCGACCGAGTGGGTGACGTTCCGCAAGGTCACGCTGCCGCTGATCGCCCCCGGCGTGGGGGCGGCCGCCCTCCTCGCGAGCGCGATCTCGATCGACGACTACGTGATCACGAGTTTCAACGCCGGGCAGACCACGACCTTCCCGCTGTTCATCTTCGGCGCGACCCGTCAGGGCGTCCCCCCCGAGGTCAACGTCCTCGCCAGCGCCCTGCTGATGGTGGTGTTCGTGCTGATGGGACTCAACGTGCTGCTGCAGCGACGGCTGGCGAAGCGCTCGCTGCGCCGGACGGCGCTTGACGAGCCCGAGGTCGCCGCGCTCGTGCCCGCGCGTGGCTGATGCGCCACGACGCCCACGGCTGGTGGATCGCCGAGGCCGGCGCGCCTGACCGCCTCGCGCCCCTGGCGGGCGACCTCGACGCCGACGTCGTGGTCGTCGGCGGCGGCTACGCCGGTCTGTGGACGGCGTGGCACGTGCTCGACGGCGAGCCCGGTGCGCGGGTGGTCGTGCTGGAGGCCGACCGCTGTGGACACGGCCCCAGTGGGCGCAACGGCGGCTTCGTGAGCTCGCTGTGGCTGAGCCTGCCCAGGCTCGCCGAGGCGTTCGGCGAGCGGCGCGGGCGCGAGCTGTGCGAGGCCTCCGCGGACTCGGTTCGCGCGGTCGGCGCCTGGTGCGAGGCCGAGTCGGTGGACGCCTGGTACCGCGAGGCTCCGCACCTCGTCGTGTCCGCCGCGCCGGCCCAGGACGGCGCGGGCGCCGCGGCCGTCGACGGTCGTGAGGTCGTGGCGCTCTCGCCCGCTCAGGTGCGCGCCGTGTGCGACTCGCCGGTCTTCCGCGGCGGCGTGGCCGTCAAGGTCGGGGCCACAGTCCACCCCGCGCGCCTGGCCTTCGGGCTGCGCGAGCGGCTGCGCTCGCGCGGCGTGCGCATCTTCGAGGGCTCGCGGGTGCGGGCGCTGCGCGGCGCGGTGGCCGAGACGGCGGGGGGGCGCGTGCGCGCGCGGGCGGCGGTGGTCGCCGTCAACGCGGCGGCGGGCGCACTGGCGCCGCTGCGCCGGCGGTTGACCGTCTCGTCGAGCCACATCGTGCTCACCGAACCGGTGCCCGACGTCGTCGAGTCGCTCGGCTGGACCGGCGGTGAGGCGATCACCGACGGCCGAGCGCTGCTGCACTACCTGCGCACCACGCGCGACGGCCGCATCCTCTTTGGCTGGGCGGGCGGGCGCATGGCCGCGGGCTCCCGCACCCGCGGGCGCAGCGACGTCGACCCGAGCGTGGTCGAGCGGACCCGCCGCGACCTGCTGCGGATGTTCCCGAGCCTCGCCGCGCGCCGCATCGAGCATGCCTGGGGCGGCCCGATCGACGTCTCCCCCACCCACCTTCCGGTTGTGGTCACGCTGCCGGGCGGGCGCGCCTTCGCCGCCTTCGGCTTCACGGGCAACGGGGTCGGCCCGGCGCACCTGGCGGCCCGCTGCCTCGCCTCGCTTGCGCTCGACCGCTGCGACGACGCCTCGCGCCTGGCCATCGTCGATCCCCCGCGCAGGGCCGTCCCGCCCGAGCCCCTGCGGGTGGCCGGCGCGAGCCTGATCCGCGGCGCGCTCGCCCGCAAGGAGGCCGCCGAGGAGCGCGGCGGCCGCGTGGACCCGGCCTCTCGCTTCGTCGCCTCGCTCCCGGAGCGCCTCGGGCTGCACATCGTGCGCTGATCGCCGTACGCTTCGCCGATGCCCGACCTGCCCCTCACCGGCGGCTGCCTGTGCGGTGCGGTCCGCTTCGAGGTCACCGCGCCCCTGCAAGCCGCGTCGTACTGCCACTGCCGGCGCTGCCAGCGGCGGACCGGCACTGCCGCCGCGGCGTCGGCCCGAGTCGCCCCAGGCTCCTTCCAGGTGCTCGCGGGGGAGGAGTCGATCGGCGTCTACGTGCCGCCCGACGGCTTCCACAAGGCCTTCTGCCGCTCGTGCGGCTCCGCGCTCTACGCCCGCCATCCCGAGGATCCCGAGATCCTCGGCGTGCGGCTGGGCGCCTTCGACGCCGATCCCGGCGTCCGCCCCGCCCATCGCCAGTACGTCGCCTATGCGGCCCCGTGGGAGCAGATTCCCGACGACGGGCTGCCGCGGTATCCCGAGGGCCGTACCGGCTGACGTTCGGTAGTGTCAGTCGCATGCCGTCCTTTCATCCGGGCCAGCTCGTGACCGTGAGCCAACAGGAGGCGTCGTTCGACGGCATCGTCTTCGACACGCCGGCCATCCCGAAGGTGGTCGTCGCAGTGCCCGACGGCGAGGGCGGAGCCGAGTTCCGGACGGTCCACTTCAAGACCCTCACGAGCCGCGGCCAGAAGGGCCCCGACGACGACGCGCTGCGCCGGCTGATCAGCGGCACGCCCCCGACGGCCGGGCACGGCGGGCCGAGCGCCGGGGAGCGCTCGCTGCGCGGCCTCTCCGGTCACACCGGCGCACGGCCGCACCGCGCGACCGGTCGCTAGGCGATCGGCTGGGGTACGGCTTCGGCGACGAGCCGGCGAGCGGCGGCGGCGAGCTCGTCGGCCATGACCACGCAGAACGCCTCGACCACGGCCGGATCGAACTGGGTGCCAGAGCAGCGCCGGAGCTCGGCCAGCGCGGCGCTCGTGTTGCGCCCGGACTTGTAGGGACGCTCGGACAGCATGGCGTCGAAGGCGTCGCAGACCGCGATGATCCGAGAGCCGATCGGGATCTCCTCGCCCTTGAGCTCGTCCGGGTAGCCGGCGCCGTCCCAGCGCTCGTGACTCGAGCGCACCAGCCGGCCCACCTGGGCGAGCGCGGGTGCCCCGGCGACGATGCGCTCGCCGATGATCGTGTGCCGGCGCATGAAGGCCCACTCCTCGGCGTCGAGCTCGGCGGGCTTGGCGAGCATCGCGTCCGGGATGCCGACCTTGCCGATGTCGTGCAGCTCGGCCGCATGGCGGATCGGGTCCAGCTGGTCCTCGGCCACGTCGAGCTCGCGCGCGACGAGCTCGGCCATCCTCGACACGTCGGCACTGTGGGAGACGAGGTCGGGGTGTCGTTCCGACAGGGCACGGACGAGCACGGCCTTGCTCTGGTCGCCGGCAGACCGGCGTCCGCCGTTCTTGCGCTCGTACATGCGCTGGTCGGCGATGCGCAGTGCGTCCTCGGGCTTGCGGACGTCGTCGTCGAGGACCACTGTGCCGTGCGAGTTGCCGATCGTGAATGCCCCTCCGCGCTCGGTGAGCGCCTCCACGGCGGCCTCGATCGTCGCCGCGCTCGCCTCGCCTGAGGCCAGCACGCAGAACTCGTCGCCGCCGAGGCGGTAGGCCACGCCGGCGTGGGCCACGCCCTCGCGCAGCCGGTGACCGAGGCGCGTGAGCAGGGCGTCGCCGGCCAGATGACCGAAGGTGTCGTTGTAGGACTTGAAGCCGTCGAGGTCGAACAGCGCCAGGCGGGCCTGCTCGTCGTCCACCGCGGTCTCGAGGTCGGCCATCAGCCGACGGCGGTTGGGCAGGCCCGTGAGGGCGTCGGTCATCGCCGCGTCGCGCAGCTCGTCCTGGGTCTCGCGCATGCGACGGCGGACGTCCTCGTTGAGGCGCCACGCCACGACGCCGGCCGCGCCGCCGGCCGCCACGAAGACCGCGTGGATCGCCGCCCACCCCCAGGGACTCCCGGTGTGCGTGAAGAAGACCTGCGCGGGGTCGATCATGCCGAGCACGCCGTGATGCACCAGCGTGTACACGACCGCCAGCACGAACACCGTCCAGTCCTCATACAGGGTGAGCAGGACGACCACGACGAAGAAGGAGAAGTGGGCCTCGGTGACGCCGCCCGACACGTGCACCCCCATCGCGGCCGCGGTCAGCAACCCGAACGAGCAGGCGAGCGAACGCGTGCGCTGCCCGATCTGAGAACGACCGGCCACCAGCCCCCCGACCACGACGGCGCTCGCGTCCAGACCCGTATGCCAGACCGCGTAACCCTTCAGCGCCGAGTAGACCGCGACGATCGCCGCAGTCGCCCACAGAAGCTGGCTCATCGCGCGGTGGCGACGATCCCACTCCACCGCGGGCAGCTCCCCGCCTCTCGGCAGCCTGCTTTGGACAGCGTCGACAAACCGTATGTAGGTCGTTCGGCCCATGGTCCCCACATCGACCGGCCCGACCGGATGCTTGAATCGGCCCGACGACCCCGAACGGTCTACAGCGAAACGGCGCGACCGGCTATGAAGCCGTCGGAGGATACGATCTCGTCCACGACCGTCCGCGGCACCGGCGTGTCGGTGGTGACGGCCATCACCGCGACGTTGTCGAGGTGGCCGTCCTCGCCCGGGGGCTGGCGGCCCACCGCGGCAGAGGAGATGTTGACACCGTGCGCGCCGAAGATCGAACCGACGCGGCCGATCATGCCCGGAACGTCGGAGTAGCGGAAGAGGGCGAGGTGGCCGTCGTCGAGCTGGAGGTTGAAGCGCTGGCCCCACACCTCGAGCAGGTGCGGACGGTGCAGCCGGCCGAGCGTCGTGCCGACCACGCGGACGCGCTCGCCCCCGGCGACGACCGTGATGCGCACCAGGTCGGTGAAGTCGCGCGCGGCGACCTGCTTGGTCTCGGCGACCTCGATCCCGCGCTCCTCGGCGAGCGACGGCGCGTTGACGAGGTTCACCTCCTCCTCGGTGTGGCCGGCGAGCAGCCCGTTGAGCGCGGCGATGGTGAGCAGGCGGGTGTCGCGCTCGGCGACGTGACCGCGGTACTCGCATTCCACTCGCTCCACGCTCGAGGCCTCGGCGAGCGCCATGACCAGGCGGCCGAGGCGCCGCGCGAGCGGGAGGAAGGGGCCGAGCACCTCCATGTCCTCCGCGGAGACCGCGGGGATGTTCACCGCCGTGGAGACGACACCGCCGGTCAGCGCGGCCACGACCTGCTCGGCGGTCTGCACCCCCGCGCGGTCCTGGGCCTCGGTCGTCGAGGCGCCGAGGTGGGGCGTGACCACGACGTTGGGATAGCCGTCGAAGAGCGGGTAGTCCGTGATCGGCTCGGAGGGGAAGACGTCGAGCGCCGCGCCCGCCACCTTGCCGGAGTCCAGGGCGGCCTTGAGCGCCTCGTCGACGACCAGCTCCCCGCGTGCGCAGTTGATCACGCGCACGCCGTCCTTCATGCGAGCGAAGGCCTCGGCGTCGAGCCAGCCGCGCGTCTCGGCCGTCCTGGGGAGGTGGATGGTGATGAAGTCCGCCTCGCGGTAAACGTCGGTGCTCGACTCGGCCTTCTCGGCCCCCAGCTCGCGGAAGCGCTCCGAGGAGACGTAGGGGTCGAAGGCCAGCACGCGCATCCCGAACCCGCGCGCCCGCGCGGCGACGAGCTGGCCGATGCGCCCGAAGCCCAGCATCCCGAGCGTCTTCTCGTAGACCTCGACTCCGCCATAGCGCGAGCGCTCCCAGCGCCCCGCGGTGAGGGAGGCATGGGCCTGGGGGATGTGGCGCGCCAACGCGAGCATCAGCGCGACCGTGTGCTCGGCCGCGGCGATGGTGTTGGACTCCGGGGCGTTGGCGACGATGATGCCGCGCTTGGTGGCCGCATCGACGTCGACGTTGTCCACGCCGATGCCCGCGCGGCCGATCACCTTGAGGTTGTCGGCGCGCTCGATCAGCTCGGAGGTCAGCCGGGTCGCCGAGCGTATGAGGATCCCGTGGTAGTCGCCGATGCGCTCGTAGAGCTCCTCGTCGGACCAGTCGGTCCCGACGTCGACCGCGAAGCGCTCGCGCAGCAGGTCGACGCCGGAGTCGGCGATCTTCTCCTTGACCAGGATCCGGTACTGCTGCTCCAACACGCGGGGCTCAGGCGGCCGGGGCGGCGACCACGCCGGCTTCCAGAAAGACCCGCTGGGCCGCGCCCACGCCGGCGCCGTGCTCGACCTCGCCGCCGAGCTCGTGCAGGACCATCTCCAGGCCCGACAGCGTGGTCAGGATGTCAAAGGCGCCGAAGTAGCCGCAGTGGGCGATCCGCAGGATGCGCCCCGCGAGCTCTCCCTGTCCGCCGTTGGCGGTGATGCCGAGCTTGCGCAGGGCGCCCGGGACCTTGGCGCCGTGAATCGTCTCGGGCAGCTCGATGGCGGTCACGACGGTCGCGCGCTCGTCGGGGTCACCGAACAGGTCGAGGCCGAGCGCGGCCGTCCCGGCCCGCGTGGCGCGGGCGAGCAGGGCGTGGCGGGCGAAGACGTCCTCGATGCCCTCCTCGTGGATCATGTCGAGCGAGACGTCGAGGCCCATGAACAGGGTCACGGGTGGCGTGAAGGGGCTGTCGCCCTTGCGCTGGGCCTTCGCCGTCCGCCCCCAGTCGAAGTAGTAGCGGCCGCCCGGCGACTCGGCGGCGACGTCCAGGGCACGCTGTGACACCGACGCGAAGGCCAGGCCGGGCGGGCACATGAGCGCCTTCTGGGAGCCCGCGACCACGACGTCGATCCCCCACTCGTCCTGGCGCAGCTCCGCGGCGCCGAGGCCCGACACAGCGTCGACGACGAGCAGGGCGTCGTGGGCGCGCGCGACCTCGGCGATTGCGGCGACGTCGTGGACGATTCCCGTCGAGGTCTCGCTGAGGGTGGCGAACACGGCGCCGATCTCCGTGTGCCCGCCGAGCAGGCGCTCGATCTCCGCCGGATCCAGGCGCTCGCCCCAGCCGGGCTCGTAGCGGACCGTCTCGCCTCCGTAGCTGTCGCACAGCTCGATCCAGCGCTCGCCGAACTTGCCCGCCCCGCAGGCGAGCACCGGTGTGCCCGGACGCACGAGGTTGGCCACGGCGGACTCCATCGCGCCCGATCCGCTGGCCGCGAAGGCCAGGACGTCGTTCTCGGTCTGAAAGACGTAGCCGAGCTTGCCCAGGACGCGCTCGTAGACCTCCACGAAGGCGGGGGCGCGGTGGTACAGCACCGGCTCGGCCATCACCTGAGAGACCTTGGGCGGCACCGGCGTCGGGCCCGCCGTCATCAGGTACTGCTTGGTGAACGGATTCGGCGTCACTGCCACGAGGCAGGTTAGCGGCCGAGCAGGACGGCGGCGGCCGCCGAGAGCTCCCGCAGGTGGGTCACCGGATCGTCGGAGCTGCGCTGGCGCTGACGCTGGCGCTCGAGCTCTTGCTCGAGGTTGCGCTGGAGCTCCTCGAGCGAGAACCCGGCCGCGATCAGCCCGATCCAGACCACCATCGCCGCCACGCTCAGGGCCACTCCCACCATGGCCAGCACGAGCCCCAGCTGGGCGTGGCGGGCGCCGCCCTCGGCCCGACCCGCCCGGATCGCGGACTTCTTCCTGGCCGCGCACACCCAGGCGGCGGCGGACAGCGGGAGCGAGAGGGCGAACGACAGCCCGAGCGAGAGCACGAGGAACAGGAGGCTCGAGATGCTCAGGATCAGCGCCGCGATGGTTAGGCCGCTGACCGGGCCGGTTTGCGGCTTGACGAACACCGGAGGCGCTTCTGGCTGCCGGGGCGCCGCGGGCGGGGGCGCCACCGGCGGGGCGAACTGCGGCTCGGGCTCGGGCTCGAAGCGCGGCGGCGGCCGGCCGCCGGGAGCCTGCGGCGGAAGCCACTCTCCGGAGGGGGGCGGCGGGTCGGCCATGCGGCGGATTGTGGCAGCGGGACTCCCCCGGCTGCGCGAGACGCCGGCGCCTAGAAGTCGGTCTCGATCCAGTCCATCATGGAGCGCAGCTGCTTGCCCTCGCGCTCGACCTGGTGGTCGGCCTGCTCGGCGCGCATGCGCTGGAAGTTCTCCTGCCCGGCCCGGTTCTCTGCGATCCACTCGCGCGCGAATGCGCCGGACTGGATCTCCGACAGGACGTCCTTCATCGCCCGGCGCGTCTCGGCGCCGATGATGCGCCCGCCGCGCGTGAGGTCACCGTACTCGGCGGTGTTGGAGACCGAGTAGCGCATCCCGGTGATGCCCTTCTCGTACATCAGGTCGACGATGAGCTTGAGCTCGTGCAGGCACTCGAAGTACGCGAGCTTGGGGTCGTAGCCCGCGTCGACGAGCGTCTCGTAACCCGCGCGCACGAGCTCTGAGACGCCGCCGCACAGTACCGCCTGCTCGCCGAAGAGGTCGGTCTCGGTCTCCTCGCGGAAGCTCGTCTCGATCACCCCGGCGCGCGTGCAGCCGATGCCGCGGGCGTAGGCGAGGGTGAGGGCGGAGGCGTGGCCCGTGGCGTCCTGGTGGATCGCCATCAGCCCCGGCACGCCGCGCGCCTCGACGAACTGCCGGCGCACGAGGTGGCCGGGGCCCTTGGGGGCGACGAGCGCGACGTCCACCTCCGGCGGGGGATCGACCTCCCCGTAGTGGATCGAGAAGCCGTGCCCGAAGAGCAGGAGATTGGCCGGCGCGACGCCGTCGGCGATCTGCTCGCGCCACACGTCGCCGTGCTTCTCGTCGGGGAGCAGGACCATCACGAGGTCGCCGCGCGAGGCGGCCTCGGCGACGTCGGTCACCTCGAGGCCCGCGCCGCGCGCGGCGTCCACCGACGACGAGTCGGGCCTCAGGCCGACGACCACGTCGACCCCGGAGTCCTTGAGGTTCAGCGCGTGGGCGTGACCCTGGGAGCCATAGCCGAGGATGGCGACGGTCTTGCCGTCGAGGAGGGAGAGGTCGGCGTCGTCGTCGTAGAACATGGGTGGCGCAGGCTAGCGAGGTCAGGCGCCGGCGGCGGCCACCCAACTGCGGGCGGGGATCGCGAGGCTGCCGTCGGGCAGGATGTGGTCCGCCGCCTGTCGGCGCACGGCGGCGAGCACGTCCTCCCGCGTCGCGGGGTCGAGGCCGTCGAGCGCCTCGCGCAGCCCCAGCGAAAGGTCGCGCAGCGTGTCGATCCAGGCCTCGAAGGTGGGGTAGGTCATGACGAACTCGACGACCTCGACCCGGTGCTCGCCGAACCCGGCGTCCTGGATCCGCTCGGCGATCGCGCCCTCGCGCGCCCACGCGAACTGCCCGGGGGCCTCGGGGTCGGGGCGCTCGACGATGCCCCGCAGGACCAGCTCGCGCATCGGGGTCGAGGCCCAGCGGTTCTCCTCCGGGCCGGTCCAGGCGGCGAGCGCGACGCGGGCCCCAGGCCGCAGGATCCGGCGCGTCTCGCGCAGTGCGGTCTCGGGGTCGGCCATCAGCATGTAGCCCCAGCGGCACAGCACGCCGTCGAGGCTCGCGGCCGGCTGGTCGATCGACTGGGAGGCGTCGATCTGGCGGAAGCGCACGTTCTCGATCCCCAGCTCCCGCGCACGCGCCTGGGCCACGGTGAGCATCTCGGGCACGAAGTCCGAGGAGATCAGGGTGCCGCCGGGCGCGATCATCTCGGCGGCGAGGAAGCCGACATCCCCCGTGCCGGCGGCGAGCTCGAGCAGCTCGTGACCGGCCTGGGGCTCGAGCGCATCGACCATCCACACCGAGACGGGCATGGTGGTGGTCCGCATCTCGTCCCGCCGGGTCTGCCAGCCCGCGGCCGACCGCGCCCAGCGGGTGCGGCTCTCCTGGCGGTAGTCGTCGGGCACGGTCATGAGAGCGCTCTGCGCAGGAGCTTCCCAGACGCGGTGCGGGGCAGCGCCTCGACCAGCTCGAAGCCCTTGGGCACCTTGTAGCCGGCGAGGCGCTCGGAGCAGTGCGCCCGCAGCTGCGCCGCTGTCGGCGCGGCGCCGGCGCGCGGGACGACCTTGGCGGACACGGCCTCGCCCCACAACGCGTGCTTGCGGGCGAAGACGGCCGCCTCGGCCACGTCGGGATGCTCGAGCAGCGCCCCCTCGACCTCCGCCGGCGACACGTTCTCCCCGCCGGTGACGATGGTGTCCGCCTTGCGGCCGATGACGACGAGGCGCCCGTCGTCGCAGAGCCGCCCGAGGTCTCCCGTCCGCAAGACCTGCTCCCCCGCCACGGCAGGCCCCGTCACGAGGATCTCGCCGTCGCGCCCGATCGACACGCCGAGACCGGGGAGCGGGCGCCCGGCGGTCTCGAGGTCCCCGGGCTCCGACAGGGTGACGGTGGAGCACGCCTCGGTGAGCCCGTAGGTCTGGCAGACGGGGTAGCCCGCCGTGCGCGCGCGCACGAGCAGCGCGCGCGTGACCGGTCCGCCGCCGAGCAGGATCCGCCGCAGGCGCGGACCGGGCGTGCCTCCTGCGTCGAGCACGCGCTCGAGCATCGTGGGCACGAGCGAGGCGACGGTGACGCCCTCGCGCAGCTTGCGCGCCACGTTGTCGGCGTCAAACGGCGGCGGGTCGAGCACGAAGGTGGCCGCCTGCGCCGAGCAGCGCAGCAGCGCCATCAGCCCGCCGACGTGCGCGAGCGGCAGCGGGGACAGCCAGCGGTCCTCGGGGGCGAGCGCCACGGCGACCGCCGCGGCCCGCGCGTGGGCCTGCAGGTTGGCGAAGGTCAGCTCCACGGGCCGCGGGCTGCCCGTCGTCCCCGACGTGTGGACGACGAGCGCGACGTCGTCGGGCAGCCATTCCGTCCTGACGAACATCCGTGTCCCGGCGTGCAGGGGCTCGACGACGACGGCCGCCGCCCCCCGGGTCTGGGCGCCGCGCTCCCCCTCCCCCAGCCGCGGGTCCACGGGGACGGCCGCCGCCCCGAGGAGCAGGCAGCCGTGGACGGCCTCCACGAAGTCGCGCCCGGGGGCGAGCTCGAGCGCCGCGCGGTCGCCGGGCTTGACCCCGAGCGCCGCGAGCGCGCCCGCGGCACGGGTCGCCCCCATCAGCAGGTCGCGGTAGGCGACGGGACCGCCTGGCGTCTCGAGTGCGATGCCGTGCGGCCGCCGGGCGGCGGCGCGCGGCAGCCACGGGTCGATCTCCACCGGCCAGAGGCTAATGTCAACTGCGTGCCCGTCGCCTGGACGCCGGCCGGGGAGTACGCGGACATCCGCTACGAGCTCGCCGAAGGCATCGCCAAGATCACCATCGACCGGCCGGAGGTCCGCAACGCCTTCCGGCCGGAGACGCTGATCGAGATCTCCGACGCGCTGGTGCGCGCTCGCGAGGACACCGACATCGGCGTGGTCGTGCTCGCCGGAGAGGGACCGCACGCCTTCTGCTCCGGCGGCGACCAGCGAGTGCGCGGCGACACGGGCTACGTGGCGGAGCACGCGGCCCTCGGGCGCTTCCACGTGACAGACCTGCACGTGCAGATCCGCCGGCTGCCCAAGCCCGTGGTGGCCATGGTGGCCGGCTACGCGATCGGCGGCGGTCACGTGCTCCACCTCGTCTGCGACCTGACGATCGCGGCCGACAACGCCCGCTTCGGGCAGACCGGTCCGCGCGTCGGCTCCTTCGACGGGGGCTTCGGGGCGGCGCTCCTGGCGAGCCACGTCGGCCCCAAGAAGGCCAAGGAGCTGTGGTTCCTGTGTCGCCAGTACGACGCCCGTCAGGCCCTGGACATGGGTCTCGTCAACACCGTGGTCCCGCTCGACCGCCTCGAGGAGGAGACCGTCGCCTGGTGCCGCGAGATGCTCGCCCTCTCGCCGTTCGCGCTGCGCCTCGTGAAGGCGAGCGTCCACGCCGCCGAGGACGGCTTTGCCGGCATCCAGCAGCTCGCGCATGACGCCAACCTCCTCTTCTACGCCAGCGAGGAGGCACAGGAGGGCCGCGACGCCTACCGGGAGAAGCGCGCGCCCGACTTCTCGCGGTTCCCCCACCGGCCGTGAGTGGGCGAAGCCCGCGAACCAGTCTCGCAACCCAAGAGTGCGAGCGGAGCGAGCAGTGAGCGCGCGGGCCTCGCTCGGCGCGGAGCGCCCGAGCGCGCTGCGCATCTGGGCGATGGCGGCCCGGCCGCGCACGCTGCCGGCTGCAGTGGCGCCGGTGCTCGTGGGCACGGCGCTGGCGGCGACGCAGGGCACGTTCAAGGTGCTCACGTTCCTCGCCGCCCTGCTCGGCGCCCTGTTCATCCAGGTCGGCACGAACCTGTCCAACGACTACTCCGACGCGCGCCGCGGCGCCGACACCGAGGACCGGCTCGGCCCCGTGCGCGTCACCGCCGGCGGGCTCGTCCCGCCGCGGCAGGTCCTGCTGGCCACCTACGTCGCCTTCGGGCTCGCCGTGCTCGCCGGCTCCTACCTGATCGCGACCGCGGGCTGGGAGCTGCTGCTGGTCGGCGCCGCCTCGATCCTCGCCGGCGTGCTCTATACGGGCGGCCCGCGTCCCTACGGCTACGAGGGGCTCGGCGAGGTGTTCGTGTTCCTGTTCTTCGGCGTCGTGGCGGTCACCGGCTCCTACTACGCGCAGGTCGAGCGGCTCGAGTGGGAGGCACTCGCGCTCGCGGTCCCCGTCGGCCTGCTGGCCGCGGCGATCCTCGTGGTCAACAACGTCCGCGACCTGGAGACCGACCGGCGCGCGGGCAAGCGCACGCTGGCGGTGCGGCTGGGCCGCGAGCGCTCGCGCGCCCTCTACGCCGGGATGGTGGTGGGCGCGTTCATCACCTCGCAGGTCCCCTGGCTGCTCGGCTCGCTCTCGCCCTGGCTGCTGCTTGCGCTGCTCGCTGCGCCGCTCGCGGTGCCCGTCGTCCGCACGGTGCGGACGCGCACCGACGGCCCGTCGCTCAACGGCGCGCTGGCCGGCACCGGGCGGCTCCAGCTCGCGTTCTGCGGCCTGCTCTCGGCGGGCATGCTCGCGAGCTGATGCGCCTGGAGGTGCAGCCGATGGCGCTGGCGCTGCGCGAGCCGCTGCGCTTCGCCTGGGGGGTGCTGGATGAGCGGGCGCTGCTGCGCGTCCGCCTCGTGGCCGCGGACGGGACCGAGGGCCACGGGGAGGCCGCGCCACTGGAGCCCTACGACGGTGTGCCGCTCGCCGCCGTGCGTGCCGCGCTCGACGCCTACATCGAGGTGCTCGCCGGGCTCACGGAGGCGCATCCGCCGGAGGCGGTGCTCGACGCCTGCCGTGCCGAGCGCGACCTCCCCCAGGCGCTTTCCGCCGTCGACCTCGCGCTATGGGATCTGGTCGGGCGCCGCTCGGGCCGCCCCGTCGCGCAGCTCATCTCCGTCGAGGCGGCGCGCTCCATCCCCGTCAACGCCGTCGTCGACGCCCGCGACCGCGCGGGCGCTGCCGCCGCCGCCGCGGCCGCGGCGCAGGACGGCTTCGACACCCTCAAGCTCAAGGTCGGCGTGGGCGACGACGCCGGCCGGCTGGGCGCGGTGCGCGCCGCGGTCGGTCGCGGTGTCGCGATCCGGCTGGACGCCAACGGCAGCTGGGACGTGCAGGAGGCCGTCGCCAACCTGCGGTCGCTGGCGCCGGTGGGGATCGAGCTGGCCGAGGAGCCCGTCCACGGCGTGGAGGCGCTGCGGGCGGTGCGCGCGGAGGTCGACGTCCCCTTGGCGATGGACGAGACCGCCGCCGACGCCGACGCCGCGGGCTCGGGCGCGACCGACGCCGTGTGCCTCAAGGTGGCGCGCTGCGGGGGGATCTCGGGGGTGCTGCGCGACGCGGCGGCGGCTCGCGCCGGCGGCTCGGTCCCCTACCTCGCCTCCACCTTCGACGGCCCGATCGGGATAGCCGCCGCCGTCCATGCCGCGGCCGGGCTGGCCGCGGGCGGGCCGATGCCGGCCCACGGCCTGGCGACGCTCGACGCCTTCGCGGAGCCCGGGGAGCGCCTGCGCGCCGTGCGGGGCGCGATCCGTGTGCCGCGCGAGCCGGGGCTCGGAGTGCCGTGACGGTCACGACCTGGTACCTGGAGATGACCGACCCCGGCGCGCTGCGCCCGGCTCCCGACCGGCCGGGGGTCGAGGTCGCTCTCGTCGACCCTCCCGACCCCGCGCTGAACCGGCGGCTCTACGCGGAGGTGGGCAGCCCCTGGCGCTGGGTGGACCGCCTGCCCTGGGACCTCGAGCGGTGGCGCGCGCAGGTCGCGCAGCCCGAGGTCGAGACGTGGCTCGTGCTCGAGCGTGGCGCGACGGCCGGCTACGCCGAGCTCGAGCGCGCCGGCGACGCGGTGGAGATCGCCTACCTCGGCCTGCTGCCCGGGTTCGAGGGCCGCGGCCTCGGCGGGGTACTGCTCTCTGCCGCCACACGCCGCGCCTGGGAGCTGCGCCCGCGCCGCGTCTGGCTGCACACGTGCTC
>DASQFQ010000098.1:0-12358 GCA_035633075.1 Solirubrobacteraceae bacterium | reverse complement strand
AGGTCGGGACTGATGTGACGGGCGCGTAGTCAGGGACTGCCGAGCCAACGTCTGGTCAGTGGTCTGGCGCTGAGGCCGTGAGCGACGATGGAGGTCACGACGCACACGATGCTCGTCCAGACAACGATGTGTTGCTCGCTGGGGTTCAGTGCGTGGGCCTCGACGACCACGGCGGCGTAGAAGAGGGCGGCGACGCCTCGCACGCCGAAGAAGGCGAGGAAGAGGCCGCCTCGGCGATCCATCAACTTCGGATCCGCGGTGGCGAAGACGAGGGCGGGGCGAATGACGAGCAGCAGCAGCGGAGCCAGGAGCCAGCCGGCCGCCCCGGGCGCGCTGAGACCTTCGGTGGTCAGCATGGTCCCGAGCATCAGCAGGACGAGCAGTTCGAGCATCTTGCCGGCGGCCTCAGCCCCGCGGTGGACGGGCCGGTGCATCTCGTGGTCGAACTCGTAGCGGCGGAACGTGAAGCCGGCGGCAAACACGGCAAGCAAGCCGTAGGCGCCAATCGCTTCCGTGACGCCGTAGATGATCAGCACCATGCCAATGGACACGAAGCCCTCAAGCCCGCCGGAGACCAAGCCGCGATTGCGGGCACGGGTCAGCAAGGCCGCAGCTGCAAAGCCAGCGGCGGCGCCGAGCCCCAGGGCTGCACCGACGCCGTAGAGCAGGTCGGCGGCTAGCCATTGGCCGATCCATCCGGTCCCGCCGCGCCCGGCGGCGAAGAGGCCGAGGACTACAAACGGCGAGGCCAGCCCGTCGTTGAAGCCGGCCTCTGTGTGCAGCGACAGGCGCGGCTCCCCGAACACCTCGCCGCCGGGCGCGGAGAGCCCGACATCTCCGGCCAGGACCGGGTCGGTCGGCGCAAGCACAGCGCCGAGGAGCAGCGCTGCGCCGAATGACAAGCCCATCGCCCACATCCCGAAGATGGCGATGGCGAGAATGGTCAAAGGCATCACGACGATCAGCAGCGTTCCGATGGATACCCTTGAGCGCCGCTGGACGTGGCGTTCGATCGTAAGCCCGGCGGAGAAGACGGCGACGATGAGCGCCAACTCGGTGAGTCGCTCCAACAGTACGTGGTCGCCCTCAGGGTCCAGCGGACGCACGTCGAGCGCAGACAACGCCACCGCGCCGACTGCACCCAGAACCACATAGAGCACCGACGCGGAGAACGCGCGCTCGTGCTGGCGCGACAGCGCCGCGACGCCGATGGGCACCGTGACGCCCACGGCCGCAAGGGCGAGCGTGTACAGGTCGCCGGGATGCCAGCCTGGAGCGACGGCGAACACGCCGAGGACGTGGCTCACGGCGCGGCCCGGTGCGACGTGCGCTTCCAGCGATATCCCTCAGAGGAGACCCGCGGGGACGCGACGGGGACGACGGGGCAGGAAGGCGACAACGGAACTCCTTTGAACGCGGGATCGGCAAAACTCGCCGACCCGTCTTCCCGGCACACCGTTGTCCACTGTATCCGCCCGGCGACAGTGGAGGCTGAAACCCTGGGCTACGCCTCCCGCAGGACCTCGGTCGGCCTGAGGCGGCGCAAGATGGCGGTGGCGGTCAGTGCGGACGCCAGCGTCGCCGCCAGCGCCAGCGCCGCAAACATCGCGATCTCCCCGCCCGGGAACGTCACGCTCGGGTCGAGGATGAACAGCGGGCGCAGGATGTGCACCAGCAGGTAGGCCATGCCGGTTCCGACCAGCGCTCCGGCCGTGAGTCCACAGACTGCGACGAGCGCCGCCTCCCCGAGCACGAGAGCGTGAAGCTCCCGGGTCTGCAGGCCCTGCGCGCGCAGGGTCACGTACTCCCTGCGGCGCTGCAGCATCAGGCCGAAGACGAAGATCGCAATGGCGGCGGCGCTCATCAAGAGCGTGTAGAGCGAATCCAGGTCCACCAGGCCGTGGACGTTGAGGGCCGTCAGGCTCGACTGGTCCTTGTCGAGCGCCGTCTCCCTGGTATCGATGTTGAGCGGGTCCCCCCTGCCAGGGCCCGAGCGCAGAGCCCCCACCGCGCGCGCCAGGCCCGCATGGCTGCCGTCGGCGGCTCGCGCCAGGAAGAAGTCCGCTCGCCTCGAGCCCGTCGCCGCCGCGTAGCGGCTCAGGTTCACCACCAGGTCGGTGCCCTGCGGGAACCCCGGGAGCCTCTCGAACAGACCGACCACGCGAAACGGCTTCAGGGTCTGGCTCTTCGTGCCTCGGGCGAGCAGGACCCGGACGCGATCGCCCGTCTCGACGGAGAGGTCGTCGGCGGCCTGCGATTCGACGAGCAGGCCGCGGGGGTCGCCCCGAAGTGCCGCCATGGCGCCGGCGGCCGAGCGGTCGACGAAGAAGGAGTCCGAGAGCGCGGCGACCCGCTCGAAGCCGGCGGGGTCGATTGCCGTCAGGTTCCGTCTGTCCTGGTTGAACCGGCCGATCAGCACGGAGTTCTCGAGCTTGGACACGACGGGCGTCACAGCGGACACTCCCGGCACCTCGAGCTTCGAGGCGAAGCCGGGCGGATGGGGGCGGGGGCTGAGGACGCTGGGCGTGACGCGCACATCGGAGCCGACGACGAACCTGGAGTCGGCGGCTTTCGCGGCGTCGTAGGTGGCGGCGAACATCGCCAGGCTCATGCCGAAGGCCACGACCAGGCCAACGCCGAGGATCCCGGTCGCGGGCGCCCAGGAACGTCGTCGCAGGCTGCGGCCCAGGATCCCCCGGATCACCGGACCGAATCGCGGAGGAGCTGGCAGGGGAATGCGCGCCGCGATCGCCAGGAAGATGCGGACCGAGAGCAGGACTCCTCCAAGCCAGGCGATCAGCGGCGCGAGCAGGAGACGGGACGGCAGCGACACCGCTTCACCTGCCGAGACCGACGCGGTCGGAGGATCGAAGGCTCCGGCCCGGTAGGCGACGACTTCGGCGATCGCAGCCGCCGCCAGCAGGGCGTAGTCGAGCCGCCAGCGCCGCCATGCAGGTGCACGCGCTGCCATCATCTCCCGGCGCTCCTGGCTGACCTCGCGGCGCAGCGACCGACGCCCGGGGACGTAGAGCGCGACGCCCGTGGTGAGCATCCCGACTCCGATCCCTAGGAGCCCGGACAGCACGAGATCCTTGGCGGCAGCCTCGAAGAGGGTGTCCCGGCCCAGGATCGCCATCGATGACAGAAATCCGAATCCGGTCCCGACGACGCTGCCGAGACCGGCGAACGCCAATGTCCGGTACGCGAGCATCCGCCGCAGGTGACCACGGTGCGCCCCGCGGATGCGGAGGTTGGCCTGTTCGCGCCGCAGCGTGCTGGCAAGGATGCTGCCGGCGTAAGCGGCAAGAAAGGCGGCCAACAGGACCCCCGGCAGGCCAAGGAAGACGAACATCCTCCTGCCCACCACAGCGTCGTCCCGCGCGACCTCGAGCGCGTTCGAGACGTTGTCGATCAGGTAGTCCTGACCGGGCGCGACCCGGTTGATGGAGCGCGCGACGGCCTTCGTCTGGGCAAGCGCTCTGGCTGGGTCCGAGTGCAGCCGCGACCGGTCGACGAGCACGTCCACCTCCCGCGCCGGGAGGCTCTTGATCAGGCTCCCGCGAGCGGCGTTCGCGGCGCGGAACGCCGGGACGATCGTGTGCTCGAACGCCCTGGGAGTGACGATGACCGCGTCCGGCACGTAGAGGAAGTCCTCGAGCTTGTTCGTCTTGCGGCTGTAGAAGAGCGGCTTGGCCCGCGCGAGATCGGTGACGCCGCTGACCGGCAGGGACAACGGCCCGGGCCGGCCGGGCACGCGCAACTCGACCGTCGCGCCCGGCCCTGCCGCCAGCGCGCGCGCTGCCTCCGCGCTCAGCAGGGCCGACCCCGGCCTGAACGAACCGGAGGCGACTCGGATCGACGGGTAGTGCTCCTGATAGCGCCGGTCGAAGGCGAAGACCCGTACCGGTCCCCTGACCGTCGATCCACCGGCTCGCAGCGACCCGGGGGGAAGGTCGACGAAGGACAGGCCGTCCGCCGCGGCGACTCCCGGGAGCCTCGCGACCCTCGCTCTGAGCCGGTCGAGCCCGAGTTGCGGTGGGGCGTTCGCCGGGGCCGGGACCACGTCCTCGCGGCTGGAGACCTTCCCCCGCAGGCGGAGAGCTCGGACGGCGCCCACTGCCCGCTGCGCGCGGGCGACGTATGTCAGCGTCACCGTCGTCCCGGGCCGGACGGTTCCGATGTTGAGGCCGGAGCGTGCGAGCCCCTGGGCGAGCGGACTCTGCCCGCCCTTGTCGCGAAGCGCCTTGCCGTTCAGCCTCGTCGTCCCCATGACGTACGCGAGCGGCGGCGGCGGCTCGTCGTTCATCACCACCTCGTTGACGGGCACCGCGCCCCCGTTCCTCACCGTGAGCGTGATCGTCGCCCTCTGCCCCGGGCGGAGCGAACTCGGCCCCGACACCCGTTCCTCGAACCCGAGGCCGCCGCCCAGTGGGGACGTGAGGACGCGCTGCATGTCCAGGGCCAGCGGGGCGAGCGCCCTCTTCGTCATCGCCGCGCCCGAGCCGTCTATGAAGAACAGCACGCCGGAGAACAGACCGACGCCGAGCATCACCCCCACCAGCGAAGCGAGTGTCCGGCGCGGATTGCGCACCAGGTCGCGCCAGACGTAGCTAAGCATCGACGCGCCGCCCGTCACGAAGGCTGAGGGTCCTGTCCAGCCGCCCGGCCACCCCGAGGTCGTGGGTAACCACCACCAGGGTGGTGTCCGCCTCCCGTTGGGCGCGCTGCAGGAGGTCGACAACGGCGGCCGAGTTGTCCGCGTCGAGCGCGCCGGTGGGCTCGTCGGCGAGGATCACCCGCGGCCGGTGAATCAGCGCGCCGGCGACCGCCAAGCGCTGCCGCTGTCCGCCGGAGAGCTGATCTGGGAGCTTGTCGAGGTCGCCGGCCAGCCCCAGCTCGGCAAGTACCTCGACCGAGCGCTCATAGCCGTCGGTCGTGCCATGCAGGGCCAGCTGCAGGCCCACGTTCTCGACCGCGGTGAGGAAGGGCAGCAGGTTGTCCGCCTGGAACACCAGCCCGAGCTCGTCACGGCGCAGCCGGGCGCGCCGGCTTTCCGGCAGGCTCGAGATCTCCTGACCGCCAATCGACACGCGGCCTGCGGTGGGAACTTCGAGACCGCCGATCAGCCCGAGCAGGGTCGACTTCCCGCAGCCGCTCGGCCCCGTGATCGCGAGGCTGCTCCCGGGCTCCACCTCTAGGGTGATTCGGTCGACGGCGTAAACCATCCCGGCCGGCGTCGCGTAGTGCTTGGAGACGGAGTCGAGCCTGATGCCCGCGGGCCCGCTCACGCGCTCTGCACCTCGCCGTTCGCAAGACACAGCCGGCGCTGGGCACGGGCGGCGAGCCCGCTGTCGTGGGTCACGAACAGCACAGTCAGGCCGCGCTCCCGCCAAGCGTCGAAGATGACCCCCATGACCTGCTCCGCGCTGGAGGAATCGAGCTCGCCCGTCACCTCGTCCGCGAGCAGGAGGTCGGGCTCGTTTGCCAGAGCCACTGCCACCGAGACGCGCTGAGCCTCGCCGCCGGACAGCCGGCGCGGCCGGTGGTCGAGGCGGCGGGCAAGCCCGAGCTCTGAGAGCAGCTCCCTGGCCCGTGCCCGCGGACGCTCGCCGCCGGCGAGCTCGACCGCCAGCTCGACGTTCTCCACCGCCGTGAGAAACGGGATCAGGTTGTCGCTCTGGAGCACGACCCCGATGCGCCTGGCCCGGAGGCGCGCCCGCGCGGAGTCGTCCAGATCGGTGATGTCCTCGCCGTCGAAGACGACCTTGCCCGCATCCGGCAGCATCAGGCCGGCGAGCAGCGCGATCAGGGTCGACTTGCCGCTGCCCGACACGCCAGCGAGGCTGGTCGTCTCACCGCGAGCGAGCACCAAGCTGGCGGCCTGGAGGACGCGCGTCTCCACGGCGCCCTCCCGATAGGTCTTGGAGACCTCATCGACCTGCACCAGGGGCACTGCTGCCTCCGCTGGTCCGCTCAGGGAGTCCGCTTCGCGGCCGGCGTGCGCCCGAAGACGTCCGCCACTTCGACGCGGGCATGCCTGTCGAGCTTGAGCGCCTCTGCGCTGATCTCCGACAGGGCGCGTGGGCTGAGCTGCGTGAGGTTGATCAGCTTCTCGATCTCTTGCTTGCCGCCTTCGCCGCGAGGCTCAGCCATGATCTGGCCGACGCCGGGCGCGTAGTACTTGTACTCCTCGTCCGGTTGGGACTCGCTTCCCTCCTGGATGACCAGAACGCCCTTGTAGCACTTGAAGGGAACGCACTCCCGCTGACCCGTCTTGACCACCTGGGCGGCGTCCGCTTCCCCCCCGGGCGGCCTCGCGGGCGAATAGGCGGGCGTCCCTGTCCGCGGATCTGCCTTCATGAGGATCCCCGGCCGCGCACCCTTCAGGCCGGTCAGCCAGCCGTCGGCCGCGTTCACGAACTGCCCGCCCTCGTAGGCCTCGGTGTAGGAGCCGTGGTACCACACATTGCCCTGCTTGTCCTCTGCGAGGAAGTCGAGCGACTGCTCAGCGATCTCCCCACCGTTGAAGTCCTGGTCCAGGACGCTGACGGTGCGCACGCCGTCGACCTCCTTGAAGACGTCGGTGACCGTGGTGACGACGCGATGCGCGAGGCGCCTGTGGCCGATGTTCACGCGGCCCTCCCTGACCGTCTGCGTGCCGGGCTTCAGCGGGATGTACTTGTTCGTGGCGGTGACACGATCGCCGAAGTTGTCGGGATCGAACCGATCCTGGCTGACCTTCGCCGGGGCAGAGGACCCGTTCCCGCCGCCGCCACACGCCGACACGAGGGTGCCGACGCAGAGCGCTGCGACGGTGGTTGCGGCGACAAGCTGTGTCCTGCGACTGCTCTGCACGCTGAACAACCTAGAGCGCGAAGATGAACGGCGGCTGAGACCGCAGCGGAACCGACAACCGGGGAGACACCATGGCAAGACTGAGATTCGAGATCTCGATGTCACTGGACGGCTTCATTGCCGGGCCGAACCAGAGCGAGGAGAACCCGCTGGGCGAGGGCGGCATGCAGCTCCACGAGTGGATCTTCGGGCTGGCGGCGTGGCGCAAGCGCCACGGCGAGGAGGGTGGCGAGGTCAACGCTTCCACCGAGGTCGTCGAGGAATCGCTCGAGAACCTCGGAGCGGCCGTGATGGGAAGGAACATGTTCGGCGGCGACGGCCCATGGGGAGAAGACCCCTGGGACGGCTGGTGGGGAGACGACCCGCCTTTCCACATGCCGGTGTTCATCGTCACCCACCACGCCCGCGAACCGGTTACCAAGGAGGCAGGCACCACCTTCACCTTCGTCACCGACGGCATCGAATCCGCCCTCGAGCAGGCCCGGGAAGCGGCCGGCGGTAAGGACGTCGCGCTGAGCGGTGGCGCGAACGTGGCCCAGCAGTACCTGACGGCAGGGCTGATCGACGAAATGCAGCTCCACGTCGTCCCGGTTCTCCTCGGAGATGGCGCCCGGCTGTTCGACAACCTCGGGGGCGCGGAGGTCGGGCTCGAGTGCACCCGCGCGGTCGAGGCCCCCGGCGTCACCCATCTCACCTACCGCGTCGTGAAATGAGCTACGAGCACGGGCTGGTCGAGCCGGGTGTCTGAGACGCTCGCGACCCCGCACGGCCTGGCCCGGGTTCACCTGCGCCTCGCCGAGGGCGCGGTCGGCGCGCTTGCGCTGGGGCACGGCGCAGCCGGCTCGGTGAGCGCCCCGGACCTGCAGGCGGTCGCGAGCGTCGCCCACGCGGCGAGGATCAGCGTCGCGCTCGTCGAGCAGCCCTACCTGGTCGCGGGGCGGCGCTCGCCGGCGCCCGCCCACCAGCTCGACGCGGCGTGGGCCGCGGTGATCGCGCAGCTGAAGGCCGGCCCGCTGGCCGGCCTGGCGCTGGTCGCCGGCGGCCGCTCCTCTGGCGCCCGCGTCGCGTGCCGCACGGCGGGGCAGACCGGCGCGGCGGGCGTCCTCTGCCTCGCCTTCCCGCTGCACCCGCCGGGCAAGCCGGAGAAGACGCGCCTGGACGAGCTCGAGCCGGTGGAGGTCCCCGTGCTCGTCATCCAGGGTGCGAGCGACCCCTTCGGCATGCCGCCGCCAGGCCCAAAGAGGGCGGTCGTCGAGGTCGCGGGCAACCACGGCCTCAAAACCGACCTCGGGACGGTCGCCGAGGCGGCGCGCGAGTGGCTCGCGCGGGTGTTGCACTGACCCGAGCGCGCCTTGCTGCGGCGTCTGACGTGTGCTCGAGGCCGCCGAACTGCCCTAGCCGGCCTGCCGCTCCAGCCAGTCCAGCACGTCGGCGGCGTTGCGGTCGGGCGGGAAGACGGGGTAGAACACCTTCTCTATGCGGCCCTCGCGGGCGATGAACGTCAGGCGGCGGTACAGCCGCATCCCGGCCGTCTCGAAGGTCGGCAACTGCAGCGCGGAAGCCAGCTCGAGGGAGGCGTCGCTGAGCAGGGGGTAGGGGATGTGCTCGCGCTCGGCGAACTCCCGCTGGTCCTCCGACGACTGGGCGCTGACGCCGATCACGGTCGCGCCGCGGGCGGCGAGATCGGCCGCGTGGTCACGGAACGCGCAGCTCTGCGGCGTGCAGCCCCGGGCCCCGGGGATCTCGTCCCAGCCCTCGGGCAGCGGCTCGCCCGGCCTGCCGGTGCGGGGATACACGTAGACCACGACGCGGTCCCCGGCGGCCTCGGCCAGGTCGAGGCTGCCGCCCTGCGTGCTGGGCAGGGGCACGCTGGGCAGCGACGCGCCCTTGAGGTGGTCGGCGGCGCCGTCGTCGACCGGCGCGGGAAGGGCGGTGGGCAGGTCCCGGTAGTCGCTGCTCATGGCCGGATTGTCTCACCGGCGGCGCCGAGACCCAGGCGCGGGCGCTGAGCGGCGCGGCGCCGTCGCCGCCCGGCCCACCCCGGGCGTATGGTTCGGGGCATGACTCCACGCGGTACCGACTGGGGTCTGGCGCTGCTCGTGGCCGTCGGTGCCGCGACGGGCCTGGGCACCTGGTTCGCGGGGGCGCCCGCGAGCGCCTGGGTGTTCGCCGCCCACGCCGCGGCCGGGATCGGGCTCGCCATGCTCCTGGGCTGGAAGCTGTGCCGCGTCTGGCCGCGCGTCGCGCTCTCGTCGGCGAGCGCTCTGGTGCTCGTCCTCGCTGCGCTGGGCAGCGGGTTCCTCTGGGCCAGCGGCGTGCGGCTCGGCGTCGCTGGCTACAACCTCCTGAACTGGCACGTGGTGGTCGGCGGGGTCCTCGCCGCCGCGGTCGGCGCGCACGCCGCGCTGCGCGCAAGGCCCCTGCGCGCGCGTGACCTCCGCTCGCGCCGCCAGTTCCTGACCGCCGGGGCACTGGCGGGCGGCGCCCTCGGTGCGTGGGCGCTGCAGCGCCCGGTCCAGCGGGCGCTCGGGCTGCGCGGCGCCTCACGGCGCTTCACGGGCTCCTACGACGCCGGCTCGTTCAGCGGCAACGCGTTCCCCACGACGTCGTGGCTCGCGGACGCGCCGCGGCCGCTTCAGCCCGGGCCCTACCGGCTCGAGGTGACGGGGCTGGTCCGGCGCGAGCTCGCACTCCGGCTCGCCGACCTCGAGCGCGGGGACGAGCTGACGGCCACGCTCGACTGCACGGGAGGGTTCGTCTCGACGCAGCGCTGGCGCGGGGTGCGGGTAGGGCACCTGCTCGACGAGGCGGGGCCGGCCGCGGGCGCCGCGCACGTCCGCGTGATCTCGCGCACCGGCTATCGCTGGAGCTTCTCGATCACGGACGCGCGGGCGCTGGTGCTCGCGACGCGGGTCGGGGGCGAGCCGCTCGAGCACGGGCACGGCGCGCCGTGCCGGCTCGTGGCACCCGACCGCCGCGGCTTTCAGTGGGTGAAGTGGGTCGCGCGGATCGAGGTGCACGCGGACCCCGATCCGGGAGCCGTGGCTTCCACGCTATGGAGCAGCTTCACCGCACAGGGGCGGGGAGCTTCAGCGCGTGCTTGAGCGCGAGCACGCGGGCCACCGACTCGGCCACCCGGCGGCGGAAGGCCGCCGAGCGGCGAGCCTCGGCGAGCAGCGCACGCACAACGCGCAGGTGGTTGCCCGCGCCGGTGGTGAGGACGAGATCCGCGCCCGCGCGCACGGAGCGCACGGCGGCCCGGCCCGGCCCCGAGCGGACCGTCACCGCGCGCGCCTGCAGGGAGTCGGTGACGACGACGCCGCGGAAGCCGAGGCGCTCGCGCAGCAGCCGCTGCAGCACGTAGCGCGATTGCGAGGCGATCGCGTCGCCGTCGAGCGCCGGATACACGGCGTGCGACGCCATGATCAGCGGTGCCTTGGCGGCGATCGCCGCGCGGAAGGGCGGGAGGTCGTGGGCCACGATCTGCTGCGGCGTGCGGGGCAGGGTCACCGCCGCGAAGTCGGTGTTGCGGGTGGCCGCCCCGAGCCCGGGGAAGTGCTTGACGGCCGGGGCAACGCCCGTCCCGCGGTAGCCGCGGACGGCGGCGGCGGTCAGTGCGGCCACGCTCTGCGCCCGCCCCGGGAAGGCGCGCGACCTCATCACCGACCCTCGCGCCGAGGCGACGTCGGCGACCGGTGCCAGGTTCACGTTGACCCCGGCCGCGCGGAGGTCGCGCGCGGCCGCCGCAGCGGCGGCGGAGGCCCGCGCTGGGGTGGACGT
The DNA here is from genome assembly GCA_035633075.1 of Solirubrobacteraceae bacterium. Classification (GTDB taxonomy): domain Bacteria; phylum Actinomycetota; class Thermoleophilia; order Solirubrobacterales; family Solirubrobacteraceae; genus DASQFQ01. Next base: position 1,723 of record DASQFQ010000098.1, on the reverse strand, counting down.
GGCGGCCTGGCTGCGCGTGGGCGCCGCCCAGCCGAGGTTGCGAATCGCGCCGCCCTCCTGGTCGGTGCAGATGATCGCCGAGCCGCGCGCGCCACGCTGCAGGCGCCGGACGAGAGCGCGAATGGCCGCGCGCGAGGCGATGTTCTGGCGGAAGAGGATCACCCCCGCCGCGCGCCCGGCGCGCAGCGCGCGCGGCACGTAGGCCGGCGGGCCCGTCCCGTTGAAGGGCATGATCACGAGCTGGCCCACCTGGCGGCTGAGGCTCATCCGGCGAGCAGCCGACAGCAACCGGCGCTCGGGGAGGGTGGCGATCGGCCGCGCGGCCGCCGCACCGCCCTTGCGCGCCTCCCGTTTGGCCTGCCCGTCAGACCCGGCGCCGGCGACCACGCCGGCGACCAGCGCGGCCAGCGCCGCCGCCCCGAGCACCGCCAGGCGGCGCCGGGCCGGGGGATCCTGGGAGGGCAGCCGCATTCCAGTGGACCCTAGTGACCGCCAGGGCCGCCCGGCGCGCCTCGGGGACCCTTCGCCGGAGATGAGCAGGGAGCGGCGCCCGGCGCGCCATCAGCCCTTCGCCGGCTGAGCCGGGGAGCGGGCTGCCCGGCGGCCCGCCTCACCCGTGAGCGAGGAGGGCCAGCGCGGGCGCCATCGCGAGGGCGACAAGCAGCCCGTCGCGCGGGGTGGCCGCCAGCCGTGCGCGCCCACGCGCCGAGTTCGCCCGGAAGCCCGCGGCCTCGGCGGCGACCCAACGGATGACGGTGTCGGCGATCAGCAGCGGGCGCTTCTCCACCGGGCCCAGGCCGGCCGCCAGCGCACGGCCGGCCGCCAACAGCCGCGGGCCCGAGTCGAGGCGGTCGAGCACCCCCGCGGCCTCGCGAGCGGGCGGCAGGCGCCGCACACGCCACAGCGCGCGCCGAAACGTCTCGCGAAGACCGGCAGGGCCGGCTGCCGCCCGCAGCCAGGTGGCGACAAGGACGAGCAGCGCCGCGCGAGTGCCCCGTCGCAGCGCTTCCTCAACGCCCAGGCCCGCGAGCAGCGCCCCGCTCAGGGCTCCCGCCGCCAGCAGGGCGGTGAGCGCTAGCCCGAGAGGAACCGCCTCGCGGTCAGGTCGCGACACCATCCAGGCCACGGCGAGCCAGACGGCCACGCCCGCCAGCAGTGGCCAGGCCGTCCCGCTCAGCAGCAGCCCGAACGCGAGCGCGGCGGCGAGCGTGATCGCGCGCGGATCGAAGCGTCCCGCCCCGCGCTCGGCGTCCCCGGCGGCGCTCGCGATGTACGCGCCGGCCTCCCCGGCGGCGGGCCATCGAGCCAGCGCCCTGCGGTAGGCGAGGACCTGCACGACGCTGAAGAAGGCCGCCCAGCCGACGTTGACGATCGCAGTCACGAGCAGCGCCCCGCGCTCGCCCTCGGGCAGGACTCCGAGCCACCCCGTCACTGCGTCATAGCTGCCCGCGTAGGCGTCGAGCCCGCCAAGCACGACCCAGATCAGGAACGCGGTGAGCGCCGCGTAGTGCAGGATGCGGATCGCGAAGCAGGCGACGATCTGCGCCGAGGGACCGACCCCGCGCCGGTGCAGGCACCCGAGCATCGGCGCGGTGAGCGCCTGGGTGAGCGGCGCGTTCACGCGCGCGGGCCCCATGATCGCGACGGTCTGCAGCATCGCCGCCAGGCTCGCCCCGTAGCCCGCGCGCAGCCCGCTCCGCGCTGCGGCCCGCGCCAGCGCCAC
>DASQFQ010000097.1:0-7505 GCA_035633075.1 Solirubrobacteraceae bacterium | reverse complement strand
CGCGACGTGCGCGACCTGCGCCCACCGGTGCAGCGGGTGCCCGGGACCGCGGTCTTCCTGAACGCCGACCCGAGGACGACGCCGTTGGCGCTCCGCGCCAACGTCGAGCACAACCACGTCCTGCACGAGTGCGTTGTCACCCTCTCCGTGCAGACGGAGCGGGTGCCGCACGTCGCCGACGACGCCCGCCTCGCGGCCAACGACCTGGGCGACGCGCACGACGGGGTTACGCGGCTGATCGCACGCTTCGGGTACCTGGACCATCCCGATGTCCCCGCGGCAGTGCGCCTCGCCGCCGCTCGCGGGTTTCTCGAGCGCGACGTCGATCCGGCCCGGATCTCGTACTTCGTCTCCAAGGTCACCGTCGTGCGCGGCGACGACCGCGCGATGAACGCCCTTCGCGAACGGCTCTATCTCGCCCTGGCCCGCAATGCGGTCGGCGCGGCCGAGCACTTCAGGCTCGACAGCGAGCGCACGGTCGTCATGAGCGCAGAGATCGCGCTCTGATGGTGATCGGCTCGTCGGGCAGGTCGATGACCTCGACCGCCCGGCCGCCGAGCCGGCGCCGGTACGCGTCGGCGAGCCGACCGTGCGCGAAGACGAGGGTGCGGTCGGCGGGGAACAGGAACAGCGCGTCGTCTACGGCACGCGCCGGGTCGTGGTCGCCGACATGACCGGCGGCTGCGATGCCGGCGCGCCGCAGGCCCGCCACGGTGGCTCCTCCGCCTCGCGGGCGCGCACGTATTGGCGCTCATCGTAGGTCACCTCCAGGTGGCCGAAGCCCTCCGGCGAGACGACCACGACGCCGAGGCGGTCGAGCGCTAGGTCGGCGTCGCGCGACGTCGCGGCGCGAAGGATCGCACGGGGGTCCACCGGCTCGGAGGTCACCACGAGCAGTCGCCCGGGGACGGAGGGGCCGGACCCGACGGCCGGTCCCCCGCCGGCCGGCGGGCTGGGAGCGGCAGCGGCTCCGGCTATCGCGAGCCGCAGACGGGGTTCGGTGGTGCCGCGACGACTAGACCTGCGCATGACGAGCTCCTTGGGTCCGGTTGGACGATGACGGTGACGCTGAAGCCGCGCGATGAGAGGGCCATGAACCCGCTCGCCCAGCGCTCCTACGCCCACCGTCGTAGGCCGAAAAGACGCCTGCGAGCCGACGACACCTGCGGCGCCACGGTCGATCATCAGCGCTGTGATCATCCACCGCGGTGCTTCGCTCCTCCCGCCGACCTCCTACCGAGCGTAGGTCGTCGGATGCGCGTGCTTATCGTCGAGAACGACTTGAACACGGCGAAGTTCATCCGCCGTGCGCTCATGACCCAGGGTGTCGCGGTGGACGTCGCGATCAGGGGCGAGGACGCGCTCTGGATGGCCGGTGCGACGAACTACGACGCGATCGCGCTCGAGGTTCAGCTTGCTGGTATCGACGGGTTCGAGACGTGCCGACGGCTCCGCAGCGACGCTGTGAACAGCCCCGTCCTGATGCTGTCGGCGAGAGACAGCGTGGAGGATCGGGTCGCGGGTCTAGACGGCGGCGCCGATGATTTTCTGGTCAAGCCGTTTCACCTTGACGAGCTGGCCGCGAGGCTGCGGGCCCTGATGCGCCGCGGGCCCGTGGAGCGCCCGACCGTGATGGAGGTCGGTGACCTGCGACTGGACCCGGCGGCATGCCGGGTGTGGCGCGGGAGCGAGGAGATCGAGTTGACGGCCAAGCCGTTCGCGTTGCTTGTCGAGTTCATGCGCCGCCCCGGCCGCGTCCTGAGCCGCTTCCTCCTGCTCGAGCACGCGTGGGACGGCGAGTACGAGAATCGCTCCAACGTCGTCGACGTCTACGTCGGCTACCTGCGAGACAAGATCGACCGGCCGTTCGGCGTCGAGTCGCTCGAGACGGTGCGCGGCGTCGGCTACCGGCTACGCGACGTCGCCGCGACCTCGGACGAGCCACGGTGGCAGGCCGCTGCATGACACCGATGCCGAGTGAGTTGAGGACCATCGCGGACGATCCGCTGTGGCCGGGCCGCGGTGTATGAAGCGCTGCATCGCCTCAAGATTCGCGCGCACGCGCGCGAGGAGTCGCGTCGGTGTCAGCCCCCGACGGATGCCGGGAGCAGCCGTCGCGACCGTTGAGGCGGCCCGCCGCGCCGGCATCGAGGCGTATGCCTCCCAACTGGCGCCCGAAGATCGACGTCGACTCGAGGACACGCTGGCAGTCCGGCTGCGCCGGCGTCCGCCGTTCGCGGACGAGCCGCGTCTTCCCGTTCGCGAGATTCCCGCGCCTCGACCGGACGCCGTCCCGTCGACCGGCGTCTCCCCAACGCTGAACCTGTGTGCGAGAGGCGGCGGGTGCCGGCATGGCGAACAGTCCCTGGATCCCGACACCCCGGGGACGGACACCGAAACGATCGTCGTCCGCGCGCAGCTCGCCGCCGACCGCCGACCGGCGCGGAGCTGCCGCGCTACCGACTGCCGGAACGCGAGATGCCGGCGACTGGCGCATAGCCGGGTCCGCACACCGTCTCGAGCGACTCGACGCCGGACGGCCTATCGACCTTGTCGGGCGGTACCTGACGTAGACGTCATGACGCTCGAGTGGTTCTTGCATAGCCTGTCCAGGCGCGCTTGCGTCGAGTATCACCTCGGCCGGGGTCTACGCCAAGCTCGGGTGGCATCGCGGGCCGACGTCGCCCGCCGCGCCGGAGCGCCTTGAGACGCTCCGAGGCGGCGCGGCCCGCCCGCCGTGCGTCAGGTCGCCGGGACAGCCTCGGTGTGAACGTCGATCCGCTCCGGGTCGCCCGCCGACATGAAGTCGCGGGCACGCTGCACCTCGGCTGGCGTTCCGTGCGCGATCAGCAGCCACTTGTCGGCCTTGAGATCGGTCTCGTACTGGAGGATCCCCTCCTTCGGGATCCCGACGCTCGTCAGTGCGCCGCCCAGCGCGCCGCCGGCAGCGCCGAGCACGCCCGTCGCGAGGATGTACAGCAGGTAGCCGCCGACGGCGACGTGGCCGACGCCGGGGATCCAGAAGAACGCGCCGAACAGCACGCCCCAGATCGAGCCGAAGCCCGCCCACCGCCCGGTCCGGTGCGCGGCGGTGTCGGTGCCGATGACGTGGCGCTCTTCGGACATGCCGCGGGCGAGCAACGACAGGTTCTTCATGTCGAAGCCGCCGCGCTCGAGCTCGCGGATCGCGGTCTCGGCGTCGGCCTGCGACGCGAAGATGCCGATGGTGGCGTTGCGCGCCTCGACGTGAACGGCGGTTTCGGTGGTGGGCGTGGACATCGATGAGCTCCTTCGTGTTGTGATGGGGTCTCGGCTGAGGCTCGCGAGCGTCGATGAACGGACGGTGAAAGGGCGGTGGGCAACGCCCGTCTGACCATCTCGATGCCGAAGGCCCAGGCTCGGCGCGCTTCTCCGGGACGACTCAAGCGCACGCGATCGACCGTGTTGTCGGTCGTGAGCCGCACGATGAGCCGGACCGCGCGAGGGGCCGGCTACAGCGGTCCCGAGCCAGAACCGCGTCTTCCCGTGGGTGCCGGACGTGTTGACCCGCACGCTGACGGTCCGGCCGTGGTCGCGGACGACGACCACGCCCCCGTGGCCGGCGACGGGCGCGCGCTGGGGCGTGCGCGCTGACGGCGACCGTCTCTCGGACAAGTCGTGCCGCCGGACGACTGTGTGCGCCTGAGGACGCCGGGCTGCGTCTGGATCCAGTCCCGGGTCAGGTTGATGAAGACGCTCGCGCCTCGCGTCCCGGCGATCGGCGCTCCGCCGGCCGCCCAGGCGGGCGCGGCGAGGAGCGACGCGGCGGCGAGCGCCGCGAGGGACGTGGCGACCGCGGTGCGGCTCGTCGACATGGTGGGCTTCTCGGAATCGGTTGCGGTGGGGGTGGCGACGTCCTATGAGGCAGATTGGCCGAACGCAGCGCCGATGGCCGCGCTCACAGCGGCGATCAGCACGCCGCCAAGCGCGACTGAGGCCAGCGACGAGCGGAACGGCAGGTCGAAGAAGCGGTGACGGATCCACGCCAGCGCGACGAGCTCGACGAGCACCACGAGTAGCGCTGCGCCGATCGCCGCCCCGAACGACGGGAGAAGGAACGGCAGCGTGTGCAGGATCCCGCCGAGGAACGTACCTCCGCCGACGATCGCGCCGCGCGCCCACGGACTGCCCCTCTCGGTCACCTCGCCGGTGTCCGAGAGGCCCTCGGAGAACGCCATGCTGATGGCGGCGCCGAGGGCCGTGGCGAGGCCGGCGACGAACGCGTAGTGAGGCTCTCTGGTCGCGAGGGCGACGGCGAAGATCGGCGCGAGCGAGGACAGCGATCCGTCGATGAGCCCGCTCAGCGCGGGCTGCACCCGTTGCAGCAGGAACGTGCGTCGAGCGGTGGGCGCGAGCGTCGTCATCGGCTGCGATCCCAGCGGCGTCGCGTGACAGGACGATGAAACCACCGGGGCTCGGCGCGTCGCGTTTCATCGCGCGTTCATCAGGCGCCGGGAGGTTGGCGCCGTGCGCGTTCCGCAACCCCGACGAGACCGATGACGACCCGCGGAGCCAAGCTCGTCCGGCCGCACGTCCGTCTGCGCGGGCGTCGCCCGCCGCGAGCGATCGTGCTCGCCGTCGTCTCGCTGGTCGCGCTCTTCTTCGTCGTGCCGCACGTCGTAGGGCTCGAGCACACATGGCAGCGCATCCGCGACGGCAGTCCGGCGTGGCTGGCGGCCGCGGGCGCGCTCGAGGTCGGGTCGTTCGCCGGGTACGTGTGGCTGCTGCGTCGCATCGCCGCGCCGCTGCGCTGGGCCGACGCCTGGCGCATCACGTTGGCCGGGGTCGCGGCGACGCGGATCGTCACCGTCGCGGGCGCCGGAGGCATCGCGGTCACGGTCAGCGGGCTGCGCCGAGCCGGCCGGTCCACACGCGAGGCGGCCGAGCAGCAGGCGGTGGACCTCGTTGTGCTGTACGCGGTGTTCTTCGGGCTGATGTTCGCCGACGGCCTCGCGCTCGCCGCGGTCGGCGGACGGCACGCCGGCCTGACCGTCGTGCCGGCCCTCGTCGGCGCGACGGTGATCGGGCTCGCGCTCGCGATGGCGCTCGTGCCGGCGACCTTCGAGCGCGAGCTGCGACGCCGCTTCGGCCCGCGAGCGGGCGTCATCGGCGCCCTGCCGGCAGTGGTCGCCGCGGGCGTCCGGGGCGCCAACGAGCTGGTCGCCCGACGCGACCGAGCATTGACCGGCGCTGTGGTGTGGTGGGCGTTCGACATCGCGGCGCTGTGGGCGTGCCTGCGCGCGTTCGGCGGCTCGGTCGGGGCCGCAGAGCTGCTGATGGCCTACCTCGCCGGGCATGCGTTCAACGTCCTTCCGGTGCCGGGAGGCGTGGGGCCGGTCGAAGGTGGGACGATCGCCGCCCTCGTGGCGTTCGGCGAGCCGGCAGGCCTGGCGCTGGTCGGCGTGCTCTCGTACCAGCTCATCTCGGTCTGGCTTCCCGCGGCACCTGGAGCGGTGGCGCTCGCGCAGTTGCGGCGGGACGGCGCGCCCGCGGAAGGGATGGCGACATGAGCGTGTTCGACGTGGCCGGCCAGCTCGGCTACGTGGCGCTCCCTGTCGCCGTGGCGGTCGAGAGCGCGGGCGTGCCCGTGCCCGGGGAGGCGACCCTGATCGCGGCGGCAGTCCTTGCCGCGCACGGGCAGATGGACATCTACGCCGTCGTGGCGCTCGCGACCCTCGGCGCGATCGCCGGCGACAACGTCGGCTACCTCCTCGGCCAGCGCCTCGGCCGGCGCGCGCTCGTGGCCCGGGGACCTGCGCGCCGCCTGCGCCGGCGCGCGCTCGACGCCGCCGCGGCGCTGTTCGCGAGGTACGGCGGCGGCGCCGTCTTCGCCGGCAGGTTCGTCGGCGTCGGTCGGATCGCGATCGCCTGGCTGGCCGGCGCGGACCGGATGGCGTGGAGGCGCTTTGCGGCCTGGAACGCCGCCGGCTCCGCAGCGTGGGCCGTGATCGTCGGTGGCGCGGCGTATCTGCTCGGCAGCGCGGGCGCACACTGGATCGCGTTGGCCGGGATCGTCATTGCCCTCGCCGCAGTGGCACACCTGTGGTGGTCGTCATACCGCGGCCGGCGCGCCGGTCGAGATCCAGCCGACGTCTCTCTCTAGGGCGGTTGACCTCCTGGCCGGGGCAAGCGGACTTGGCCTGGGCCACGCTCGCACTCGGCATCGCGGCCGAGACGTCCGGCAGCCTGTCGGCTCCTGGTGGCCTGCTGACCTTCAGCGGGCTCGTACGGGACAGCGCGATCGCGACCTCGGGCGAATCGAGCGAGGAAACCACGTGCGCTCCTACCGCGCGCAAGCCTGCGGCGGCCGCTGCGTTCGGTCACGGTGAGCGCGCACGACCTAGGCACAGCGACGCCTGGGCCACCGCCGTCTTCGCGTGGGGCCGGGATGGCTCGACCTCCTCGCCGACGCTCCCTCGAGGCGCTCGCCGTCTCGAGTACACGACGGTGCAGACGCCAGGGTTCCCACACCCGTCAGCGACTGACCAGCGGCGGTCGCCGCGCCGAGCCGGCGTCCCGGCGAAGCGGGGGCGCTGTCACGTGGTGACCGCTCGGTCCAGCTTGGCGTTCATGTTGCGCCGCACCATCCGCCGTGCCGCCCGGGTCGAACGTCACCGGTCTCGCCGCCATGACCGCCTCCCGGGGCGTTGATGTCGCTGGTGCCCCCCTGGTGTCGCGGAGGAGAAATAGTGTCGCCGCGCGGAGAAGCTGGGGAAGCCGAGCTAGGCCAGTCTCCGCTTCAGCGTGGCGTCATCCAGTGCGCGATCGAGATCATGAGCGCATGGTGGCGGCAGGGCGGCGGCTTCGTCGTCGGCCCGCGGGCGACCCTCTTGCCTACCGCCGCAGGCTTTGCAGGCCTGCGGCGGCGGACGGCTTCGCCGATGAGCAGCGCCGCCGCCACCGGGACGGTCGCGGGTAGCGTGTCGAATGCGAGGAAGAGGGTGTCTCAGGGGACCGAGAGGCCGAGTACGAGCAGTGCGACGGGCCACCGCGGAGCCCGTTCGGCCGCCAGCACGCCGCCCAGGACGCCAGCGAGGAACACGTCGCCGTAGCCCAGGCTGGCGGCGTGCAGGTCGAGGTATTACAGCTGCGGGAGGCCGAGGGCGGGCGTCGCCGCGTTCAGGACCGCGTCCGGGGCCTGGAGCTGGTTGCCGAACACCAGAACGGCGTCGATGAGTCGCCATGGCCACGATGCCGGCCTTCAGCCACGTGCCGGGGAACCGCGCCGGCGAGCAGCCGCCCGAGCGTCACGCAGCTGAGTGCGGTCAGCGCGGCGGCGACGAAGGCGAGCCAGGTGAGCCAGTCGGCGACGGCCTGAGCCGAGATCAGGACGCCGTCGGCGAGCAGGAAGCGAGCGGTGAGCAGGCGCTCGCGTCAGACCGTGAGGTAGGCGACGGCGGCTGCGTGCGTCGGATCGTGGATCTCGATCTCGAGCACGCTGTTCGCGTACGTGCGCGCGGGGATCC
>DASQFQ010000096.1:0-15421 GCA_035633075.1 Solirubrobacteraceae bacterium | reverse complement strand
CGACAGTCAACCCGACCGTCGACGATGCTTCAAGGCGTCGCTGAAGCAGCGGGCGACGAGCGGATCCTAGCCCTCCTCCCAGAGGGTCACCCAGGGGCTCTGCCCCCGCCCTGGCGGTAGCGCTCGACCGCACGCGAACTCAGCGCGGGCCGCGTCATGCGCCAGTAGAAGTGGTCGTGGTCCGGAGCGCGCGCCCAGCGGATCCAGTCCCCGGCGTGCTCTTCCCAGGCGTCGCGGAGCGTCACCCGTCCGGCCACAGCAGGTGCTCGAGGCCGATCAGCGGCGACTCGGGCAGGTCCGCCACGCGGCGGACGGCGAGCAGGACACCGGGCATGAAGCTCGCGCGGTCGGTGGTGTCGTGGCGGATGGTGAGCGTCTCGGCGGTTCCGCCGAGGATGACCTCCTGGCAAGCCACGATGCCCGGCAATCGGACCGAGTGGATCGGCACGTCGCCACCCATCAGCTCGGCTGTGCGCCTGGCGGTGCCCGACGGGGCGTCGAACTTGGCCGGGTGGTGCAGCTCGATGATCTCGGCGCCATCCATGTGCCGGGCCGCCTCGGCGGCGAAGCGCATCATCAGCACGGCGCCGATGGCGAAGTTGGGCGCCGTGAAGGCGTTGGCGCTCGCGCCCTCGGCCGCCGCGCGCAGGTCGCTCTCCTCGAAGCCCGTGGTGCCGATGACCGCGTGCACGCCGGCCTGCAGGCACTCGCGGGCGTTGGCGACCACCTGGTCGGGCCGGGTGAAGTCGACGACAACGTCGGCGTCGCCGAGCATCTCGGCCAGCGAGGTACCGAGCGCTGGATCGGCTCGGCCGGCCAGCGAGAGGTCCGCGGCGCCCTCGACGGCCGCGCACACGGTCTGCCCCATCCGCCCGGCGGCGCCCGCGACGGCGACGCGGATCAGCGACGGGGCCACTTAGGCCGGCACCGGCTGCGCCGCGGGGCAGACGCCGGCGACGGCCTCGGTGAACGCGTTCTCGTCGGGACCGATGCCCGCGGCCGAGAGGGCGCTGGGTGCCCACAGCGCGTCGACCAGCGCACGCAGGTCCTCCGCGGTCACCGCGTCGATGTGGGCCATGATCTCGTCGAGCTCGAGCAGCGGCAGGCCGTAGAGCACGGACGCGCCGAGGCGGCTCATACGCGCGGGCGGGGACTCGAGTCCGAGCACGATGCGGGCCTTGACGTTCTCGCGAGCCCGCACGAGCTCCTCCCCGGTGACCCCGCTCTCGCGCAGGCGATCGAGCTCGCCGCCGACCACGCGCATCGCCTCGGCCAGGTTCTCCGGACGAGTGCCGACGTAGAGCCCGATCTCCCCCGTGTCGGTGAACTGCGCCGAGAACGAGTAGACCGCATAGGCGAGGCCGCGCTGCTCGCGCACGGCCTGGAAGAGCCGCGAGGAGGAGAGCCCGCCGAAGATCGCGTCGAGCACGCGCAGCGCGAAGCGGCGGTCGTCGGCGCGCCGCACGCCCAGGCCTCCCAGGCAGACGTGGACCTGCTCGGTCTCCTTGGGCTGGAAGCGCAGGCTGGTGGGCGGCTGCGCGGGCGCAGGGTCGGCTGTCGGCCCTCGTTCCCCCGGCGCCAAGCCCTCCAGCGTGCGCTCGGCGAGCTCGACGATCGCGTCGTGGTCGACGGACCCCGCGGCGGCGATCACCACCGAGCCCGGCACGTAACGGCGGGCGTGGAACGCCGAGATCGCGTCCACCGGGGTGTCGCGGATCACAGGGGCGCGCCCGATGATCGGCCGGCCCAGCGGGTGATCGCCGTAGACGGCGGCTCCGAGGACGTCGAAGACGATGTCCTGCGGGTCGTCCTCGTACATGGCGATCTCCTCGAGCACCACCTGGCGCTCGGGGTCCACGTCATGGAAGGCGGGGCGCCAGACCATGTCGGCGATGACCTCGAAGGCGACGGGCAGGTGCTGGTCGAGCAGCCGCGCGTAGACCGTCGTGCCCTCCTTGTCGGTGCCGGCGTTGAGCTCGGCGCCCATGCCGTCGAAGAGCTGGTCGATCTGCGCCGACGCGAAGCGCGCCGTGCCGCGGAACAGCATGTGCTCGAGGAAGTGCGAGAGGCCGGCCTCGGCCTCGGACTCGCCGCGCGAGCCCGCGCCCACGAAGAACCCGAGGGCCGCGGAGCGCACGGAGGGCATGGCCTCCGTCGCGATCCGCAGCCCCGAATCCAGTTCCGTAAGGCGATGCTCAGGCAAGTTGTAACTGCCGGCCCGATCCAGCCGGTCTCTGCACTCGTGATGGATGGATCGGGGCCGGCCCTTCTCTCACGCGCGGTCGGGATCGCGGTCGGCGCGCGGGGGGCGGGGCCCGCGGTCGCGGTCACGCCCGCGTCCGCCGCGGTCGCGCCCGTCCCGGCGGGGACCCCCGCGGTCCCCGCCGTTGCGGCCTCCTCCGCCGCCGGAGCCCACGCCGGCCAGCTCCTCGACCGACTTGCCGGCGATCTCCGGGTCGTCGGCGAGGCGCAGCCCGATGCGGCCGCGCTCCCGGTCGACCTCGACCACGCGGACGGCGATCTCGTCGCCCTTGTTGAGCACCTCCTCCACCGTGGCCGGCCGCTGGCCGGGCGCGATGTTGGAGATGTGCAGCAGGCCGTCGGTGCCCTTGGCGAGCTCGACGAACGCCCCGAAGGTCGTGGTCTTGACGACCTTGCCGGCGAACTCGTCGCCGACCGCGACCTCCTTGGTCATCGAGCGGATCCGGTCGACCAGCGCGTCGCCCTGGGTTCCCGTCTGGGCGTAGACCAGGACCTGCCCCTCGTCGTTGACGTCGATCTGTGCCTCGAACTCCTCGGACAGGCCGCGGATGGTCTCGCCGCCCTTGCCGATCAGCAGGCCGATCTTGTCGGGGTCGATCTGGATCGTGGAGATGCGCGGCGCGTACTTCGAGAGCTCCGAGCGCGGCGTGTCGATGACCTCGGCCATCTTGCCGAGGATGAACGTCCGTCCCTCCTGGGCCTGGGCGAGCGCGTCGCGCAGGATCTCGAAGGTCACGCCGGTGATCTTGATGTCCATCTGCAGGGCTGTGATGCCCTGCTCGGTCCCGGCGACCTTGAAGTCCATGTCGCCGAGGTGGTCCTCCACGCCGGCGATGTCGGACAGCACGACGTAGTCGTCGCCCTCCTTGATCAGGCCCATGGCGATGCCCGCCACCGGCCGCTTGAGGGGCACGCCGGCGTCCATCAGCGACAGTGCGGAGCCGCACACCGAGGCCATCGAGGAGGAGCCGTTGGACTCGAGGATGTCCGACACGACGCGGATCGTGTACGGGAAGTCATCCTGGCTCGGGATCATCGGGACGATCGCCCGCTCGGCGAGCGCGCCGTGGCCGATGTCGCGGCGCTTGGGGCCGCGCATGAAGCCCGCCTCCCCGACCGAGAAGGGCGGGAAGTTGTAATGGTGGAAGTAGCGCTTGGAGGTCTCCAGCCCGAGCGTGTCGAGCCGCATCTCCTCGCGCGTGGTGCCCAGGGCGGCGACGGAGATCGCCTGGGTCTGCCCGCGGGTGAACAGCGCGGAGCCGTGCGCCCGCGGCAGCAACCCGGCCTCGATCGTGATCTCGCGGATCTCGTCGGCCGAGCGGCCGTCGGGGCGCTTCTTCTGGATCGCGATCCGCTCGCGGATGATCGACTTCTCGAGCCTGTCGAAGGCGAGCTGCGCCTTCGCCCGGTTCTCCGCGTACTTGGCACCCTCGGGATCGCCCGAATACTCCGCGAGCACCTCCTCTTCGACCGCCCTGGTGGCATCCTGGCGGGCGAGCTTGTCCTCCACCGAGGTGGCCTCGTCGAGCTTGGCGCCGTGCGAGGACTTGATCTGCTCGTAGAGGTCGGCGTCGACCTGTGGCACGACGACCTCGAGCTTCTTCTTGCCGGCCTTCTCGGCCAGCTCGCGCATCGCGGCACACAGCTTCTTGATCTCCGTGTGCGCGATGTCGAGCGCGTCGAGGATCTCGGCCTCGGGGATCTCGTTGGCGCCCGCCTCGACCATCAGGATGGCCTCCTCGGTGCCGGAGACGACGAGGTCCAGGTCGGCGGTGAGGAGCTGCTCCTCGGTGGGGTTGATGACGAAGTTGCCCTCGAACTTGCCGATGCGCATCGCGCCGACTGGCAGCGGGAACGGGATGTCGGAGATCATCAGGGCGGCGGAGGCACCGTTCATGGCCAGGATGTCGTAGGGCTGGACGTGGTCCACCGACAGCGGCATCCCGACGAGCTGGGTCTCGCGACGCCAGCCCCCGGGGAACAGCGGGCGCAGCGGGCGGTCGATCATGCGGGCGACGAGCGTCGCCTTCTCGCCCGAGCGGCCCTCGCGCTTGAAGAAGGAGCCGGGGATCTTGCCGGCTGCGTACATGCGCTCCTCGACGTCCACCGTCAGCGGGAGGAAGTCGACGTCGCGGGGGTTCCCCGCGGTCGCGGTGGCGAGCACGATGGTGTCGCCCGCGGTCACGACGACGGATCCGGAGGCCTGCTTGGCCAGGCGGCCCGTCTCGAACGCGATCTCGGTTCCGCCGACCTCGACGGAGACCCGATGCACTTCAGACATATGTTCCTTTCCTTGCCCGCCTCTCGGTGTGCGGGCCCTTGGCATCTCGTGACGCTGCGGTATGGCGGCCCATGGTAGAGGACTGGGTTAGGCTCCGGCCGCATGCCCGGTCGCATCGTCGTGTTCGGAGCCACCGGCTACACCGGCCGCCTGGTGGCCGAGCGACTCGCGGGGGCCGGGGAGCGCCCGGTGCTCGCCGGGCGCTCGGAGGAGCGCCTGCGCGTGCTCGCGGAGCGGCTCGGGGGGCTCGACTGGGCCAAGGCCGACGTCATGCGCCAGAACTCGGTGTTCGCCCTCGTCTCGGAAGGCGACGTGCTGCTCTCCACGGTGGGGCCGTTCGCCAAGTGGGGTGAGCCGGCGGTGCGCGCGGCGATCGCCGCGAAGGCGACCTACGTGGACTCTACGGGCGAGCCGCAGTTCGTCCGCCGCGTGTTCGAGCAGCATGGCCCGGCGGCGCGCAGCGCGGAGGTGGCGCTGCTGACCGCCATGGGCTATGACTTCGTCCCCGGCGCGCTCGCGGGCGCCCTCGCGCTGCGGCAGGCGGGCAGCCCGGCGGTGCGCGTCGACGTCGGCTACTACTCGCTCGGCGGCGGCGCGGGTGCGCTGAGCTCGGGGACCAAGCAGTCGCTGGTGGGCGCGAGCCTCAGCGATGGCTACGCCTTCCGCGCGGGCACCCTGCGCGACGTCCGGGCCGCCGAGCGCGTGCGCTCGTTCCGCGTCAAAGGCAAGCAGCGCACCGCCGTCTCCATCGGCGGCGCCGAGCACTTCACCCTCCCCGCCGCGTTTCCGCGCCTGCGCGAGGTCAACGTCTACCTCGGCTGGTTTCGCCCGCTCGCCCGTCCGATGCAGGCCGGGACGCTGATCGGCTCGGTGGTCACCCGGCTCCCCGGCGTGCGCGGCGCGCTGCAGCTCGCCGGCAGTCGCCTGGCGGGCCTGGGCGGGAGCCCCGAGCCGGGCACGACGCCCGGCGGGATGTCCTGGGTCGCCGCCGTCGCCTACGACGCGTTCGGAGAGCAACTGGCCGAGGTCCACCTGTCCGGCGTGGACGGCTACGCCTTCACCGCGGAGTTCCTCGCGTGGACGGCGCGGAGCGCGGCGGGCGGGCGGGTCGCCGGGACCGGCGCCGTCGGGCCCGTCGAGGCGTTCGGGCTCGACGCCCTCGAGCGGGGCTGCCGCCAGGCGGGGCTGGAGCGCGTGGTGGCGCCGACCTCCTGACGGGCGTGGCGCGGCCTGCGGCGGCCCCCGGCACACCTGGGTGCTCTGAAGCACGCATGTCGGCCTCAGAGCCCCAGGTCCACCACGGCGGCGGTCCCGCGACCGGGGCTACGGTCACCAGGCGCCCCGTCCTCATGCCGGTCCCGCGACCGGGCCCCGGTCACCAGGCGCCCCGTCCCCACGCCGGTCCCGCGACCGGGCCCCGGTCAGTTCACCGTGAGCTTGCCCTCCATGCCGGCGGCCCTGTGGTTGCCAACCGGGCAGTAGTACTCGTAGGTGCCGGGCTTGAGATCGAGCGTGACCTTGGAGGACCCGCCCTTGGTCACCACTTCGCCCTTGGCCTCGACGCCGTTGCCCTCGACCTCGACGGCGTGGGGCGCCGGCGAGGAGTTGGAGAGGGTGACGGTCAACTTGCCGGCCTTCGCCTCGAGCGTGGTCTTGTCGAACTTCGGGGCGCCGCCCGGGTCCGCCGCCAGCCGGAGCGTCTCGCCGCCGCCGGTATCCGCCGCGGCCGTCGGGGTGGCCGTGGCCGTCGGGGTGGCCGTGGCCGTGGCTGCGCCGCCACCGCCGCTCGGGGCGTTCTCGTCGTCGCCGCAGGCGCCGAGCGCCAGCGCGGTCGCTGCCGCGGAGAGCGCGGCGAGGGTTCTGAGGGAGAGCATGTCGCGGTATACGCGCCCTCGCAGGCGCGGGTTCGATCTAGAACAGGCGGCCGGCGAGCACTTCCTCGCCGATGCCGGCAGCCGCCTGGCGGACGATGCGCACGCGGTCGTACTCGCCCACTCGGGCGGCGGTCGTGAGGCGAACCTCCACGCGCCCCTGCGCGTCGGCGCGGAAGGTCCCGGCACTGGCTCTCAGGTGCTCACCCTCACAGCGCATCTCGTAGACCTGACCGGGGCCGCGCGGGAGCCCGCGCGCCCACAGGTGGATGCTCGTGCCGCCGCGGACGCGCGCCAGGGCGACCCTGGCCGTCGCCCGCGGGGCGGCCGCAGTGGCGCGCAGGGGGACCACGTAGGAGCCGTCCCAGCCACCGGGTGGCACGGCGGAGCCGCCGTCTTTCAGCAGAGCGACCGTGCCGGCGCCGAGCGCCGCCGCGATGATCGCGCTCACGACCGCGACCCGCGGAACCCTCCAGGCCAGGGACGGCAGGCGGCGGCGAGGCGGTCGCCCGCCGCGGTCGCGTGCGAAGCGGTCGAGCAGCGCCTCCTCGAAGGCAGGCGGGAGTTGCTCCGAGGGCTGGTCGAGTCCCGCCGTGAGGTCGAGCAGCGCAGGGAGGCCGGCCAGCGACGCGTGCTCCGCGGAGCATGCGAGGCAGGTGCGCAGGTGCTCGCGCACGGCCGCGGCCTCGTCGGGCTCCAGCGCCTCGAGGACGTACCCGCCCAGCAGCGGCCGGTGCTCGTCGCAGGAGCTCATCGCACCCCCATCTCGTCGAGCAGGAGTCGAAGCGCCCGCAGCGCGTACCAGGTGCGACTCTTGACCGTGCCGACGGGCAGCCGCGTCTGCTCGGCGATCTCGCGCATGGTCAGTCCCTGCACGTGCGCGAGGCGGATCATCTGGCGGTGCTCGGGGGTCAGCCGCTCGAGCGCGGTCGCCACCTGCCAGCCGAGCATCGCCTGCTCGAGCGTCTCGCCCTCCGGCTCGTCGCGGAGGCCTGGCTCGTGGCGCGGGAGGCCCGGGCGCACGGACGCGCGGCGGCGCAGGTCGATGATCGCGTGGCGGGCGATCTGGTAGAGCCAGGTGCGCACGCTGGCACGGGCCGGGTCGTAGCGCTCGGCGTGGCGCCACGCACGGGTGAACACCTCCTGGACGAGCTCCTCGGCCGCCCCGCGCTCCCCGAGGGCGTTGAGCGCGAAGCCGAACAGCTCGCCGGAGTAGGACCGGTAGAGAGCGCGCAGCGAGTCCCCGCTGTCGTCGGTCTGCAGCTGTGCGATGAGCTGGGCGTCGCTGGACACGTGCACACGTGGTATACGCGATCCCGCTACCCGGAGTTCGTCAACCGCGCCAGCAGTTCCAAACCCGGCCGTCCCGCGTGGCGCTCGCCGTCGACGAACAGGGTCGGCGTGATCGCCACCCCGGCACGGACCCCCGAGCGGAAGTCGCGGGCGATGCGCTCCTCGACGCGGTCGGCGCGGCGGTCGACGTCGAAGCGGGCGACGTCGAGCCCGAGGCGCTCGGCCCGGTCCCACAGGTGCGGGTCCTCCAGGCGCCCCTGGTCGCCGAACAGGGCGTCGTGCATCTCCCAGAAGCGCCCCTGGGCGCCGGCTGCCTCCGCCGCCCGCGCCGCCGGCCACGCACGCGGATGGCTGGTGCGGACCGGGAAGTGCCGGAAGACCACGCGCAGCACGAGCTCGCCCAGGCGCTGCTCGAGCGCCGCGCAGTACGGGCACTCGAAATCCGCGTAGACCACGACCGGGCGCGCATCCGCGGGGCCGCGGACGTGGTCGTCGGGGCCCGGCGGGGGCGGGGGTGCGGAGCCGAGGCCGGTCAGCTCGCGGGCGTCGCGCCGAGCGCGTCGAAGATGAGGTTCGCGCCCGGCAGCTCCCCCGGCCAGGGCGCCTCGAGGCTCCACTCGATCGTCACATCGGGGCCGACGAGCACGAGCGCCCGCTGCGGGAAGCCGGCGGGATGCAGCACGCCGAAGGCGCGGCAGGCAGCGCCCTTGGGCTCGAAGTCGGAGAGCTGCTCGATGTCCAAGCCCAACGAGCGCTTGAAGGCCTGCTGGGAGTACGTCGCGTCGCACGACACGCCGTACAGCGTGGCCCCCAGGGCGCCGAACTCGCCGAGCAGCTCGTTGTAGACGCTCAGCTGGTCCGTGCAGACCTCCGAGAAGGCGAACGGGTAGAACACCAGGACGGTGCGCCCTCCCTGCAGGTCGGCGCGGGTGAATGGCGGGCCTCCGTGACGCGCGAGCGAGAACTCGGGCGCCGGGCGCCCGGCCTCGATGACCGCCATGACCGAGCCCCTAGCGGCGCAGGCCGAGCTCGCGGATCAGCGACCGATAGCGGTCGATGTCCTTCTTCTGCAGGTAGTTGAGAAAGCGCCGGCGGCGCCCGACCAGCATCAACAAGCCACGGCGGGAGTGGTGGTCGTGCTTGTGCTCGCGCAGGTGCTCGGTGAGGTCGTTGATGCGCCGGGTGAACAGCGCGATCTGCACCTCGGTGGCGCCGGTGTCGTGCCCGTCCTTGCCGAAGCGCTCGGTGACCTCGCGCTTGTCCTCTGCGGTCAGGGTCATGTGCGACGGCGCAGGCTAGCAGAGGCGGATTGACCTCCCCGCACGGTGTTGCGCCCCGCATCCTTGGCCTCGTAGAGCGCTTTCTCGGTGCGTCTGACCAACCCGTCAGCGTCCTCCTCGCCGTCCCAGGTCGCCCATCCGACGCTGACCGTCATCGACAGCTCGAGCTCGTCGATCTGGATGTGCAGGGCCTCGACCTTGGCCCGGGCCTTCTCCGACACCGTGGCGGCCGCGCTCTCGTCGACATCTGGCAGCAGCGCGAGGAACTCCTCGCCGCCCAGGCGCCCGAGCTGGTCCTCGGCGCGCAGCCGGTCGCGCAGCGCGATCGCCACCCCGACCAGCGCGGCATCCCCCGCATCATGGCCGTGCGCGTCGTTGACGCGCTTGAGGTGGTCGATGTCCACCATGGCGACCGACAGGGGGCGGCCGTGGCGGCGCGCCCCACTGATCAAGCCCCCCAGCCGCGTGAGCACGTAGCGGCGGTTGAACAGTCCGGTCAGCGGATCCTCGTGCAGCATCGTCTCCAGCCGCCGGGACTGCCCGACCAGCTCCTCCTGGAGGATCTTGGTCCGCGCCGCCGAGCGTACCCGCGCGAGCAGCTCGACCGGCATGACCGGCTCGAGCAGGAGGTCCTGCGCGCCGCGGCGCAGCTCCTCCTGGGCGGTCTGCATCGTGACGCCTTGGCCGGCGATCAGGACCACCGCGGTGGCGAAGGCCTCCGGGTCGCCCTTGAGCTCGTCGAGGAGCGCAACGCCGCTCCAGTCCAGGGCGACGTCGGCGTGGATGAGCGCCACCTCGGGCCGCGTCTCGCGGCATGTCGCCAACGCGGTCTCGGGATCTGCGGCCTCGATCACGCCGAAGCCGAACTGCTCGAGCGGAGCGGAGAGCTCACGCCGGACGTCGGGCGACGGATGAGCAACGACGACGTTCACGGTGAGCAGGTCCTACCCGGAGTGACGGTCCATGACGCTAAGCGTTCAGTGCCCGGGCACACTCCACATCGTGGTGCATCTGCTCCACGAGTGCGTCCGCGCTGTCGAACCGGCGTTCTCCGCGCAACCGGGCGAGGAAGGCGAGGCGCAGCTCGGAGCCGTAGAGGTCGCCGTCGAACCCGATCAGGTGGGCCTCGATCAGGACACCGCGCCCAGTCACGAAGGTGGGGCGCACGCCGATGCTCGTGGCCGCGGGCCACCAGCGCCACTCCCCGTCGAGTTCCACGGCGGCGCGGCACGCGTAGACTCCGTTGCCCGGGTAGACGAGCGCGTTGTCGGGCACGAGGTTGGCCGTCGGGTATCCGAGCTCGCGCCCGCGCCGGTCGCCGGGCACGACCCGCCCGCGGAGCTGAAACGGGGAGCCGAGGAACCGGCTCGCCTTCTCGACGTCGCCGGCGACGACCAGGCCGCGGATGTGGGTGGAGGAGACGATCTCGCCGTCGACCTCGACCAGGCGGGCGACCCGGGTCTCGAAAGCGCTCTGACGGCGGAGCAGCTCGACGTCTCCGGTGGCCTTGTGGCCGAAGCGGAAGTTCTCTCCCACCGACACGGTGCGCGCGCCGAGCTGCTCGACCAGGATGCTGTCGACGAACTCCTGCGCGCTGCGGGCGGCGAAGGCGCGGTCGAAGCGGATGACGACGAGCTCGCCGACGCCGAGGCCCGCGATCAGGTCTGCCTTGACGTCCAGCGGCGTCAGCAGCTTCGGCGTGGCGTCGGGCGCGACGACCGCGCGCGGGTGCGGCTCGAAGGTCAGTGCGGTGTCGGCGCCGCAGATCACCTCGCGGTGGCCGAGATGGACTCCGTCGAACTCGCCGACAGCGACGTGGCGCGGGCGCGGACGCGCGTCGGGGAGCCAGGTGACGTCCATTCAGGGGCGGAAGCCTACGGTGGGCTTGAGCAGGCCGTCCGGCCGTGGTTCGGCGAGGGCGATCAGGCCGGCCTCGTCTACGAGCCGCACGGTCCCCGCGGCCTCCCCGGCGACCGCCACCCCGTGGGAGGCCCGCCGGGCGTCGTCACCCTCCAGCCGGACCTGCGGCAGGAACTCCAGCGCGTCGCCGAGCGGGAGCACCCGCTCGGGGTCGGCGGCGGCGACGTCGAAGGGGCCGATCGCCGTCCGGCGCAGCTCAAGGCAGTAGGCGTCGCCCAGGTCGGCGACCAGCGAGCGAACGTAGGTGCCCGCCGAGCACTCGATGGCCAGGCCGGCCCGGTCGCCCTCGCGCCAGAGCAGCTCGAAGCGCTGCACGTCGACCTCCCGCAGGGGCAGCTCCACCGGCTCGCCGGCACGGGCGCGGGCGTACGCGCGGCGTCCCGAGACCTTGATCGCCGAGTACGCCGGCGGCCGCTGGCGCAATGCGCCGGTCGGGAGCACCAGCGGCTGCGGGGGCATCCGGCCCGGGGCTATCTCACCGTCGCAGTCGCCCGTGGTCGACGTCCAGCCCAGGCGGGCCACGGTCTCGTAGCGCTTGGGCAGCGCCATCAGGAAGCGCTGCACCCGCGTCGCCCGTCCCACCAGGAGGAGCAGCAGGCCGGTGGCGAAGGGGTCAAGCGTGCCGGAGTGCCCGACCTTCATGCCGCGGCCGTAGCGATGCCGGATGCGGGCCACCACATCGTGCGACGTGACGCCGGCCTCCTTGTCGACGAGGATGACGCCGTCGGTCAGAGCTGCTCAGCCACGCCGGCGCGCAGGAACTCGACGAGCTGCGGGAACTCGAGCGTGGTCGTGAAGCCGGCGGCCCGCCGGTGCCCTCCGCCGCCCTGGGCGCGGGCGAGCCGCGACACGTCGACGCGGTCGTCGGTGGCGCGCAGCGAGACCTTGCGCCGGCCGGGACCGCGCTGCCCGTCGTCGCCGAGCAGGTCACGCACGAGGCCGGCCACGGCGGTGCCCTCCAGCGAGCGCAGGTGGTCCACCACGCCCTCGGAGTAGCTCTCGTCCGCGCCCGTCGCGGCGTAGTCGTCGCGCGTGAGGTGAGTGAGCGTGAGCAGGCCGCCATCGAAGCGCTGCACGCTCGTGAGCCCGCGCGCGAGCAGCTCGAGCTTGCCCTGAGGCACGCCCTCGTAGAGGCGGCGGTAGATCGCGTGGACGTCCACGCCGGCCGCGATCAGGTCGGCGGCCATCTCGTGGGCGCGGGCGCCGGTGTTCTCGTACATGAACTTGCCCGTGTCGGTCACGAGGCCGACGTAGAGCGCCTCCGCGATCGGCAGCGTGGCCTGGACGCCGAGCTCGCCCATCAGGTCCCAGATGATCTCCGCGGTGCAGGAGGCCTCGGGCACGACGAGGTTGACCGTGCCGAAGTCCGTGTTGTCGTGATGGTGGTCGAGGTTGAGGATGTGGCGGCTCTCGCCGCGCAGGATCTCCGACGGGCTGCGGTCGATGTTGCCGCAGTCGAGGAACACGATCGTGCGCTCGGCGACGTCTCCGGGCAACTCGGTCACCAGCCCCTCGAGCTCGAGGAAGCGGTACTCATAGGGCAGCGGGAACTCCCCCGCCGACATCCACGACACCGCGTCCTTGCCCAGCGCGGTGAGCACGCGCTGCATGGCCACCAGCGACCCGAGGGCGTCGCCGTCGGGGTTCTCGTGGGTGACGAGCGCAAAATGCTCCGCGCGCCGGATCTCGTCGATGACGAGCTGGCGCGAGGACCGGCTTCCGTTGGGGCCGCTCACCGCTCGCGCTCCTCCTCGAGCAGCGACTGGATGCGCAGGCTGCGATCGACGGAGTCGTCGTAGAGGAAGTCGAGCGTCGGGGTGTGCTTGAGGGTCAACTCGCCCGCAACCCGCCGCTGCAGGTAGCCGTGCGCCGAGCGCAGACCGTCGAGCGAGAGGCGTCGCTGTGCCTCGTCGCCGAGCACCGACACGAAGACGCGTGCCTGGCGAAGATCGGCTGATGTCTCGACGGCGGTCACGGTGACGAAACCGATGCGGGGATCCTTGAGCTCCTGGGTGATCACGCCGGACAGGACCTCCCGAACGGCCTCGTCTACGCGGCGCATGCGACCTCGGGTCATCCTACTGACTCCAGGTCAGACCAGGAGGCCAGCCGTCGCTCCACCCTGGCCCCCTGCGGGAAGTGCGCGTCGAGGTAGCGGCCGACCGCGTCGGCGGCGTCGGCGCAGCGGCCGGCCGAGCCGCCGCACAGCGCGACCGCGAGCGTCGAGCGCTGCCAGGTGTCCTGATGGCCGACCTCGGCCACCGAGGCGCCGTGGCGAGCGCGCAGATGCGCCTTGACACGGTTGAGCTCAGCCCGCTTGGCCTTCAAGGATCCGGACTCCGGGAAGAAGAGGTGGACCCGCAGGAAGATGACGAACGCGCGGTCGTGCGGACTCGCCGAGCGGGCCACTAGGACAGCGTGCGCTCGACCTGCCTGGTCTCGTAGACCTCGATCTGGTCGCCCTCCTTGACGTCCATGTAGTCCCTGAGCACGACGCCGCACTCGAAGCCGGACGCGACCTCGCGCACGTCGTCGTTGAAGCGGCGCAGCGACGCGACCTCGCCGTCGTAGACGACTGTCCCGTCGCGCACCAGGCGGCACTTCGCGCCGCGCGTGATCTTGCCGTCGGTGACGTAGCAGCCGGCGATGACGCCGACCTTGGAGGCGCGGAAGATCGCGCGTACGTCCACCGTGCCGGTCGTCTCCTCGACCTCCTCGGGGGCGAGCATGCCCTGCATGGCGTCCCGCAGCTCGTCGATCGCGCGGTAGATCACCGCGTAGCCGCGGATCTCGACGCCCTCGCGCTCGGCGAGCTGACGCGCATCGCCGACCGGGCGGACGTTGAAGCCGAGGATGATCGCGTCGGACGCGGCGGCGAGGTTGACGTCGGACTCGGTGATGCCGCCGACGCCGGAGTGCACCACGCTTACCGCGACCTCCTGCTGGGGCAGCTTGGCGATCTCGTCCTGGAAGGCCTCCAGCGAACCCGACACGTCGGCCTTGAGCACGAGGTTGAGCTCCTTGACGACGAGGGCGCCGCGCTCGCGGTCGAAGATGTCCTCGAGCGAGAACTTCTTGCCGCCGCGCCGGGCGAGCGCCTCGGTCTTGAGGCGGTTGGCCTTCTCTCCCGCGAGCTGGCGGGCCTTACGGTCGTTCTCGACGACGCGCACGTACTCGCCCGCCTCCGGGACCGAGTCGAAGCCGAGGATCTCGACCGGCTCGCCGGGACCGGCGCGCTTGACCTTGTCGCCCTTGAAGTCGTGCATGGCCCGCACCCGGCCCCAGTGGGCGCCCGCCGTGACGGCATCGCCGACCTCGAGCGTCCCGCGCTGGACGAGGATGGTCACGACCGCGCCGCGACCCGGGTCGAGCCTCGACTCGACCACGACGCCGGACGCCTCGGTGTCGGGGTTGGCCTTGAGCTCCTCGACCTCCGCGAGCAGGACGATCGACTCGAGCAGCTCGTCCAGGTTCTGCCGCGTCTTGGCCGACACGTCGACGAACATCGTCTCGCCGCCCCACTCCTCGGGCTGCAGGCCCAGGTTGGTCATCTCGGTGCGCACGCGGTCGGGCTGGGCGCCCTCCTTGTCGATCTTGTTGACGGCGACGAGGATGGGGACCTCGGCGGCCTTGGCGTGGTCGATGGCCTCGCGGGTCTGGGGCATGACGCCGTCATCGGCGGCGACCACGATGACGGCGATGTCGGTCACCTGGGCGCCGCGGGCGCGCATCGCGGTGAACGCCTCGTGACCGGGTGTGTCGAGGAACGTGATGACCTTGTCGCCGTGGTGGACCTGGTAGGCGCCGATGTGCTGGGTGATGCCGCCCGCCTCGCCCGCCACCACCTCGGTCTCGCGGATGGCGTCGAGCAACGAGGTCTTGCCGTGGTCGACATGGCCCATGATCGTGACCACCGGCGGGCGTCCAACGAGATCCTCCTCGTCGTCCTCGAACTCGGGCTCGGTGTCGACGTCGTCGGCGGCGTGGACGATCTCGATCTGCTTGTCGAACTCGTCGGCGAGCACCTGGATGGCGTCGTCGGAGAGGGTCTGGGTCAGCGTCGCCATCTCGCCGAGCTGCATGAGCTTCTTGATGACCTCGGGGATCGCGACGCCGAGGTACTCCGCGACGTCCTTGACCGTCGAACCGGAGTTGACCCGGATGACGTCGGCCTTCAGCGACTCCTTGTCCTGGGGCACCGGCTCGACGTAGGCGCCGCGGCGACGGCGACCGCCGCGGCGCGGCGGGCGGCGCTGGGGGCCGGGCGGTCCGCCACCGGGGCCGCCCTGGCGGCGTGAGGCCTGAGAGTCGATCACGACGCGGCGCACCCCGCCGGCGGCGCCGGGAGCGCGCTCGCCCTGCAGCGAGGAGCGGGTCGGGCGCTGCCGCGGCTTGTCGGCGGCGGGCGTGCCGTCGGTCTCCGCCGCGGCGCCGTCGGCGCCGGCGCCGTTGGTGCTGAGGTCGAGTTGCGGCTTGCCGGTGAGCGCGCGGTCGGCGGCGTCCTCGTCGACGGC
>DASQFQ010000095.1:0-21809 GCA_035633075.1 Solirubrobacteraceae bacterium | reverse complement strand
GAGGTCCACGAGCAGATCGCCTCGGAGACCCTCCTCGAGGCCATTGCCAAGCTCCCCGAGCAGGAGCGCGACGTCATCGAGATGCGCTTCGGCGCCGGCGACCAGGAGCCCCAGACGCTCTCGCAGGCCGGCCGCATGCTGGGCGTCTCGACCGAGCGCGCGCGCCAGATCGAGGAGCGCGCGCTGCGCCGTCTGAGCCAGCGCCCCGAGCTGCTCGCCCTGCGCGAGGCCGCCTAGCTCCGATCTCACACGACCCGGGTCTCACGATCCGGGTCGTGGTCATTCGTCGGGCAGCCCCGCCGCCCTCGCCATGTCGGGCCGGTCGCGGAGGACGTAGACGCTCGCGCAGCCGAAGCGGCGGACCTCGGCCAGGATCGGACCCAGCTCGGGCTCGAGGTCGCGCAGCCCGGGCCGGCAGTCGACGAACACGTAGCGCGCGCGGGTGAGGAGGACGAAGTCCCGGGCCTCGCGCCCGCGCAACCTGCCGTCCACCAGGCCGTCGGCCCTGCGCTGGCGCGCGCGCCAGTGCGGCGTCCAGCTCAGGGCGCCGATCCACGTCTCGCGGCCCGTGGCGTACGGGAGCATGTAGCCGGCGTAGACCGGGCCGAGGACCCCACCCGGGCGGGGGTCGCGCTCGATGAAGCGCAGGGCGCGCACCTCGTCGTCGAAGATCCAGAACGGGTTGCCGGCGCTGCGGATCGAGTGGACCGAGACCTCGAGCTTGTGAGCGATGCCGGGGACCGTCATGAGGAAGAGCAGGCCGGCTACGGCCAGCGGCGGCGGGCGCCGCCACACCGTCAGCGCGCCCTGTACCGCGAGGATCGAGAGCGGGATCACGAGCCCCTGGAAGGCGTGGTAGGGGAAGGTCCCGAAAGGCAGCAGGTAGACCACGAGCGCGGCGAGGGGCCACACCCGCACGGCCTTCTCCTGCCAGCCGGGCGCGGGCAGCCGGTACGCGAGCGCCGCGGGAACGGCGAGCGGGGCGAGCGTCAGCGCGACCGCCCACCACGGCCAGCTCCACTCGGGCATGGCCCCCGCAGCGTTGGACTTCGAGGCGAGCTCCCACGCTGGATCGAACCGGCCGAGGAGCAGGTAGTAGAGGGCCGGCGGGACGGTGGCGAGCGCCACGCCGAGGTGCCCGGCCGGCACGCGCCCGCGCCACAGCGCGACCCCGAGGACGACGAGCGCGAGGGTCGCGCCCTGCCACGGCTGCAGCCAGCAGACGAGGAAGGCGCCCGCGGCGGCGGGGGCGACCCTGCCGCGCTCCAGGCCGAGGAGCACCAGCGGCATGAGGAAGACCGCCATGGCGGTCATCAGGTAGCCCCACAGGTACTGGCCGGACCACATCTCGCCGGTGACGAAGTCGAACGTGAACTGGCGCGGGTTGCCGCCCCAGTTCGTCCAGGCGACGATCCACGCGGCGGGCATCACCGCGAACAGCACGAGGACCAGGGCGGCGTGGCGGGCGCCGCGGGCGCCGAGCAGTCTCCGCACGTAGCGCCGGGCGCCGTAGAAGGTGAGCGCGACCGCCACAGGCTTCCAGGCGAGGTAGCTCAGCGAGACCGACAGGCCGAGGGCATGCAGGCCCCCCGAGACGGCGAACCCGGGGTGCAGGAAGGAGCGGGGGCCGGGGGCGAGGTCGAAGCGGTTGCCGGTCAGCAGGTGGTGGGCGGATTCGCGGATCCAGGCGAAGTACTGGAGCTGGTCGGAGGCGAGCAGGCCGTCGGCTCCGGAAAGGGGTCGGCCTTTTGTCAGGAGGGCGGCCAGCACGATCACCGAGAGCCCTATGAGCGCTGTCAGCGCCCCCAGTTCCACGGGGTCGAGCGCGTGTCGCGCATGGGCCCACCCGTCATCCCCGCCGGGCGGCAACCTCCGGCCTCTCCCGTCTCTCTCCTCGGGCTCGCCACCGGCTTCGCCTGGCGGTCGCGATTTCCCCGTGCCGCGGGTGCCGACGGGCCCACGCGATCGGCCGGGGGTCCTCATCGCTTCCTCAACGCTCTGTTCGCGTTCGTCGCGAGCTTGCGCGTGAGGCTGGTCAGGCCGTCGGTGCCGAGCGTCTCGGCGGCGATCGGGGCGTATTGCCGAAGCGTCGCGGTGGTCACCGTTCGCCGGCGCTCTGGGGTCACGGGGCGCTTGGTGCCATTCAGACAGAACTCGAGGAGGGGCTGCACGACCGTCTCCCACCGCATCTCCTCGGCAGCCCGCTTGGCGTTGCGGCGCTCGGTGGTGGCGTCGGCGAGCAGCTCGCTGCAGGCTTGGGCGAAGGCGCCGGGGTCTTGAGCGGGGACCGCTCGGCCGAGGCTCTGGGACCGCACGGCGTCGCCGAGGACGTCGCCTTCGGTGGTGACGACCGGGAGGCCGGCCCACAGGTAGTCGACGATGCGGGCGCGGAACGCGAAGCGGGTCTCGAGGTGGGCCGGGTGGGCACTGACGCCGATGTCGGCCTCGAGCAGCCAGCCTCCCCGCTCCTCGTAGGGGACCCAGTCGTGATGGAAGTGCACGCGGGTGCCCTCGAGGCGCAGCTCGCGGGCGAGTGCGATGGCGCGGGGGGCCGCCCGGTGCTCGTCGCGCTGGTCGATCGCCGGGCGCCTGAGGCCCTGGAAGACCAGGTGGACGTCGTCGGGCAGCCGGGCGGTCGCGATGATGGCGGTGGGGGCGTCGAGCCAGTCCCAGATGCCGCCGCCCCACAGGAGCACACGATCGTGGGCCGCGATGCCCGGGAGGGTTCCCTTGATCGCCGGCCGGAGCGCCGGCCGGGGCGGGCTGTCGGGGACGCCGAAGGGCACGACGGCGAGCCGCTGCAGGGCGTCGGGCTCGAGCAGCTCGCGCAGGGCGAGGCCGCCGAGCCAGAGGTCGCGCTGGCGCTCGCTCGCGCATACCACGAGGTCGGCGGCCGCGAGGTGGGCGGTTGCGGCGCGGGTGACGACACGGCGCAGGCGCGCGCGAGAGGCGGGCGGGTTGTCGCGCGTGGCCTCGATGACCTCGACGACCGTGGGGTTGTAGAGGTCGACGGCGAGGCGGGCGGGTAGGCGCCACACGCGGCTGAGCAGGCGCGGCGGGAGGAGCTGGGCGACGACGACGTCGTGGCTGCGCGCGCCTTCGAGCAGCGCGTCGTAGTCGGCGAGGCCCGCCCGCAGCAGCTCGAGCCGGCCGTCGCCGACCTCGCTGGGCGCGGGGGCGGCGAGGGTGACGCGGCAGTGCGGGGCCAGCGCGCGGGCGAGCTCGTAGGCGCGGATCGCCGGGCCCGCCATCCGCTCGCCGACGGGCTCGGCGGAGATGACCAGGACCCGCGTCATCGCAGCTCGCGCAGCCGGTCGCGGTCGATCCCGCCGAGCAGCGCGACCGCGACGGCGTAGACCGCGGCGCCCAGGGGAACCGAGAGCCACAGCGGCTGCTCGCGCAGCGGCCACACTGCGGCGATCATCAGGGCCGCCGCGGGAAGCGCCCTGGCCAGCGCCGCGAAGGAGGGGACGTAATCGAGGTGGCGCCGCATCAGCCAGGACGACCCGAGCAGTATGACCGCCTCGCAGCCCAGCGCCGTCCATGCGGCGGCGAGGATGCCCAGGGGCGGGATCAGCGCGACGTTGAGCGCGACGTTGAGTCCGAGCGCGAACACGTTCAGCCACAGGGCGGCGAGCTGGCGGTCGCGCGCGATCAGCGCGTGGCCGTAGAGCCCGTTGACGAACCCGACGGCGGCCGCCGCGAGCAGGA
Organism: Solirubrobacteraceae bacterium; assembly: GCA_035633075.1. GTDB lineage: Bacteria > Actinomycetota > Thermoleophilia > Solirubrobacterales > Solirubrobacteraceae > DASQFQ01. Next base: position 18,098 of record DASQFQ010000095.1, on the reverse strand, counting down.
TCCGCAGGGGCGCCGCCGCGCCCGCGAAGCCCCCGCCCCCCAGTGTCCGGGTGAGCTCCCCGGCCACCGCCGCCCCGCCGGCCGCGACCGCCACGCCGGCGAGCACGAAGACGTCGCCCGCCGCCCGCAGCGCGTCGCGCGTGCGTGGGTCCGCCGTGGCGACGTAGCGGGCGAGCACGGGGAACACGGAGACGAGGAAGACGGCCGGGAAGGTGGCCGTCAACTCGCCCACCCGCCAGGCCAGCGCGTAGACGCCCAGCTCCTCGAACGGTCGCGAGACCGAGATGATCAGCGCGTCGGCGCGGAAGTAGGCCTCGTTGAGCGCGAGCGCGGCGCCCAGCGGCAGTGCGGCGCGCAGCAGCGAGCTCGCGGTCGACCGGTCTGGCCGCGGGCGGTCCGGAAGCAGAGGGCGCACGAGCAGCGAGGTGACGGCCAGCGTGACCCCGGCGCCGACGCCCGCGCACGCCACGACCGCGTAGAACCCCAGGTCCAGCGCCGCCACCACCGCCACCGCGGCCAGGGAGGCCGCGCGGCCCAGGACGTCACCGACCGCTGCGCGTCCCGCGCGCAGGTCGGACTGCAGGACGGCGACGAATGCGCTGTTGAGCAGCCCGAGGGTCAGCGGGACCGCGGCGATCAGCACGGCGATCCGCACGTCGGGCGGATAGGGCATCACGACGGCGGCCAGCGCGGCGACTGCCGAGGCGCCCACCGCCAGGCCACAGCGCAGCGCGAGCGCGGAGCCGAGCACCTCGGCTGCCCGCTCGGGTCGCTGTGCGAGCTCGCGCACCACGATCGTGGTCAGGCCCGCGTCGGCGAGCACCGCGAAGAGCTGCACGAAGGACAGGGCCAGCGAGAAGCGGCCGTAGCCGTCGGGCCCCAGGTAGCGGGTGGTGACGGCCACGGAGACCAGCCCGAGCAGCAGCACGCCGCCGCGTCCGGCCAGGCCGAACATGGTGCTCGTCGCGACGCGGCGGACGTCCGAGCGCGGAATCACGCGGCGTGGCTCAGGGGCGGGCCGAAGCGGCGGCCGCTCCGCGATCCCACGCGCGGCCGGTGGCGCGGACCGCGGCGCCGCGGCGGGCGACGACGATGCGCTCGTCACCCAGCGACAGGGTCACCGGGCGCCGGGCCACGGGCAGGCGCCGCAGCGCGGCGACGGCGCGGCCGACCCGCCCCGAGCGCTCGCCCAGGCCGGCGACCCAGTACCCGAGGCTGAAGGTCCGGCGCAGACCGGTCTCCTCCAGCGTGTCCAGGCCGTGCTCGCGCAGGAGGCCGCGCAGGGTCGCTCGCGGGACGAGGTAGGTGTGCGAGGGCAGGTAGGCCCACCATCGCGCGCCCGCCAGGCGGGCCGTGCGCGAGCCGGGGTCGGGGGTGACGAGGCAGGCCACGCCGCCCGAGGCGAGCAGCCGCGCGCACAGCTCCAGCGCGCCCACCGGGTCGTCGAGGTGCTCGAGCACGTCGGCGAGCACGATCGCCTGCAGGCCGCCGTCGGCGACCGGCTCGAGGTCCTCCAGCGTGGCCGCGCGGACGTCGAGCCCGAGCCGGTCGCGTGCATGCTCGCGCGACGCGGTGGCGATCTCCAGGCCGGTGACCTGCCAGCCGCGGGAGCGGGCCTCGTCGAGGAGAAGGCCGTGGCCGCAGCCCACCTCGAGCAGGCGCCCCCGCGGCGCGTGGCGCTCGACGGCGTCGAGCAGGCGGCGGGCGGTGGCGCGGCGGCCGGCCTCCTCGTCGAGGTAGGCGTCGTCGCGCATGTCGCGATAGAGGTCACGCAGCGCGGGCCCGGCGGGCAGCCCCGGCTGTTGGACGGTCCCGCAGCGCGTGCAGTCGTAGAGGTCGCCATGGCCGCCGGTCGCATGGCAGCTGGGCGCGAAGGCGGCGGCGTCCGGCGCTGCCTCGCGGCCGGGGTGTCGGAGGGCCAGCGGGCCGGAGCAGATGCCGCACCTGGTCGGGGAGGCCATCGGGCGAGCGAGCTTACCGGCGCCGCGGGGAGGACCCGGCGAGGGCCGTACACTGCCCGCCGTGCCGCGCCCCTGGCTCTCGGTCGTCATGCCCGTGTACAACGAGGCGGCCGGCATCGCGGCTGCGGTGCAGGCCGTGACCGGGCACCTGCGGGCCACGGGCCGCGAGTGGGAGCTGCTCGTGGTCGACAACGCCAGCACGGACGGCACGCCGGAGCGGCTCGCCCCGTGCCTCTCCGACCCACGCGTCAGGCTCCTGGGCAACGACGTCAACCGCGGCAAGGGCTTCTCGGTCCGCCGGGGGATGCTCGCCGCCGGTGGGGAGCTGCGCCTCCACTGCGACGCCGACTGCGCCGCCAGCTTCGCCTCATTACCTCGGCTGCTCGCGGCCCTGCACGACGGCGCCGACGTGGTCGTGGGTTCGCGGCTGGCCCCCGGCGCCGACATCGGCAGGCGCCAGCCGCTGGGACGGCGGATCGTCGGCCGCAGCTTCGTGGACCTCTGCCGGCTCGTGCTGCGCGAGCCGACCCGCGACCTGTTCTGCGGCTTCAAGCTGTGGCGGGCGCCGGCCGCCGAGGCCGCCTATGCGCGCACGCGGGTGGACGGCTGGGCGTTCGACGCCGAGACGCTCGCCATGGCCCGCGCGCTCGGGTTCCGGGTCGAGGAGCTCGGCGTAGTCTGGAGCGACCGGCCGGGCTCGCGGCTCTCCATGGCGCGCGCGCTCGCGCCGGTGGTGGCCGACCTCGTGCGGGCGCGACGGCACGTAACGCGTGAGGCCGCGCGGGCCGGGCAGGGCGCCGCCGTCGAGGCGCCCGACCCGTCCCCCTGACGTGCGGGCGCTGCTGCTGGCGCTGCAGGTGCTGGCCTTCGCTCCCCTGGGCGGCCTGCTGCTGCGGGTGTGGACGAAGGGCGGCTACGTCTCCGGCGGCGATGGGCTGCTGGTCGTCGACCAGATGCAGTACCTCAACGGGCTGCGCCAGGCCGGCGACCAGCTCCTGATCGAGAACCTCTACGACCTGGCTCCCGGGCCCCGGACGTTCCTGCATCCCGGCCTGGCCCTGTCGGGGGCACTGCACGCGCTGGGCGTGGGGACGATCGCCGGCTATCTCGTCTGGAAGCCGGTCGCCGTCCTCGCCCTGTGGGCGGGGGCGATCACCTGGTGCGCGCGCTTCCTCGCCCCGGGCCGGCGCCGCACGGCTGCGGTGTGCCTCGCGCTGTTCTTCGCCTCGCCCCTGGCCGCGCTCGTCGGTCAGACCGGGCTGGGCGGCCCGAGCCTGAAGATCGACTTCGACTTCCTCTCGGGTGAGCTGACCAGCGGCAACTACCTCTGGGGCTATCCGTTCACGGCGATCGCCGTCGGCCTGATGCCGCTGGGCCTGATCGCCTACGAGCGCCGGCGTCATGCGTGGGCGGCCGCGGCCGGGCTTCTCATCGCGTGGCTGCAGCCGTGGCAGGGGGCGACCTACCTGCTCGTCGTGCTCGGCGCGCAGGCCGTGCTGTGGCGACGGCGCGGGGAGCGCCCCGGCGCCGCCACGGCGCTGGTGGCCGCGGCCGCCGTCGCCCCGCTGGCGTACTACCTGGTGCTCTCGAAGGCCGATCCGTCGTGGGAGCAGGCGCGGCTGGCCAATGACTTCGGGACCTGGCCCGCGTGGGTGACGGTCGTGGGCCTCGCGCCGCTGGTTCTGCCCGCCCTCAGCGGGCTGCGGGGAGGCGCCGAGGACTTCGGGCAGCTCGCGCTGCGGCTCTGGCCGGTGGCGGCGCTCGTCGTGTACCTGCAGCCGTTCGGCACCTTCCCGGCGCACGCGTTCCAGGGCATGACGCTGCCGCTGGTGACGCTTGCCTTCCTCGGGGTCGGCGCGCGCTGGCGGTCCTGGGCCGTGCTCGCCGCGCTCGCCGTGCTGATCGTGCCCGGGACGGTCTACCGCGTCGATGCCCTGCGCCAGGCGGTCAACCTCGGCCGCCAGCCCTACTTCCTCACCGACGGCGAGCACGCGGCGCTGCGCTGGCTCGGCCGCGCGCCGGCCGCGGGCGGGGTCCTGGCGCCCGTCTACACCGGCCTGCTCGTGCCGGCCTACACACAGCGCGAGACGTGGGTCGGCACCGGTTCGTGGACCCCCGACTACGACGCCAGGCTGCGTCGCGCCGAGCGGCTGTTCGCGGGCCGGGCAAGTCGCACCGAGGCCGAGGCCCTCGTGCGCGGGTCGCGAGCGCGCTTCCTGCTTTCGGACTGCCATGGTCGGGCCGACATCGGCGCATTGGTGCGCGGTGTGGCGGGTCGGCCCCGGCGCTTCGGCTGCGCGACGGTCTGGGAGGTGCTGCGGTGAGCGCGCGGCGTGCGAGGCGGTCGCTGTGCTTGGCCGGCGCCGCGGCGGTGCTCGCCGGTCCAACGGCGCTCGCCTTCTGGTCGGGCGGCTACTTCGACGAGCCCAGGCTGTGGGCCGGGCTCGCGGCGTGCGCGCTCGTAGGGCTGGGCGCACTCGTCGCACCCCTGCCACGGGCGGCGTGGACCTGGCCGGCGGTCGGTGCGCTGGCGGCCCTCGCCGGGTGGGTGTGGCTGTCGGCGAGCTGGGCGCCGCTCCCCGGCCAGGCGATCGCGGACGCGCAGCGCGTCGCCCTCTACGCGGCGGGGCTGCTCGCGGCCGTCCTGCTGCTCGGCGCCGCGCCACGGGCCGTGGAGCCGAGCCTGGCGCTGGGCGCCGCGGTCGTGACCGGCTACGCGCTCGCGGCCCGGCTACTGCCCGGCCTCGTCGACCAGACCCCGAGCCGGACCGCGCTCGGGCGGCTCGAGCAGCCGCTCACCTACTGGAATGCCTCGGGGGCCCTGGCCGCGCTGGGCGTCCTGCTGTGCGCCAGGCTGGCGGGCGACGAGTCGCGCCCGCACGGCGTTCGAATCACCGCCGCTGCGGGCGCCGTTCCGCTGGGGCTGGCGGTCACGCTCTCGTTCTCCCGCGGCGCGCTGGCCGCCCTGGGCGCGGGCCTGGGGGTCCTCTGCCTACTGGCGCCGGAGCGGGCGCAGCTCTGGGCGGTGGGCCGGGCGGTGGTGTGTGGAGCGCTCGCCGGCGCCGTCGGGATCGAGCTCGACGGCGTCCGTGCGCTCGCCGGTTCCGACGGGCATCGCGAGACCCAGGGGCTCGTGATGCTCGGCCTGCTGGCCGTGCTGATGGGAGGTGCCGCCCTGCACGCCGCGCGGGTCGTGCCCGCCGGACGGTTCCGGCGCCCCAGCCTGGGCGTCCTGGCCGGCGCCTCGGTCGTCCTGCTCGTGGCCATGGCGCTGGCGGTGACCGGACGCGGCGTGTCTTCCGCCACCCCGGCGGGCGCTACGCCCGCGCGCCTGGCCTCTGCCGAGTCCAACCGGTACGCCTACTGGCGCGTCGCGCTGGACATGTTCGCCCAGCATCCGCTCCGCGGGGCGGGCTCGGGCGCCTTTCGCGTGCACTGGCGCCGCGAACGCAAGATCGCCGATCCCGCCCGCGACGCGCACTCGCTCTACCTGGAGACCGCCGCCGAGCTGGGGCTCGTGGGGCTGGCGTTGCTCGGCCTGTTCGCGGCCGGGCTCGCCGGGGCGGCGCGGGCCGCCTGGCGCACCGCCCCGGCGGCGGCCGCAGGCCCGGCCGCGGGGCTCGTGCTGTGGGCGCTGCACACCGGCATCGACTGGGACTGGGAGATGCCGGCCCTGACGCTGGTCGCCCTCGTCCTGGCCGGGCTGCTGTGCACGCTCAGCGCGCCGTGGGCACGCTCGGGCTCAGCGCCCTGAAGCGCGCGCGGGCGCGTGCCGCCAGCGCCGGGTCGCTGCCCGCGGCCGCGCGCGCCAGCGCGCCCCACGCCTCGGCGTTGGCCGGCTCCGCGCGAACGATGCCGACCAGCACGCGCACCGCCGGCGCATCGCGCCGGGCGAACACCAGGAGCTCGGCACGGCGCAGGTCGGGCTCGCGGGAGCGGGTCGACGCTGCGGCCTGCGCCAGCAGCCGGTTCGCGCGGTCGAGGTCCGCAGCGGAAGCGCGCCTGCCCGCCGGGCGCGTCAGCTCGAGCGCGGCGAGCTCGTCACGGACCGGGCCGAGCTCGCCGGCGAGCCACGCGGCGCAGGCGAGTGATCCGCAGAGCAGGAGGGCACGCGCGAAAAGCGCGGTCACGGCGTGCCGGGACGGGTGGACGGCGAGGCACGCGTCGCGGCGGCGAGCGCCAGCACGAGGACGGCCCCGACCGCCTGCACGCCAAGGACGGTGCTGGCGAAGCTCGAGAGGTCGTGGGCGCCGGCCAGCAGCGCCGGCTCGGTGACGGCGACGACCGCGAGCGCGGCCGCGAACCAGCGGCGTCGCAGGCCGAGCAGGAACTGTACGCCGAGGTAGCCGGCCGCGAGCAGCGCGTAGGCCGCGCCGAGCGTGAGCAGGACCGCTTCGCCCGCCTCGTACTCCGCGCCGAAGGCGGTGCGCAGGAGCAGGGCGGGCACGGTGGCGAAGACGGCGAGGGCGACCAGCGAGATCGCCGCGATCAGGCCGAGACCCCTCCCCAGCACCCCCCGGGGGTCGGCGCCCGCCGCGGCGCGCCGGGTCGCCTCGGGCAGGACCCAGAAGCCGAGCCCGACCGCGATCCACACCACCGCCTTGGCGGCCACCGTCGCGGCGGCGTAGACCCCCGCCGCGTGCTCGTTCAGCGCGTGCTTGGCCATGATCACGTCCACGTTCTGCAGCGCCGCCACGACCGTCAGGGCGGCGATCGGCAGTGCGGCGTCGCGGGCCAGCGCACGCAGGGGGTGCTGGCGGGCCCCGGGCTCGGGCGGCCCGAGGCGCCGGCGCAGGAGCAGCTCGAGGGCCAGTGCGGTCAGCCCGAGGGAGGCGAGCGTGCCCAGGTAGGCGCCGGTCACGCCCAGGCCGGCCCAGACGAAGGCGAGGCTCACGGCGAGGCGTCCCAGCGCCTCGAAGGCGATGCTCAGGCCGACCGCCCTGTAGCTGCGCGCCGCCTGGAGCAGTCCTCGCTGCAGGCTCAACAGCAGCCACAGCACGGCGGTGATGGGCACAGCGGCCGCTCCCCACTCCTGCTCGACGTTGAGCACCGCCGCCAGCGGCTGGCGCGCCAGGCAGGAGCACACGGCCACTGCGCCCAGGGCGATCAGGATGTGACGGCTCCAGCGCGACAGCGTGCCGGCCAGCTCGCCGCCGCGCCCGAGCCGCCCGACGGTGCCCTCGCGAGCCGCCGCCACCTGCAGCGCCGCGCCGGGCACGAAGAGGATCACGCTGAGGTTCAGCAGCGCGGCCAGCGAGCCGTAGCCGCCGGCTCCCAGCAGCCGCGTGAAGATGACCGTGAACACGACCGCGACGAGGTTCGCGGCCATCGTGGCCGCCGCGAGGCCGACGGCCTTGGTGGTCTCGGGATCCGGGCGGGCGCTCGGGGGCGTGCCCGCCGGGGCCTCGGGGACGGTCGCCACGGGCGCCTCGACGGGGGCGGCCTCGTCGAGGCGGGGCGGGGGCATGGCGAATCACGCTAGCGGACGAGCCGCTGCTCTACCCTTGCCCGCATGCCGGGCTGGCGCCGACCGGCGGCCGTGGCGGCCGTCATGCTCGCCTTGCTCCCTGCCGCCGCGGTGGCGCAGAGCGCGGGCGACGAGCAGTACGAGGACCCCTTCGCGGGCGAGCAGCCGGCACCCACGAGCACGCCGGCCCCGGCGCCGAGCCTGGGCTCGGGGACCGCACAGCCGGCCCCGCCCACCGCGGCGCCCGCCCCCGCCGCCGCGCCCACGTCCGCGCGGCTCCCGCGCACGGGCGCCGACCCTCCGCTCGCGGTCGTCGCGGGCGTCTTCCTGCTCGCCTCCGGAGCCGGGCTGCGCCGGCTGCAAGTCCATGGCCGGCGGCGGGGCTAGCGACACGGGGTCCGCGCAGGAGACCGAGCGCGCGGGTGCCGCCCTGGCGGCCGGGCTCGTCCCCGGCGACGTCGTCCTGGTCTCCGGGGAGCTCGGGGCGGGGAAGACCACCTTCGTGCGCGGGGCGGTGCGCGCGCTCGGCGTGCGCGATGCGGTGACGAGCCCCACCTTCGTCGTCGGCCACCTCTACGACGCGCCCGGCGCGCGCATCGCGCATCTCGACCTCTTCCGCCTCGCCGGCCTCGACGACGAGGACCCGGGCCTGCTGGACCCGTACTTCGGGCCGGACACGATCACTTTCGTCGAGTGGCCCGAGCGGGCCGCGCTCGGTGCGCTGCTCGGTGAGCGTCCCGTGGCGCGCCGGGTGGCGCTCGCCCACGCCGGCGGGGATCGCAGGCGCCTGGAGGTGGAGGGCTGACGGCCATGCACGTGCTCGGCCTGGACACCGCGACGTCCGCGACCGTCGCCGGGGTGCTGCGCGCCGACGGCCAGGCCTTCGAGTGCCGCGACGACCCGCGGCCGGGCGAGCGCCCGGCGCACGGCGGCCGCCTGCTCGCGCTCGTCGAGCAGGCGCTCGAGGATGCCGGTCTCGGCTGGTCCGACATCGCGCGGATCGCCGTCGGCGTAGGCCCGGGCGGCTTCACGGGGCTGCGGATCGGGATCGCGACTGCGCGCGGGATCGCCCAGGCCCGCGGCGTCCCGCTGGTGGCGGTGGGCAGCCTGGACGCGCTCGCGTTGGGCGCGGTGGCATCGGCCCCCGTGCTCGCCGCGCTGGACGCTCGCCGCGGCCAGGCCTTCGCCGCCGCCTGGCGGGCCGCGGGCCCCGATGCGCTCGGCGAGGCGCTGCTGGCACCGGCCGCGCTCGCACCCGCCGACCTCGCCGGGTGCGTGCGGACGCTGTCCCCGGCCCCGCTGGCGGTGGGGGACGGGGCGGTACGCTTCCGGGCACAGCTCGAAGGGGCCGGGGCGACCGTCCCTCTGGACGGCGAGGCCGTGCATCGCATCCGCGCCGTCAACGTGTGCCGGCTTGGCGCGACGGGAAGGCTCACGGACCGCGATGCGCTGCTCCCGGACTACCTGCGCGAGCCCGACGCCGTTCCCCGCCGATGACCTCACCGTTCTCCAGCCTCCAGATTCGCAGGCTCACCTACGCCGACCTCCCGCAGGTCGTGGCCATCGAGCGTCGCGCGTTCCCGACGCCGTGGTCGCTGGCCATGTTCGTGCTCGAGCTCTCCAAGCCGGCGGGCGTCTGCCTGGCCGCGCTGGACGGCGAGCGGCTGATCGGCTACGCCATCTGCTCGCGCTACGACACGATCTGGCACCTCATGAACATCTCCGTGGACCCCGACCGGCGGCGGCGAGGGATCGCCACCACGCTGCTGGCCTCGCTGATCGAGCGCATCGACGACCCGGCCGCGGAGCTCACCCTCGAGGTCCGCCGCTCCAACGAGGGCGCCATCCAGCTCTACGACCGCTTCGGGTTTCGCGCCGCTGGCATCCGCCGGCGCTACTACCAGGACAACGGCGAGGACGCGCTCGTCATGTGGCGTACCCCGGCGACCCTGCAGGGGACGGTCGAGGACGTCCCTCAGAGCACGCGGGCCGCCGGCATGTCGTCGGTGTGACGATCCTCGCGCTCGAGACGAGCTGCGACGACACCTGCGCGGCGGTCGTCTCGGCCGCAGGCGAGGTCCGCTCCAACGTGATCTCCTCACAGGGGGTCCACGACCGCTACGGCGGCGTTGTGCCCGAGATCGCCTCGCGCCACCACCTCGAGCTGATCAACGCCGTCGCCGACGACGCTCTCGCGCGCGCCGGTGCCACGCTCGAGGACGTCGAGCTCGTCGCCGTCACCCAGGGCCCGGGCCTCGTGGGGGCGCTGCTGGTGGGCGTCGCCACCGCCAAGGCGCTGGCCGCCGCCCGCAGGCTCCCACTCGCGCCCGTCGACCACCTGCAGGGCCACGTCGCCGCCAACTACCTGGAGCCCGGCGCCATCGAGCCCCCGTTCCTGTGCTTGCTGGCCTCGGGCGGCCACACGCTGCTGGCGCGGGTGACCGATCACGGGAGCTACGGCGTCCTCGGCCGCACGCTCGACGACGCCGCCGGCGAGGCCTTCGACAAGGGCGCGCGGCTGCTGGGCCTCGGCTATCCGGGGGGAGCCGCCCTCTCGCGCCTGGCCGAGCGGGGCGACCCGGGTGCCTTCGCGTTCCCGACTGCCGCGGGCGTGACGGGGCTGGACTTCTCCTTCGCGGGGCTCAAGACGGCGCTGCTCTACAAGGTCCGCGACCTCGGGGAGGCCGAGGCACGACGCCGGGCCGCCGACCTCGCCGCCGCCTACGAGCACGCGATCGTCGAGGCGCTGATGGTGCGTGTGGAGCGCGCGCTGGCGGCCGAGCCGGGCCTGGCCTTCGCGATCGGGGGCGGCGTGGCGGCCAACGCCCGGTTGCGCGAGCGCGCCGCGGGGCTCGGCGTCGACGTGAAGGTGCCCGCACACGAGCTGTGCACCGACAACGCGGCGATGATCGCGTCGGCCGCGCGCTGGGTGGAGCCGCTGCCGTTCCCCGAGTACCTCGACCTGGACGCCTACGCGACCGGTGGCCGGGCGGCGTCGCGGTGAGGACGGTAACGCTCTACTCCGCGCCGGGCTGTCACCTGTGCGACGACGCGCGCGCGGCACTTCAGCGAGTGCGCGACCGCAATCCCTTCGAGCTGCACGAGCGCGACATCACCGCGGACGGCGCCCTGCATCGGGCCTACCTGGAGCGGATCCCGGTCGTCGAGCTCGACGGGCAGGAGCTGTTCGAGTACTTCGTGGACGAGGCGGCGCTGGCCGCGCGGCTCGGATCCGAACGTCTAGAGTGAGGCCGCAGATGAGCTTCGGCGACGTCGCGACTCGGTCCGGTGGGACGCAGGGCGACGGGGCGGGCGGGCCACTGGCCGACCGGCTCTCGCTCGGTGTCGCCGCCCGCCTGTCGCGCTACCTGCAGGTGTTGACCCAGGCGCGCAAGATGGGCAAGGAGACGATCTCCTCCCAGGAGCTCTCGGAGTACACGCACGTCAACTCGACGCAGATCCGCCGCGACCTCTCGGGCTTCGGCAAGTTCGGCAAGCGCGGCGTGGGCTACAACGTCGACTCGCTGGTCTCGCAGATCCGCAAGATCCTGCGGACCTCCGGGCAGCACAACATCGCGCTGTTCGGCGCCGGGCACCTCGGGCATGCGATCGCCTCCTCCGACATCTTCGCCGACCACGGGTTCCGCGTCGTGGCGATCTTCGACCCCGACCCCGCCAAGCTCGGCGAGCAGGTCGGCCCGGCCGCCGTCCGCCATCCGGAGGACCTCAGGCAGGTGGTGGAGGAGGAGGACATCGTCGTCGGCGTCCTCGCCGTGCCGACGCAGGCCGCCCAAGAGCTCGCCGACGCTCTCGTGGACGCCGGCGTGAAGATCATCTTCAACTACTCCGAGGCGCTCCTGCAGGTCCCGCCCGAGGTCACCGTCCACACGTCGAGCCCAGCCGTCGACCTGCTCTACGCGCTCTACTTCTACCTGACCTAGATAGATGGTTGAGTCCACGACCCCCGCACCCGTCTGGTCGCGTCCCGCGGCGCAGGATCTGCACCCGCCGAAGGGGTCCGTGGCTCTGCCGCTGTCCCCCTTCTGCGTGCACCGCCCTGCATCCACGGGCCACGCCCATCCGGGCACCGCGGCCGCGGACTCAACCATCTGAAGCCCGGGTCCCAGCCGCCATGATCGACGTCGCCGCAGCGCGCGACACCTTCGAGTCCTCGGCCGACCTCACGGTCGGCATCGAGGAGGAGCTCGCCCTCCTGGACCCCGAGACCCACGAGCTCGTCCCCGCGTTCGATCGCCTGCGCGGCGCCGCGGCCTCCGACCCGGTGCTCGCGGAGTCGATCGCGGGCGAGCTGATCTCCTCGGAGATCGAGATCCGTTCGGGGGCCGGCTCGGACGTCGAGGACGCTCGCCGCCGCCAGCAGGAGTGCCGACGGCGCCTGTTCGCGCTCGCTGCGGCCGAGGGCGTCGCGCTCGGCGCTACGGGCACCCACCCGCTGTCTGACTATCGCGAGCAGCACATCATCGACACCCCGCACTACCGCCGCGTTGAGGAGGGCCTGAAGTACGTCGCCTGGCGCAACAACACGTTCTCGTTGCACGTCCACGTGGGGGTGCGGGGAGCCGGCCGCGCGGTGCGGGTGTGCGACCGCCTGCGCCCGGTGCTGCCGCTCCTGCTCGCCGTGTCCGCCAACTCGCCCTACCTCGACGGCCGCGACTCGGGGCTGCACTCCGCGCGCACGCAGATCTTCACCAAGTCCTTCCCGCGCTGCGGCGTTCCCGAATCGTTCGGCTCGTGGGATGCATGGGCCGACTACGTGAACCTCCTCGTGCGCACGAACTCGATCGTCGAGTTCACCCAGCTGTGGTGGTCGGTGCGTCCGCACCATGATTTCGGCACCGTCGAGGTACGCGTCTGCGACGCCCAGATGACGGCGCCGGAGTCCGACGGCCTCGCCGCCCTGATCGTCGCGTGCGTCGCACAGGCTGCGCGCGAGGTCGACGCCGGCCAGGCGCCGCCCGACCTGCCCGGCCGCCTCATCGAGGAGAACATGTGGCGCGCGCTGCGCCATGGGCTCGACGGCCGCCTGCTCGACCTGGAGGCTCCCCGTGTGGAGGAGTTCCCGGCGGCGGAGACGCTCGACCGGCTGCGCGCCTGGACCGGGTTCGACGCCGCGCTGCCCGAGCTCAACGGCGCGCAGCGCCAGCGGCGCGCGATCGACGCCGGCGCGTCGCCCGCCGAGGTGTACGCGGAGTGCGTCACCGAGACACAGGCCACGTACCAACAGGAGACGGTCACATGAGCACCCAGGAGCCCGAGTACACCGAGGAGGAGCTGCGCGCCATCGAGGCCGAGATGCAGCGGATCTCCGTCGACGACGTGCTGTTGCAGACGATCGTCACCCTGCTCAACCTCGGCGCGCGCAAGGCCGGCCTCGGGGCCGCGGCGGGAACGCCCGCCCCCGAGCAGGACCTCGCGCAGGTCCACCAGGCGATCGAGGGCACCCGTGCGCTGCTGCCGCTGATCGAGGCACGTCATGACGAGCAGGTCGGGCCGATCCGTGACGCCCTGGCGCGCCTGCAGATGCACTACGCCCAGCGCACCGGTGCCCAGGCGGCCGAGCCTCAGCAGCCACCGGCGCCCGGCGGCCCCGCCGAGCCCGAGGGCCCCGGGCCCGCTCAGCGCACGGGCAGGCTCTGGGTCCCAGGGCAGTGAGGGCGCGCCGCGACCTAACCGAGCGAGCGGTCTTCTGTGACCCCCGAGCAGTGAGGGGGCGTTCTCGCGGGACTGCGCGGTAGACTCGCCCCGCGCTTCGCGGCGGCCTCATGGCTGCCGCTTCCTTCGTTCATGGAGCCCGAGGGCCGCTCCGGCCCTCGGCAGCCTGATCCAGAGAGGTTCCCTTGTCCAACTTCCTGACCGACCATGGGGTGATCTTCGCGCTGGTCTGCGCCGGCGCGGCGGTCGTCTACGGCGGCGTCACCAGCCGGGCGCTGCTGGCCCTGTCGCCCGGCAACGAGACGATGCGCGGCCTGTCGCTGGCGATCCAGGAGGGCGCCTCGGCCTACCTGCGCCGCCAGTACAGGACCATCGGCATCGTCGGCTTCGTCCTCTTCCTGGCGCTGATCCCGCTCCAGAACATCGAGGTGGCGATCGGCTTCCTCATCGGCGGCGTGGCCTCGGCGGCGGCCGGCTTCATCGGCATGAACGTATCGGTGCGCGCCAACGCGCGCGTGGCGGAGGCCGCCCGGAGTGGCATCGGCCCGGCGCTCGACGTCGCCTTCCGCGGGGGAGCCGTGACCGGGCTGCTCGTCGTGGGCCTCGCGCTGACCGGCGTCGCCGGCTACTACGGGGCCCTCACCTTCATCTTCGGCGTCGACCCCAAGGACGCCATCGACGCGCTCGTGGGCCTCGGCTTCGGCGGCTCGCTGATCTCCGTCTTCGCCCGGCTCGGCGGCGGCATCTTCACCAAGGGCGCCGACGTCGGAGCCGACATCGTCGGCAAGATCGAGGCCGGCATACCCGAGGACGATCCGCGCAACCCGGCGGTCATCGCCGACAACGTGGGCGACAACGTCGGCGACTGCGCGGGCATGGCGGCTGACCTGTTCGAGACCTACGCGGTGACGGCGGTGGCCGTGATGCTGCTCGGGATCCTCACGTTCTCGGGCGAGAATGCGACGCAGGTCGCGCTCTACCCGCTGGTGCTCGGCGGCGTCTCGATCATCGCCTCGATCATCGGCACCTTCGCGGTGAAGTCCCGGACGGGCAACGTCGAGCGGGCGCTCTATCAGGGCATGGTCCTCTCGGGCGTCATCGCCGCCGTGGCCTTCCTGCCCATCACCTTCGCGATGATGGACGACCTCTCGCTGGGCGACGCGGGCGGCCAGCCTCCGACGGCGACCGAGCTGTACTTCTGCGCGCTGATCGGGCTCGGCGTCACCGCGCTGCTGTTCGTCACCACCGACTACTACACCTCGACCCGCTTCGGACCGGTCAAGAAGACAGCCGCCGCGTCGGTCACGGGCCACGCGACGAACATCATCCAGGGGCTCGCGTCGGGCCTGCAGGCCACGGCGCTGCCCGCCCTGGTGATCGTGTTCGGCATCTTCGGCGCCTTCGAGCTCGCCGGCACCTACGGGATCGGCGTCGCTGTCATGGCCCAGCTCTCGCTGACCGGCCTGATCGTCGCGCTCGACGCCTTCGGGCCGATCACCGACAACGCCGGCGGCATCGCAGAGATGGCCGAGATGCCGGAGGAGGTCCGCAACGTCACCGACCCGCTGGACGCGGTCGGCAACACGACCAAGGCGGTCACCAAGGGCTATGCGATCGGCTCGGCCGCGCTTGCCGCGCTCGTGCTCTTCGCGGCGTTCCAGATCGAGCTCAACGACGAGCTGGCCAAGGACGACAAGGACCCGATCCAATTCCTCATCAACGATCCCGACGTGCTCATCGGCCTGCTCGTGGGCGGGCTGATGGTCTGCCTGTTCGCCTCGCTCTCGATGGAGGCGGTGGGCCGCGCGGGCGGCGCGGTCGTCGAGGAGGTCCGCCGTCAGTTCCGCGAGAAGCCGGGGATCATGGAGGGCACCGATCGGCCCGACTACGCGACGTGCGTCGACATCGTCACGCGCACGGCCCAGCGGGAGATGATCCTCCCGTCGCTGATCCCGATCGTGTTCACGGTGATCATCGGCCTGCTGTCGGTCAAGGCGCTCGGCGGCCTGCTCATCGGGGTGATCGTCGTCGGGCTGTTCTTCGCGGTGCTCATGACCGCGGGCGGCGGCGCCTGGGACAACGCGAAGAAGCTCATCGAGGACGGCGCCCACGGCGGCAAGGGCTCAGACGCCCACGCGGCGTCGGTCACCGGCGACACGGTCGGCGACCCCTTCAAGGACACCGCGGGCCCCGCGATCAACCCGATGATCAAGGTCGCCAACATCGTGGCGCTCCTGATCATCCCGCTGGTCGCCTAGCGTCGTCCTCCTCCGGAGGCGGGAAGGGGCAGCCGGCGCCGGGTCTCGCCGACGAGCGCGTGGCCGGGGCCTGGCGCTGCGGGCGCGCCAGCCACCGGATGCAGTTCGATCGCGCCCGAGCAGGGGCGAGCTGCTCCAGGAGTTTCCTGGCTGAGGTCTCAGGCGAGCTCGCGCTTGAAGATCAGCAGGTGGCCGTCCTTCTCGTCGTGCAGCGCCATATGCGTGAGGACCTTCTCGAACTCCCAGCCCTCGGCGCCGAGCGCGTTCAGGCGCTCCTCGAACTGCCGGCGGTCGAGCTCCTCCTCCTTGCGCCCGAGCAGGCCGTGGGTCATCACGTCGGTGAGATATTCGTAGGAAGGCATGGCAGAAGCCTACGGTCCCGTGGCCGTGGCCGCAGGCGAACCCGGCTCCTCCTCGTTTTCGAGCCTCCGACGCCCTCGGCGTCACGCGCTGACCCGGCCTACAATCGCGGCGAAGACATGGCAAGACGCCGACTGGAAGGCCTGGAGCGGGTCCTCGGAGCCAACGCGCTGTTCTCGACGGCGTACGGGAACGTCGGCTCGTCGATCTACTACGCGCTCGGGCTGGTGGCGTCCTTCGCGCTCGGCCTGACCCCCGTCGTCTTCGTCATCACGGGCATCTTCTTCTTCTGCACGGCCGCCACCTACGCCGAGGCGACCACGATGTACCCCGAGGCGGGCGGGTCCTCGAGCTTCGCCCGCCGCGCCTTCAACGAGTTCTGGTCGTTCTTTGCGGCGTGGGGCCAGATGCTCAACTACGTCATCACAGTCGCGATCTCGGCGTACTTCGTGCCCCACTACATCGGCGGCCTGTTCTGGGAGCCGCTGCGCACCGCGCCCGGCGACATCGTGGCCGGCGCCGTGGTGATCGTTGCGCTCAGCCTCATCAACGTGGTCGGCGTCAAGGAGTCGGCCAACCTGAACATCCTGCTGGCGGTCGTCGACTTCCTCACGCAGCTCCTGCTCGTGCTCGTCGGCGTGGTGCTCGTCCTCTCGCCGAGCACGCTGATCGACAACGTCAACCTCGGCGTGGCGCCGACGTGGAAGAACTTCATCCTGGCGATCCCGATCGGCATGATCGCCTACACCGGCATCGAGACGATCTCGAACATGGCCGAGGAGGCCAAGGACGAGCGCACGACGATCCCGGTGGCGATCAACCGCGTGCGCATCGCCGTCTTCGCGATCTACTTCACGCTGCCGGTCGTCGCGCTCTCGGCGCTTCCCGTACATCGCACCGCGAACGGCGAGTACGAGACCCTGCTCGGGCTGTCCACGGAGCAGGGCGGCTTCGCCGGCGATCCGATCCTCGGCGTGGTCAAGCAGATCGAGCTCGGCCCGCTGCAGGCCGCCGGCGAGCTCTACGTCGGCCTGCTGGCGGCCACGATCCTGTTCATCGCCACGAACGCCGGGATCATCGGCGTCTCGCGGCTCGTCTACTCGATGGGCATCCACCGCCAGGTGCCGGACGGGCTGCGCACCCTACACCCGCGCTACCGCACGCCGTGGATCGGGATCCTCATCTTCGGAGGCGTCGCGATCCTCACGCTGCTGCCGGGGCAGGCCACCTTCCTGGGCAACATGTACGCGTTCGGCGCGATGCTGTCGTTCACGATCGCGCACCTCGCGGTGCTCCGGCTCCGCGCCACCGAGCGCGACCACGAACGGGCCTATCGCGGCCCCGGCAACCTGATGGTCAGGGGCTACGACCTCCCGCTCTTCGCGGTCGTCGGGGGGCTCGGAACCGCGAGCGCGTTCGTCGTGGTGACCTTGCTGCATCCCGCGGTGGCCGCCGCCGGCACGGGCTGGCTGGCGCTC
Organism: Solirubrobacteraceae bacterium; assembly: GCA_035633075.1. Classification (GTDB taxonomy): domain Bacteria; phylum Actinomycetota; class Thermoleophilia; order Solirubrobacterales; family Solirubrobacteraceae; genus DASQFQ01. Next base: position 901 of record DASQFQ010000095.1, on the reverse strand, counting down.
GGCATCGTCGTCTACATCGTCTACCGCCGCCAGCAGGGGCTCGATCTCGCCACCACCCACAAGGTGGCCATCCCGCAGCCGGTGGTCGACCACGAGGCCGAGTACGGCTCCGTGCTCGTGCACTTCGCCGACGGCGCCTACGACGAGCAGGTGATGGCCACCGCGAGCAAGCTCGCGGTTCGCAAGCGGCGCGGCATCCACGTCCTGGTCACGATCACCGTGCCCAACGCGATGGAGATCAACGCCCCGATGCCCGACCAGGAGGCGGCCGCGCAGACCTCGATCGAGGAGGCCAAGGTCCAGGGCGGCCGCCGCGTGTCAGGCCACGTGGAGCGGGTGCGCGGAGGCCAGGCGGGACGCCGGATCATCGAGGAGGCGGTGGACATGCGCGCCGCCGCCGTGGTGATGCCGCTCCCGCGCCGCATCGACGGCGCGTCGCTGTTCGGCAAGACGCTCGAGATCGTGCTGACCGACCGCCCCTGCCGCGTGATCATCGAGTCCACGCCCGACGGGCGCCGTGCACGCCGGATGGCGGTGGGGCCATGATGGCCGCCACCGCCGTGCTGTCCACGCTGATGATCCTCATCGGGGTGGCGATGATCGTGGTGACGCTCACTCGGGGCGGCGGCCCGCTGGCCTTCGGCCTGCTCATCGGGGTCCTGTTCATCGCTGCGGGAGGAGGCCGCCTGTGGGCGCAGCGCCACCGGTGAAGCCGCCGCGCCGCAGCCGCGGCATGCCGACGCGCTTCGTCTACGAGACCCCCGCCGGGCTCAAGCGCGGCCTCGGCTCGCCGGCGCTGTTCGGCAAGACGCTCGAGATCGTGCTGACCGACCGCCCCTGCCGCGTGATCATCGAGTCCACGCCCGACGGGCGCCGTGCACGCCGGATGGCGGTGGGGCCA
>DASQFQ010000094.1:0-18262 GCA_035633075.1 Solirubrobacteraceae bacterium | reverse complement strand
GTGGCGCGCACCGCCGCTCGGGGCGACGCGCCGTCGCTGTGCCTCACCGGGCATCTCGACACCGTGCCGCTCGGCCGGGCGGAGTGGGAGCGCGGCCCCCTTGCGGGCGAGCTCGACGGCGATCGCCTCTACGGCCGCGGGTCCAGCGACATGAAGGGCGGGGTGGCCGCGATCGTGGTCGCCGCCGAGCAGGTGGCCGCGCTTGGACGCGGCGACGCGGGGCTCGAGCTCGTGCTGTGCGCGGGCGAGGAGACCGGCTGCGAGGGCGCGCTCGCGCTCGCGCTCGCCGACGGGGCGCTCGGCCGCGCCGACGCGCTGCTCGTGGCCGAGCCCACCTCGAACTACCCGTGCGTCGCCCACAAGGGCGTCGTCTGGGCCGACGCGGTGGCGCGCGGTCGCACGGCCCACGGCTCCATGCCCCACCTGGGCGAGAACGCGATCTACAAGCTCGCGCGCGCGCTCGGCCGGCTCGAGGGCTTCGAGCTCGACGCTCCGCCCCACGACCTGCTGGGCGCGCCCACCGTCAGCGTGGGCACCATCTCTGGCGGCATCAACATCAACTCGGTGCCCGACCGGGCCACGGCGGGGATAGACGTGCGCACGGTGCCGGGCCTCGGCGGGGACGAGGTGCTGCGCGCGCTCGGCGGCGTGCTGGGCGACGAGGTCGAGCTCGCGGAGCGCGTGACCCTCGACCCGATCGACACAGATCCCCGGGACGCCTGGGTGCAGGAGGTCTTCGCCGTGATGGAGCCGCTGCTCGGCGAGGCGCCCGCGCCCCGCGGGCTGGCCTACTTCACGGACGCCGCGGCGCTGGCTCCCGCCTACGGGACGCCCCCGACGATCGTCTGCGGCCCCGGCGACGCCGACCAGGCGCACCGCACCGACGAGTCGTGCTCCGTCGGCCTGCTCGAGGCGAGCGTGGACGGCCTGGTCGAGATCTCGCGTCGCTGGTGCGGGCTCTAGACCATTCGGAGCGGCAGGTTCGGTCGGCACCTGGGCCTGGTTGTCGCGGGGCAGGCCGAAGAGTTGGCTTCGGCCGCCGCCTTCAGGGAGGCGCCGACCCAACGGCGTCCTCCTACCTAGACCAACGTCAAGGGAGATCATCCGGATTCTGCGGGACAATTCCTTGACAGCTACCGCGGAGGCACCGAGTTCCTCGAAAGGCGATAGGAAGAGGGGACCTCATCGGACGAGGAGTTCGACCAGTCAATGGCGCTGCCCCCACACACCCGATCCCCGCCCCCTCCGGCGCCCGAGCAAGCCCGAACCCGGTCGGCCCAGCCTCGTACCGCGATGGCGATCGTGATCGCCCTGACGGGATCCATCTCGATCGCTGCGACGACGCTCGCCTGCACAGGGACCCCGAACGCGCGGACGCCGAAGCAACCGCCCGAGGTGCGCGTGACGGGCACGGCTCCCCACGTGATCACCGTCGCCTGGAGGGCGCCGGCCGCAGCGACGGCGGCAGCCGAGTACGGCGTGTACGTCAACGGCGGACGCATCGCGGTCACCAAGAGGACCGCGCATGCCGTGACGGGCCTCGCCTGCGGTAGGACATACCGCCTGGGAGTCGACGTGGTCGCGGCGACCGGCCGCCGGTCGGCGAACACCACTCTGGTCGGGAGCACGAAACGCTGCTCGACCGCTGGTCGCACCTCCTCGACCGCTCGGAGGCTGCCGTTCGGCGCCTGGGGCAACTACCGGGAAGCATGGGGAGGCACGTTCTCAGGAGGCGAGATCACGGTGACCCCGGCGGACATGCTGAAGCGGTTGAGGACAGTGCGAGCCGCCCGGATGCGCGTCGTCGTCAGCATGGCGGCAGGCTCCAAGAGCGACTACCAGAACCCCGACGGCACGTTCAACATGGGGATGTGGAAGGCGCGTCTCGACGCGTTCCGCAAGGTCGACTTCAGCGCGTTCCTCCGCGACGGAACCATCGTCGCCCAGATGCTGATCGACGACCTCGACTATTCGAACTGGGGCGGCACGGCGGTCAGCAACCGCGAGCTGGACGAGATGGCGGGGTACAGCAAGCAGTTCTGGCCCACTCTGCGAACCGCGGTGCGGGCCAGGCCAACGTCGCTCACCACTCGCGAGTACGGTGGGAGCGGAACGCCCTACGACTGGAGTTTCCTGGACGCCGCGTGGGACCAGTACTCCGCGAAGATGGGCAACCCCGCCGCTCACGTGGCCGCAGAGGTCGCGGCCGCGAAGCGGCAAGCCCTGGGCCTCGTCGTCGGCCTGAACCTCCTGACGGGCGGTAATGGCTCCAGCCGCCTACCGGGCCCCGACAAGTACTCCTCGCGCTGGGCGATGTCGCCCGCCGAGGTCGTCCGGTACGGGACACCCCTGATCAGGCATCCCTATACCTGCGCTTTCCTGATGTGGTCGGCGAAGTACGACTACAGCGCTTCCAACGCCCACCTCAAGTACAGGTACTTCAAGCGCCCTGAGATTCGGCAGGCGATGCGGACTCTTCGGGCACTCGCCGACCGTCGGTCGGCGCCTCGCTGTTCGGCACCGGGGCGTTGAATCGCCGCCGGGCGGGAGCTCAGGCCGCGCCCACCTCCGACGAGCCGACAGCCGCGTTGATGGCAGGGGTCGGGTGGCTCTCCCGCAGCAACATCCACAGCAGCATGACCGTGCTGACGGTATACGCGACCGCCGACGCGACCGCGGCGCCGTTCGCGTGGAAGGGCGGGATGAGGAGGAAGTCCAGGACGACCGTCACGACGAGCCCGGCCCCGAGCGCCAACGAGTTCATACCGGGGCGACCGACGCCGTACAGAAACGCGGTGATCACCGCCCCCACGCCGTACAGGACGAGCCCCAGAAGGATGATCTGTGCCGGGAGCACGGCCCCTTGGAACTCCGACCCGTACACGGCCGGGATCACGAAGGGCGCCGCGAGCCAGAGCGGGCCGACGGTCGCCGCTGTGATGAGCCCCGCCCTGACCAGGAGGCTTCGCGCCCTCCGCGTCGCCTTTGCGCGGCCGTCCTTCGCGAACCTCGGATACAGGACGTAGGTCACCGACATGCCCGGGATCTTCACGAGCTCGGCGAACTTCGACGCGACCGCGTACACGCCGAGTACCGCGGGGCCCGTCAGCAGGTTGAGGAGGATGAAGTCGAGCCTGAGGTTCATCAGAGAGATGACGCCTCCCGTCTGTGCCCTGAGACCGTAGGAGGCGATCGCGCGAGCCAGCTGCGTCGACGGTCGAGCAGCGTCGCGGAAGAAGCCCCGTCGCGCAAGACGACTCCACGCGAGCGACAGCGTCGCCAGGTCGGCGAGGACGAGCCCCGCGACGACGGCCTGGAAGTCGTTGACGCCCGCACTTACGACGATGCCGTACATCGGCAGGAACATGAACTCCTCCGTGAAGATCACGCGGTTCGCGCCGGGCAGGTCGTCGCTTCCCTGCGAGCAGGACTTCGCCGTCGCCACGAGCACCCGGGTGAGAACGAGAACCGCCGACACGGCCACGAGCGCGAGCGGGAGGCCGGGGAAGAGCGCGCCGCCGATTATCGGCGAGGCCGCAGCCCACAGCAGAGCTCCCGTGATCCCGCCGGCGAACGCGATGGAGAGGACCGTGAGGGGAAGGCGCCTGTCCTCGCGGTACTCGCCGGCGAGGAAGTACGTGACCGCGCCGGGCAAGCCCGAGGAGATCACCACTCCGACGAGGCTCGGGAGGACCCGAAGGAGCACGTAGACGCCGACTGCCGCGGGGCCTCCGCCCCGGGCGACCGCAAGCGTCGCGAGCGCAAGCGCGACGAGTGCCCCGAGGCGGGTTGCGACGTTGCTGATCAGGTCGCGGTATCTGCCTTGGAGGAGTTGTCCCGGTCGCTTCATTCTCTGGCCATCCGAGGCCCGGCCACGACGACCGCGAGCAACGTCCGAACGTGGCGTACAACCGCGAACAACGTCCGAACGTGGCGTACATGGAAGTACGCGGTCGTCGTCATCACGACAAGCGTCCCCGCGAGGACGCCACGCTCGTTGATCGCGGCGAGGTACTCATTGTGCGCCTCCACTGTACGGTGCGTGCACTGACGTCGAGGCGATTGCACGAATCCCTAGCCAACCGTTCAGTACGGCGTCGAGCGCCCCTGATGCTGAGCCTCGACGAGACGACCCCGACGCGCGTTTCGGTCACCCCGCGCGCAGGATCGACACGTCGTCGGCGTAGAAGACCGTGCCGGGAGCCGCGTTCGTGACGTACGCCTGGGCGTCGAGCGTCGATCCGGGCGCGGTGACCGCGTAGGTCAGCGTCACCTTCTGCCAGGCCGTCGTGAGCGTCTCCTCTCGCGACCCAGTGCCGACCAGCGTCCCGCCACTGTATTCCCGGAACCTGACCTTGATCTTCGCCCCGGCCGTGTCGGCTCGCACCCAGAACACCGCGGTGTAGGTGCCGCTCGAGGTTGCGGCCACCCAGTTCGGCGAGTCCTGCAGACTGGCCGTCGCCGCGGTCGTTCCCGTGTTGGTGAGCTTTGCCACCCAGCTCCCCGTCAGTGTGTCGACGACTCGGGTCACGGTGACGCCCGCCCCGGAGCCCGAGGTGTTCCAGCCGGTCAAGCCGACCTCGAAGCCCGGATTCCGGACGAAGTCGACGCTGAGGCCGGCGGTCGCGGTCTTTCCCGCGTTGGTGCCGGTCACGGTGTGAGACCCGCCGGTCGTCGCGGTGCAAGCGCTGGCGCTGCAGGAGCCGTCGGGTGCGATCGTGAACGTCGTCGACGACGTCACATCGCCCAGCGAGTTGTTCTGAGCGTCGAAACCCTCAGCGGTGTAGGACTGCGTAGCGCCCGAGGCGATCGACGCCGACGCCGGAGACACGACGATGTGATCGAGCGCGGCCACAGCGCCACCAACGCGTTCGTACGCGCCGCGGTCGTCGTAGGTTCTCGGCCCGGTACCGGTGTTCGCCGTCGCAGCGTCGTCGACGCGCGCCGTCCCTTCGAAGTCCGTGCTCGGCTGCCCGCTCACGCCCGAGTTGGCGGAGTCGATCGCTGGGGAGCCGGCCGTGAGGTGGAAGTCGCCGTTCACGGGGCTGCTCCACTTCGGGTCGGCGTGGATGCCGGCCACCTCCTGGCCCGTCGCCGAGCGGAACGTCGCGAGTGAGGTGTAGCTGACGGTGTTCCAGATCAGCAGGGTGCCGGAGCTCGTCAGGTCGACGAGGTCGTGGTTCATCGTCGTCCCGCTCGTCGAGTTGGAGTCGACACGGATGTTGCCGCGCGTTCGCGGGCTACCGATGCCGTTGTCGACACTGATGTTGTTCGCGATCGTGGCTCCTGTCGAACCGCCCTCGACGTTGATTCCCGCGGTGACGTTCTTGTAGACCGTGTTGGCGATCACCCGCAGGCCCGGCGACAGTAGGTCGTCGATCCCGTGGTCGCCGTTCCGATAGGTGACGTTGTTCACGACGAGGTTGTTGCTCGAGTTCGAGACGAACTCGATCCCCGAGTCTTCGTTGTCGTGGCTGAGGTTCGACGAGATCGTGTTCCCGGGCGAGCCGTGAACCCGCATTCCCGACGCCGCCCTGGCGAAGACCTGCGCATTACCGAAGATGTTGTTGTTCGAGATCTCGTTGCGGGTGCTCCCGGTGAGGAGGTAGATGCCGTACTGCGTGTTGTTGGCGACGGTGTTCCGGCGGATCGAAGAGTCGGTCGATGCCTCGACGCGGATCCCCTTCGCGGTCTGTCCCTGCACCGGCTGCCCAGCGCGGCGGACGTCGTTGTCCTGGACCGTGATGTGCGAGGAGCTCTTCAGCACGATTCCGTCCGACGTCGTCGCCGTGACGGTGAACCCGTCGATCGTCACGTAGCTTCGCGACGCGAGATAGAACCCGTAACTCCCGCCCCTCACAGTCACCGTCGCGCCCGGTTGCGCGGCGAAGACGATCTCCGCGCCGGCGGTGCCTGACCGGGGCGGTTTGACCGTTTCGTTGTACGTGCCCGCGGACACGAGCACGGTGTTCCCCGCGAGGGCGACCGCGGCAGCGGCGCTGATCGTGCAGAACGGCTGTGTGACCGTCCCAGAACCGCTGTTCGAACAGGACGAGCTCGCGCCGTCGACGTAGAGCGTGCTGCCGGCAGCGCGGGCAAGCGAGCCCGCTCCTGCCAGCAGGAGGATCGCGCACAGCGCGAGCATGAGCACCGAAAGGGGCGCACGGAGCCGGTTCCGCCTCGCCGTCCATCCTCGGCTCGAACTCGTTGTGCGAAAGACCGTTGCCCCAAACATGAACTCTCCCCTACTCAGACATGAACTCTCCCTGGTCCCACCGACGCACCGTACGGGCCACGCACTCGCAAGCCGTGACCCCGGGCACGCCCCTCGCCAGCCGGGACACCGAACCCCACACAGAGTCACACCTATTCTCGCCACACTTGTTGAAGATACGCCCGAAACGGCCAAACACGACTACCCGTTCGGGGAGGGTCCGGCCAGCGGCCGAGAGCCCCATCCTCCAGTCACTTCGCTGCCGGTCTCAGCGGTTATCGCACGGACGTGTACTGACGTCAGGGCGATTGCACGAATCCCTTCGCTGCCGGTTGAGCGGTTATCGCACGGGGGCGTACTGACGTCAAGGCGATTGCACGAATCCCTAGCCAACCGTTTAGTACGGTGTCGAGCGCTTCGCAGGCGAGCGTTCGGGGTGGGACTCCAATGAACTTTCGTGCTCGCCCACGTGCGCTAAGGTCGGCAGATGCGAAGCCTCGTCACCGGCGCCGCCGGTTTCATCGGGTTTCACCTGACGGAGAAGCTCCGTTCTCGAGGAGACGATGTCGTTGCCGTCGATTCGTTCACGGATTACTACGACCCGGATCGCAAGCGCGAGAACGCTCGAGACCTCGACGTGCTCGATCTCGATCTCGAGACGGGTGACGTCGACCTGCCGATCGGAAGCGTCGACCGCGTCTTCCATCTCGCGGGTCAGCCGGGCGTCCGAGCGAGCTTCGGCGCCGGGTTCGAACTCTACGTCCGACGCAACGTCTTGGTCACTGCACGCGTGTTCGAAGCGGCCGCCCGCCACGGCGTGCGTGTGGCCTATGCGTCTTCGTCCTCGGTCTACGGTGACGCCGAGGCGTATCCGACGCCGGAGGACGCGCAGCCTCGGCCGATCTCGCCGTACGGCGTCACGAAGCTGTGCTGCGAGCACCTCGCGTACGCGCACGCCCGCACGTCCGGCCTCGATGCCGTCGGACTGCGGTACTTCACGGTCTACGGCCCACGACAGCGTCCCGACATGGCGTTCACGAGGATGCTCGAAGCGCTCGCCTCCGGAAGCGCCTTTCCCCTCTACGGCGACGGATCCGCGTCGCGCAGTTTTACTTACGTGGACGATGCGGTGTCCGGCACGATCGCCGCGATGGAGCGCGGCGAAGCCGGCTCGATCTACAACATCGGCGGCGGCGAGGAGGCGGCGATGACCGACGTCTTCGCGCTCGCGGAGCGCATCTCCGGTCGAACGCTTCGGATCGAGCGCCGCAACCCCGCCGTCGGCGACGTGCGTCGCACGCGGGCCGACGGCACGCGAGCCTCGGCGCACCTTGGCTGGGCAGCGTCGACGCCGCTGGCCGGCGGGCTCGCGGAGCAGTGGAGATGGGTAGCTGGCCAGGTCACCCAGCGATGAGCAGGACGTCAGCTCCTCGAGGTCGGCCGGCACGACAGCGCCGGCTGACCGCCCACCAATCGGTGATGTCCATGCACGGCAGGAACGACGTCTGGCTCGTGGGCAGCGAAGACATCCGCCTGCGGACCCCCTATCTCCTCGAGCTTCGCCGTCGCGGTCTTGACGTGACGATGGTGGGTTCCGAACCGCCCGAGCCGTTCATCGAGCACGAGATCCCCTACCACCGGTACTCGCTCTCGCGCGCGTGGGCCCCCCTCGCGGACTGGCGGACGTTTCGAGAACTCCTCGCGCTCTTCCGGGAGCACCGGCCTTCGGTCGTGCACGCCTTCGACACGAAGCCTGCGATCATCGCGTCGTTTGCGGCACGAATGGCCGGCGTGCCCGTGCGCGTTAGAACGCTTACCGGGATGGGCTACGTGTTTTCCAGCCGCTCGCCGCGTGCCCTGCTCCTTCGTCCGGTCGATCACCTGATGCAGGCGGCGGCGGCGCGCGCCGCCTCCATAACGGTGTTCCAGAACCGCGACGACCAGGCGTACTTCCTGCGCCATCGGCTGGCGCGAGCAGACGCTTCCGTTTTGGTGCCGGGCTCGGGGATCGACGTCGGACTCCTGCGGAGCCAGCGTCCATCAGCCGATGCGCTCGCAGCTCTGCGCGGCGAGCTCGGGATCGAGAGCGGCGGAGTCGTGACGATGGTTTCGCGTCTGGTGCGCACCAAGGGAGTCCCGGAGTTCTGCGCTGCCGCGCGTGCCGTGCGGCGAGAGCGACCGGACTGCACGTTCCTGCTCGTCGGGCCACTGGGCTCGGAGGGCTGGCAGGCAGTTTCGAGGAGCGAGGTGGAAGGCAACCCGGACGTGCGTTGGCTTGGGCCACGACCTGACGTCCCGGCGCTCCTCGCGATCAGCGACGTGTTCGCCCTTCCGACCTTCTACCGGGAAGGGATACCGCGGGCGCTGCTCGAGGCCGCGGCCCTGGGGTTACCGCTGATCGCCACCGACATGCCGGGCTGCCGTGACGTCGTCCAAGACGGCTGGAACGGGATCCTCGTTCCTCCACGGAACGTGCAGGAACTGACACGAGCGCTCTTGAGCCTGCTCGAGGCGGAACCGGAGGCACTGAGGCAGATGGGAGCGAACAGCCGGGCACACGTCGACCAGCATTTCACGCTCGAGCTTGTCACAGACGCGTACGCCGCAATCTACCGGCGACTCCTCGAGCAGGCGAGTCGCGCTCAAGCGCGAGCGGCGTCGACGTAGATCCTGGGCGGGCAGGCGGATCTCGGATCACGCCGCGAGGGATGCCAGCTCGTCGGCGAGTGCTTCGACGTCCGCGTCGAGCTCCTCGGAACTGGCGTTGCGAACGCGTCGCAGGAGAGGTCCGGACGCGCCTCCGACCAGTCCCACGTCGTCGGACAGAACCTCGGCCAGCAGATCCACGCCGAGAACGAGGGCGGCGCGACGCTCGGCGTCGATCATCCGGTCGACGCGTCCTGCCCGCGACCCCCTCGACGCCAGCCGCATCTGGACGACTTCCAGCGGCGCTTCCACGACCACGACAACATCGGGCATCGGCACGGCGACCGCCGGGCCAACGAGGAGGGTGGACGCGCAGTCGCGGATGATGCGCTCGCGGCCGGTGAAGCCGATCGACCACAGAAGCTGGAAGATCCCCTCGTCCAGCAACTCGACGACAGGTCGGGTGCGAGCGCGGCGCAGAAGCCCGACGAGGAAGAGCCAGTTGTACCAGAGCCGCACGGCGTCCACCCGCCGTCGCTGGCCGGTCCGGAACACGGCACGCCCGACGCGCAGCGCGCGACGCGGTCGTCCGAGCGCCTCCCGTGCGCAGACACCGGACTTGGAGAGGACGCGCCGCCAGACATTGAGCTCGTGGTTGACTCTCAGGCCCGCGGACCGCACCGGCGTGCCCACCGCACCGAGGCGCGCGGCAACGAGCCAGGTGGCGTGAGATTTCCCGACTCCGGGCAGGCCGAGGAACTCGACGACGAGAGGCCGCGCCACCGTTAGATCCCGGACCAGAGACGTCGCTTGACTTCGAGGATCACCGATTCGAGGCCGACGTCGGCATCCACGTCGATGACCCCGTAGCGAGCACTCTCGAAGCGCAGATCCTGGACGAGCTGAGTGCGGAACGTCAGCTCCCTCAGGTCATCTGTCGGCCGCCGTTCCGCGGCGGTCTCCGGCGTCACGACCAGGCGGACGACGATATCCGGGGATATGTCTGCGGCGAGCTCGTAGATCTCGCGTTCCCAGCGTGCGGCGGCGCGCTTGAGGCGTGTGTCCGACTCCCGCCAACGCCAGAGAAGCGGCCCATCGTTCACGCCGTCGACCTGAGTCTGCGGGTAGCGATCGCAGATGACGATGAAGCCGCGCTCGCGCGCTCGCATCGCCATGCGAAGCTTCGCCCGCTTCTCGCGAGCAAGGGCGAGAGCCCACACCGCCCGTGGGAGACTGATGTCCCGCGTCCGCCGGGCTTCCGGATCGAGGTGCGCGGAGCTGGAACGGCCGCGCACGAGCCGGAGGACGAGCTTCAGCGGCCAGCGTAGGATCGAGGACTGCCCCTGGCCGCTTCCGAAGTAAACCGGGATGACGTCGACCTTCCCCGCCAGCCACGAGTGGAGCAGCTGAGTGACAGAGGATTTCCCGGCGCCGTCGCTGCCGATGAGCGCGATTACTATCCCGCCGCCCGAACCGGAGCGCCTGTACGGGAAGGGACGGTTAAGGGAAAGGCGGTTGACGCTTCCGACGATCCACGCGAGCTCGCGACTCCATCGGATCCCGAGTGCGGGGATCGGCCGGTAGGCACGGAAGATCCTCGGATTCCCGAGCAGCTCGCGGCGCAGGTCCGCGAGCCGACGAAGATGGAGGTTGTCGGCGAGCGCGAGCCCGACGAGCTCACCCGCTCGAGCGCCCAGCAGTCGACTCGCATGCTCTGTCGGGGTCGCGGCCTCGACCCGCCCTGCCAGCCAGGAGTGCTCACTGAGCATGTCTCCGTGCTCACCGCGATGGGGCGTGACCCGCGCACGAACTCGATCACGCCACCTGAGCTTGAGTGCCGACCGGCACACGAGGAGCAACCACTCGAGCGCGGGATCTGCCACGAAGATACCCGTCGACTCATCGACGATCCGCGCGTCGAGGAACTCCTGTTCCCACGGAAGGCGGTAGTTCTTGAAGAAGCGCTCTCCGACGATGAGCCGGTAGTGCAGGTGGAGATGCAGCAGGCGCCCCGTGTTCTCGTCGAGTGCGAAGAAGTCCTCCACACCCGCGTACCGCCGCGAGGGACGGGCCGGAAGCCGCCTGAAGCCATGGCGAGCCAGGATCTCCTCGGTCCGCTCCACCTCCCGGCCGTCGAAGAGCAGATCGAGATCCGTCAGTCCCTCCAACCCTGCGGTGACGTGGGCGTTGCTCTTGAAGTGGCAGTAGCGAACCGCGCTCTGATCCAGAGCGTCGAAGAGCCGGGCGGCCGTCGCAGCGGCTACCGTCACCGGGCCTTCTCTTCCAACGGTGATGCTCCGCCTCGCAGAGCTTGCGGCCTGTCGCCCTGAAGCGGCCCACCCCTGCGCGTCGCCGGCGCGATCAGCGGCTTCTCGAAGATCTGCGGGCAGCTGACTGACACGATCAGGTCGGCGCGCGTCGGCACGGAGCAGGCACGTCGTCAGCCTAGTGGGCTCTCACCACATCAACGAGGCCGGCCATGCCGGACTCGAGGCGCTCCTCCCTTGACAGATGCGGCTCCACATCAGCGCAGGGTGTCCTGCACCCACACGGCGGCGGCGATCAGCCCGGCGTCGCGGTCCGGTGCGCCGACGAGCTGGACGCCGATCGGCAGCCCGGCGGCGCCGACCGGGCCTGGGACCGAGATCGCCGGTGCGCCGAGCAGCGTCCACGGCCGGCAGAACAGCGGGTCGCCGGTGTGGCCGAGGCCCTGCGGCGCCTCCCCGAGGACCGCCGGCGTGAGCAGCGCATCGTGCTCGGCGAGCATGGCCTCCAAGCGGGCCCGGCACTCGCGGGCCAGGGTGGCCGCGCCCGCCGCGGCCGCGGGCGCGATCTCCATCCCGCGCTCGATGTAGGCGCGCAGGGTCTCGCTGAGCTGCTTGCCGTGCTCGCGGTACTCGTGCTCGAGGCTGCGAGCGGTGTCGAAGGCCATCACGGTGTCGTGCGCGTCGGGCAGCGCGGCGAACTCCGGCGGAAGCTCGCGGTCGCTGACGCGCGCCCCGGCGTCGGCGAGCCGGCGCGCGGCGTCCTGGAGCGCGCGACGGCCTTCGGGCTCGGCGCGCTCCCACCACGGCGTCCGCACGAACGCCAGCGACGGGGCGCGCTCAGGGATGGCACCGTCGCGCGCCTCCCAGCCACCGAGCGCGGCGCCCAGCAACCGGACGTCGGCGACCGTACGTGCGAGCAGGCCGAGAGTGTCGAGGCGGGCACTGAGCGGCTTGACGCCGGAGACGTCGAGCCGCCCGTGGGTCGGCTTGAGGCCGACGATGCCGCAGAAGCTGGCCGGGCGGATCGTCGACCCGGCCGTCTGGCTTCCGAGGGCAAGCGGCACCATGCCGTCGGCCACCGCCGCGGCGGAGCCGCTCGAGGAGCCGCCCGGGGTCCGGCGCGGGTCCAACGGGTTGGCCGTCCCGCCGGGATTCCACGTGGCGAGCTCGGTGGACACCGTCTTGCCCAGCACGACGGCGCCGGCGGCCTGCAGCCGCACGACGCACGGCGCGTCGCGCGCCGGCCGGTGGCCGTCGTAGATGGGCGAGCCGTAGGCGGTCGGCATCGCGGCGGTGTCGATGACGTCCTTGACGCCCACCGGGAGCCCGTGCAGTACCCCGCCGGACGCCTTGGCGTCGAGCTCGCGCGCTCGCGCCAACGCTGCCTCGGGAGCGAGGTGCGTCCAGGCCCCGATCTCGGGCTCACGGGCGGCGATGCGCTCCAGGCAGGCGCCGACGAGCTCCTCGCTCCCGAGCTCGCGGCGCTCGATCAGGCGGGCGGCCTCGGACGCCGAGAGGCGGCACAGCTCTGACGGCGAGATACCGGGGGAGCGCGTCATGGGATGGTCAGATCTTGCCGCAACGGAGCGGTCGGCGCCGCGGGCTCGGCTAAACTAGTTAGCTGTGCGTACCACTTCCCGCTCCGACCTCGCCGTCCGGCTGCGCCTGGCGATCACCCGCACCTCGCGCCGGCTGCGCCAGGAGGCCGGCGGCGCGCTGGGCCCGGCGCAGTCGTCGGCGCTCGCCGTCATCGACGCCCACGGGCCGCTGACGCCCAGCGAGCTGGCCGATCGCGAGGCTATCCAGCGCCCCACGGTGACGCGGCTGCTGGGCCGGCTCGAGGTGGCGGGGCTGGTCGAGCGCACCGCGGACCCCGGTGACGGGCGGTCGTCGCTGATCACGGCCACCGCCGCGGGGCGCGAGCTCCTGCGCGAGCTGCGGTTGCGCAAGGACGCCTATCTCGCCCGGCGGCTCGCCGGGCTCGACGTCGAAGAGCGCGCGACGCTCGCCCGGGCGGCCGCAATCCTCGAGCGGCTGCTCGAGGAGGATCGCACGTGAGCGCGAGCCTGCGCAGGACATTCAGCTCGCTCGCGGTGCGCAACTACCGCCGGTACTTCACCGGCCAGGTGATCTCCATCTCGGGCAACTGGATGCAGATCGTCGCCGAGATGTGGTTGGTCGTGCAGCTCACCGGCAGCGGCGTCTCGGTCGGGCTCACCGCCGCGCTGCAGTTCCTGCCGGTGCTGCTGTTCGGCGCCTGGGGCGGCCTGCTTGCCGACCGGATGTCCAAGCGGCGGCTGCTCATGGCCACCCAGGCGGCGATGGCCCTGCCGGCGCTGGCCCTGTGGGGGCTCACGGTGGGCGGCGCCATCGAGCTGTGGATGGTCTACACGCTGGTCCTCGCCAGGGGCGTCGTCACCGCCATCGACAACCCGGCGCGCCAGAGCTTCGTGATGGAGCTGGTAGGCCCGGAGCGAGTGGTCAACGCCGTGTCGCTGAACTCGGTGGTCGTCCATACCGCCCGCATCGTCGGCCCCGCGGCGGCGGGGACAGTGATCGCGCTGCTGGGCGTCGGACCCTGCTTCGCGCTCAACGCCCTGTCGTTCGGCGCGATGCTCGTCGCGCTGCGCGGCATGGACTCACGCGCACTCCAAGCCTCGGCTCCCGCGCAGCGCGCGAAGGGCGACCTGCGCCTCGCCCTCGCCCATGTGCGCGCGACCCCGGCGCTGTGGATCCCGCTCGGAGCGATGGTGCTGGTGGGCACGCTGTCGTTCAACTTCCAGGTGCTCATGCCGCTGTTGGCCACCGACACCTGGCACGGCACGGCCACCACCTACGCGCTGATGACGATGGCCATGGCCGTCGGCTCGGTGGGCGGGGCGCTGGCCGCGGGCGAGCGCGGGCGCGTCTCGCCGCGGCTGCTCGTCGCGGCGGCGGCCGCCTTCGGCGTCTTCGAGCTGCTGGCCGCGGCGGCCCCCTCGCTGCCGCTTCAGATCGCCGCGCTCGTGCCGCTCGGCGCGGTGTCGGTGACCTTCGCCGCCGGGGTGAACTCCTCCCTGCAGCTCGCCGCCGCACCCGCGCTGCGCGGGCGCGTGATGTCGCTGTACTCCATCGTCTTCATCGGCTCGACGCCGATCGGCGCCCCGCTGGTGGGCTGGCTCGCCGAGGTCTGGAGCCCTCGCGCCGGGCTCGCCCTCGGCGGCACCGCTGCCCTCCTCGCCGCCGTCGGAGCGCACGCCGCCTACGCTCGGATGAGCGCGGACCGCCCGGCCGCCAGGGCGGCCCTGGTCGCGGGCGGCCGGGTCGGCGCACGCTAGGCTCACAGCCGGTGCGCCTATGAGCACCCAGCCGCTGAACCTGCCCGTCCTGCCGCCCGCGCCGGCGTATCCCCCGAACCGCGCGCGGCTCGTTCGCCGAGCGCGTGGGCTGGCCTGGCTGGGCGTGGGCTGGCATGTCGCCGAGGCCGTCGTCGCCGTCGCCGCCGGCCTCGCCGCGGGGTCGATCGCGCTCGTGGGATTCGGCGCTGACAGCGTCATCGAGGGCGCCGCGGGCTTCGTCGTGCTCTGGCTGGTCGCCCGCTCGTTCTCGCCTCGCGCCGAGCGCCGCTCGCAGCAGCTCATCGCGGTCTCGTTCTACGTCCTGGCGCTGTACGTCGGCGTCGAGTCCGTTCGGACCCTGCTCGGGGGCCACCATCCGGAGGTCAGCTGGGTCGGCATCGCCCTCTCGGTGGTGACCCTGGCGACTATGCCGCCGCTGGCCGTCGCCAAGAGCCGCATTGGCGAGCGGCTGGGCTCCTCGGCCGCCAAGAGCGAGGCGCGGCAGACCATGATCTGCGCCGCGCTGTCAGCCGCGCTGCTGCTCGGCCTCGGCGCCAACGCCGCGTTCGCCTGGTGGTGGGCCGACCCGGTCGCCGCGCTCGTGGTGGCGGCGGCCGCCGTGCGCGAAGGCCGGCTGTCCTGGCGGGGCGAGAGCTGCTGCGCCGGCCCGCTGGTCGAGACCTGCGACGAGGACTGCTGCACGGTCGAGCCGCGACGCTGACAGCGGGTCAGCTCGCATCGGGCCGGCTGTAGCGCCGCGAGCGCGGCTACAGCAGCGCGATCGCCACGACGATCAGGATCATGACGAACAGCACCGCGGCGGCGGCCGCCGGCTGCCACTGGCGCTGCCAGAAGGCGGGGTCGGCGCGCTCGCGGCCGTGTCGGCCCTCGGGCGGCGTGCCGACCCAGTCATCCTCGTCGTCACGGCTGGCCATCTGCGCATTATCCGCCCTGCGACGCCCGCCGCCCGGCGGGCCGCGGCGCCGGGGCGGTGATCAGGCGCGCGCCGCGGCCGCGGGTCACGAAGCCGAAGGCCCACCGGGTCAGCACCAGCAGCCGGTTCTCGAAGCCGATGAGGTAGAAGATGTGGATGCCCAGCCACATGAGCCAGGCGAACGGTCCGCTCAGGCGCAGGCCCTTGATGTCGGCGACCGCGCGTGCCCGCCCGATGGTGGCCACGTTGCCCTTGTCGACGTAGCGAAACGGGCCGGTGCGCCGGTCGCGCAGCCGGGCGCGGACGAGGCTCGCCGCGTAGCGGCCCTGCTGCATCGCCACCGGGGCGACGCCCGGCAACAGCACGGGATCGCCGCTGGCGTCGCGGACGCGGACCATGTCGCCGAGGGCGAACACCTCGGGCCGGCCCGGCAGCGTCAGGTCGGGCTCGACCGTCACCCGGCCCACGCGGTCGAGCTCGGCGCCGGTGGCCTCCCCCAGCCTCGCCGCCAGGCTCGAGGCGGCTACGCCGGCGGCCCAGATGACCGTCCGCGCCGGCACCCGCTCGGTGGTGTCGTCGGGCGCCGACAGGGTCACCCCATCACCGTCGATGCCGACGACCATCCGGTCGACGAGCGGTGTCACGCCGAGCTGCTCGAGGGCGCGCGCGGCGCTGGCCGACAGCGACGGGGGGAACGACGAAAGCACGCGCTCGCCGGCCTCGACGAGCAGGATCCGCCCGTCGCGCGGGTCGATCGCCCGGAAGTCGCGGCGCAGCGTGTCGTTGGCGAGCTCGGCGATCTGACCGGCCATCTCGACGCCAGTGGGTCCCGCGCCCACGACGGCGAAGGTCAGCCAGGCGGCTCGGCGCTCGGGGTCGGGCTCGAGCTCGGCGGCCTCGAAGGCGCGCAGGATCCGCTGGCGCACGTCGAGCGCGCTCTCGAGCGTCTTGACCTCGGGCGCGAGCTCGCGCCACTCCTCGTGCCCGAAGTAGGAGTAGTGCGAGCCGCCCGAGACGATCAGCGAGTCGTAGGGCACCGACATGGCCGGCGCGCCGTCGATCACGGGCTCCACCCGCACCGTGCGGGCCTCGAGGTCGAAGCCCGTGACCTCGCCGAGCAGGACGCGGACGTGGCGGCGGCGCTTGAAGATCGCCCGCAGCGGTGCGGCGATCTCGCCGGGCGAGAGCCCGCCGGTCGCCACCTGGTAGACGAGCGGCTGGAACAGGTGGAAGTTGCGCCGGTCGACCAGTGTCACCTCGACGGGCGCGCGCGCGAGCTTGACGACCGCCTGCAGGCCGCCGAACCCCCCGCCCACCACGACGACGCGGTGGGGGTCGTCGGGGCTCGGCGCGACCTCGCCGCGCGACAGCCACAGCGCCCCGAGGACGACGAGGACGGCGATCGCCAGGCCGGCCGCCGGGGCGACCAGCTCGGCGGCGAGGATGGCGAGGCTCGAGTCGGGCACGGCCCCGAACGCTAGCCTCGAAGCGGTGACCCGTGGCGTCGCCCTCTGCCTCTATGCCCTGCTCGTCCTCATCTGGTCGAGCACCTGGGTGGCGATCAAGATCGGGCTCGAGGACTCGCCGGCGCTGCTCGGCGCAGGGGTCCGCTTCACGGCCGCCGGCGTGGTGCTGCTCGCCTTCGCGGCGGCCCGGCGCCGCCCCCTGCGCACCGACATGGTCCTCGCGGGCGTGCTGGGGCTGCTGCCGTTCGCGGCCGCCTACGGGCTCGTGTACTGGGGTGAGCAGTACATCCCGTCGGGGCTGACCGCCGTCCTGTTCGGGATCATGCCGCTCTACACCGCGCTGCTCGGGGCGCTGCTGCTCGCCGACGAGCCGCTGGCGCCGCGGCTCCTCGCGGGCGTCGTGATCGCGATCGCCGGCCTCGCGCTGGCCTTCGCGGAGAGCCTCGAGCTGGGCGATGGCGACGCCGCGCTGGGCGGCGCCATCGCCGTCGTGCTCTCGCCGCTCGGCTCGGCCGCCGGTAACGTGGCGATCAAGCGTCGCGGCCACGAGCTCGACGCCGTCGTGCTCAACGGCTGGGCGATGCTCGCCGGCGGCCTGCTGCTGCTCGGGGGCTCCGCCGTGTCGGAAGACTGGGGCCAGGCGGCCTGGACGGCGCGGGCCATCAGCTCGATCGCCTACCTCGCGGTCATCGGCTCGGCGGTCGCGTTCGTGGGCCTCACGGTCCTGCTCCGCCGGCTCTCGGCACAGGCGGTCTCGTTCATCGCCCTGCTCATCCCCTTCGGGGCGCTCGCCTTCGGTGCGGCGCTCTACGACGAGGCGATCACGGCGCGGGCGGTGGCGGGCGCTGCGCTCGTCGTGGCCGGGCTGGTCGTCGCCCAGGCCCCGGCGCGCCGCCGCGTCGCTCCGGAGCCGGCGCGCGCCACAGGCTGATGCCCCGCAGAGGGGCCCGATTGGGCGAGCGGCTTGGGCCGCTGCTACGGTCTCCGTGGCTGGTCTCGGGCCGCCGTCGACGACAAGCTCCAGGACGACATGCGACTGCTCTGCCGTCGCGGGATCCTGGCCAATGCCAAGGTCGCGCGGAGAAACTGCAAGGTCGCGCGGCAACGCCTCCTTCGCGGCCGAATCGCGCTTCAACTCCGTCCGCTCCGGCCGCCGTTGTCGGCCTGCTCAGCCCGCCGTAGGACATGTCCCAGGCAAGCCTAGTCGTCGTCATTTCTCCGCCATGGTCAAGCCGGGTGCCGGCGGTGCCGATGCCCGGCTCGATGACGCGTGCCCTGACCACCCTTCTCATCCTGGTCGCGCTGGGCGCCGGCGCCGCTTCGGCGCAGGCCAGCGTCACGGTGGGCGTGGCCGATCTGGACCAGTGGACGCCGAACCTCAGCGTTGGCTGCTCGCAGGAGCCGTTCTTCGGCTACCC
>DASQFQ010000093.1:0-8841 GCA_035633075.1 Solirubrobacteraceae bacterium | reverse complement strand
GTCGCCGAGGAGGAGTACCTCCAGACGATCTTCTGGCTGCAGGAGGCGCGGCTGCCGATGACGGCCGCCAACGTCGCCCGGGCGATGCAGCTCTCGGCCCCGACCGTCCACGAGATGATCGGCCGCCTCGAGCGCGACGGTTACGTCACCCGCGCGTCGGACCGCTCGCTGGACTTCACCGACTCCGGGCGCCGGCACGCCGAGGGCATCGTGCGCCGCCACCGCCTGATCGAGCGCTTCCTCACCGACGTGCTCGGCATCCCCTGGGACGAGGTCCACGAGGAGGCCGAGCGCCTGGAGCACGCGATGTCACCCGTGCTCGAGTCGCGCATGCTCGCCGCGATCGGCGACGCCAAGACCTGTCCGCACGGCCACCCGATCCAGGCCGGCGAGCGGATCGAGGGCGTGCCCCTCGCCGACGTCGAGGCCGGCGCGACGGTGACCATCCTGCGCTTCGAGAACGAGGCGGAGGACCTGCTGCACTACCTCAAGGAGTCGGGCGTCGAGCCCGGGTTGAAGGGGGCGGTGAGCGAGACCGACTCCGACCAGGTGATCGTCGAGCTCGGCGGCCGGCGCGCGACGCTCACACGCTCGGTGGCGGAGACCGTCTCGGTCATCGCCGACCCGTCGCCGCCGACCCGTACCGCGCTGCCCGAGCAGCTCGTGCTCTCCAAGGACCGCTACGGCCGCTAGGTCACGCGCCCCGGCTCCGCGTCCATGAGCCGCTGCTCGCCGCGCGCCACGAGCTCGCGCACGCGGTCGACCGCGTCCCAGACGTCGGCGAAGCGCGTGTAGAGCGGGGCCACCCCGAAGCGGATCGAGTCGGGGACGCGGAAGTCGCAGACCACGCCGGCGCGCTCGACCAGCGCGCGGCAGATCGGCCAGGCCTCCGGGTGGCGCAGCGAGACGTGCGAGCCACGCAGCGCCGGGTCCCGGGGGGAGCCGAGGCTGAAGCCGAGCGGCGCCAGCACGGCGTCGTGGAGCGCGACGATCAGCTCGGTCTGGGCCACGGACTTCACGCGGATCGCCGCGACCCCGGCCTCGACGGTCAGCCGCACGCCCTCCTCGACGGCGGCGATGTCGAGGATCGGAGGGGTGCCGGCGAGGAAGCGGCGGATGCCGGGCTCGGGGTCGTAGGGGCGCTCCATGGCGAACTGCTCGCGCTGGCCGAACCATCCCCAGATGGGCGAGCGCAGCTCGGCCTGGCGCTCCCTAGCGACGTAGAGGAATGCCGGCGCGCCCGGGCCGGCGTTGAGGTACTTGTACGTGCAGCCCACGGCGAGCTCGACGCCGGCGCCGCGCAGGCCGATCGGCACGGCGCCCACGGAGTGCGACAGGTCCCAGACCATCTCGGCTCCGGCGGCGCGGACGGCGGATGTGATTCCGGGCAGGTCGGCGAGCGCGCCCGAGCGGTAGGCAACATGGGACAATGCGACAAGCGCGACGTCGCCACGGGCGCAGGCGTCCTGTGCCTCGCCGGGATCGCCGACCAGCCTCAGCTCGCGGCCCTGGGCCGCGGCGAGGCCCTGGAGCACGTAGCGGTCGGTGGGGAAGTTGCCCTCGTCGGTGACGAGCGCCCCGGGCCGGCCCTCGAGCACCGCGGCGCAGAGCTTGTAGAGGTTGACCGTCGTGGAGTCCGCGACGATCACCTCGCCGGGCTGCGCGCCCAGCACGCCGGCGGCGAGCATGTCGCCGACGCGCACCGGGGCGTCGATCCACTCCGACCAGCCCGCGACGAGGCGCTCGCCCCACTCGCTCACGAGCGCGGCCAGGCGGTCGCGGGTGGCGACCGGGAGGCGCCCGAGCGAGTTGCCGTCGAAGTAGATCCGTTGCGGATCGTCGGTCACGAAGCGGGCGCGGAAGCCGCCCAGCGGATCGGCCGCGTCGCGCGCGGCCGCGTGCTCGCGGCTCAGCGCATCCACTCGACCACCGCGTTCCAGAGCCGGTTGGCCGGCTCGAGGTGCCCGAAGTGGTCCTCCCCGTCGATCAGCGCCAGCTCGCAGCGGTCGCCCGCGGCGCGCGCCCGCCGCTCGAAGTCCCGGCTCATGCTTGGGGGGACGATGTCGTCGCGGCCGCCGTGCGTGAGGAGGATCGGTACGCCGAGCGGCAGCCGGGCGGCGGGGGAGGCCAGCGCGTAGCGCTCGGGCCGCTGCTCAGGCGTCCCGCCCAGCAGCCGCCGCACGATCCCGCGGGAGAGTCGCAGCTCCCATGCGAGCTCGAGGTCGACCACGCCCGCCTGGGCGACCACGTCGGTGACCGCGACGCCGGGCGCCTCGCGGGCCGCCGCCCACGCGGCGAGGTGGCCGCCGGCCGAGTGGCCGATCGCGACGACGCGCGAGAGGTCGAGCCCCTCCAGCCTCGCCAGGTGGTCCACGCCGGCGGCGACGTCGTCGAAGGTGGCCGGCCAGCCCCCGCCGCAGCACGGCCCGAGCCGCCGGTACTCGAGGTTCCAGGCGGCCCACCCGCGCCGGACGAGGTCGGCGCACAGCCCGCGCATCAGCTTGCGCCCGTACTGCGCCTTCCAGAAGCCCCCGTGCAGCACGACCGCGACGGGCGGTGGTCCCGCCGTGCCGGGCCGGAACAGCTCGCCGTACTGCGAGCGCATGCGGCCGTAGCGGTGGTGCTCGCGGTTCAAGCGGCGACGCCGAGCGAGCGCGCGGCGTCCGCCAGGCGGGTGACGCCCTCGTCGATCTGCTCGGGGGTAACCCCCGAGTAGGCGAGTCGCAGTGTGTTCTCGCCCCCCTCGAGCAGGAAGTCGGTGCCCTTGACGAAGACGACGCCGCGCTCGCGCGCCGCCGCCTCCAGCTCGGAGACCATCACGTCCTCGGGCAGCTCGACCCACATGAAGTAGCCGCCCTGTGGCGGCGCGAAGCGCGCCTCGGGCAGCTCGCGCTCGAGCGCCGCCACCAGCGCGTCGCGGCGGTCGCGCAGCGCGTTGCGCACGGTCTCGATCGACTGCTCGACGCGGCCCGAGCGGCAGAACTCGTTGACGATCGACTGCGCCACCATGTTCGGCGAGATGTAGGTGTTGGTGGCGAGCGCCTGCACCTGCTTGATGACCGCCTGGGGGCCGACGAGGTAGCCGACGCGTATGCCCGGGCAGACCGTCTTTGAGAACGACGACGCGTAGATGACCTTGCCGGCCTCGTCCTGGGAGAGCATCGTCGGCAGCGACTCGCCCTCGAAGCGGATCGAGAGGTAGGGGTCGTCCTCGAACAGCGTGAAGTCGTGCTCGGCGGCGAGCGCGAGCAGCCGGCCGCGCTTGCCCGCGCTCAGCGTGTAGCCGGCCGGGTTCTGGAAGTTGGGGATGATGTGCGCGAGCTTGAGCGCGACGTCCTCCTCGCCGAGCAGCGCCTCGAGGCCGTCGACGTCGATCCCGTCGGTCTCGAGCACCACAGGCCGGACGTCGGCTCCCCGGCTGCGGAGGTTCAGCAGCGTGCGGTCATAGGTGGGCGACTCGACGACGACCGTGTCCCCCGGCTCCACGAGCAGCGCGAACAGGAACGCGTCGGCCTGCATCGACCCGTTGGTGACGAGCACCTGGTCGGGCTCGACGCGGTGCTGCTCGGCGATCCAGTCGCGCAGGGGGACGTAGCCGACCGAGGTGCCATAGGCAAACGTCCCGCCGGGATCCCTGGAGAAGGCGCGCTGCGCGGCCTCGCGCAGCCCCTCGGCGTCGATGATGTCGAGCGACGGGGCGCCGCGGGCGAAGGAGATGGTGTCGGTGGCGGCCATGCCGCCAGGATACGGCTCTCTGCGGCCTCGCAGCCGCGCCAGGCCGGCTGGCACATCCACCTCGACCATCTGGCCGACGCCCTCGCAGGGCACCCGGTCGACTGGGCGGCCTGGACGCCCGACTACAGGGCGCGCGGCACGGGCTCGTCATGGGCCGAGCATCACGAGCGCTACGCCGCGCGAAGGGCGTGACCACGCAGTACTCCGGTTGGCGGCCCTGCGTTTGTCATCATGCACGGCCGCCATGGCCCTCCCCAAGGAACTCACCTTCGTCACGTTCGACGTCTACGGAACCCTGATCGACTGGGAGACCGGCGTGTACGACGCGTTCGCCAGGGAGGCCGAGCGCGACGGCTACACGCTCTCGCGCGACGAGCTGATCCCGCTGTTCATGGAGGCCCAGCGTGAGATCAAGGGCGGCTCTTACGAGCTCTACGCGGAGGTGCTGCGGCGCGCGGCGGTGCAGATCTCCAAGGAGCTCGGCTGGCCGCTGGAGCCCTCGCGCTCCGGCTTCCTGCCGGACTCCGTGAAGCGCTGGCCCCCGTTCAAGGAGACCAACACCCAGCTCGATCGCTTCAAGAGGAAGTTCGAGATCGGCCTCGTCTCCAACGTCGACGACAAGCTGCTCGGCCAGACGCGCCGGCACTTCAAGACCGACTTCGATCTCGTCGTGACCGCTCAGCAGGTGCGCTCCTACAAGCCCGACCCCGCCCACTTCAAGGAGTCCGAGCGCCGGATGGGCTCCAAGCGGGGGTGGGTGCACGTGGCCTCGAGCTACTACTACGACGTCGAGCCCTGCATCAAGCTGAAGATTCCGGTGATCTGGGTCAACCGCTCCAAGCGGCAGCTCGACGCCAGCCAGAAGAAGCCGACCGCCGAGGTGAAGAACCTGCTCGAGGCGGCCAAGCTGCTCGGCGCTGCCTAGCCGTGCGCGCCGTCGGGGTGCATCCCGACGTCATCGTCGTCACCTCCCGCGTCTACCGGACGAGCGCCACGCTCGTGCGGGCCGGCGAGGAGGCCTTCTGCATCGACTCGCCCGTCTACCCCGACGAGCTGGAGATCCTGCCCGCCGTCGCCGAGCAGGCGGACTTCCGGGTCGTCGGCCTGCTGGCCACCCACGCCGACTGGGATCACCTGCTCGGCCGCTATGCGTTCCCGAGCGCGCCGCTGGGGCTCGCGGAGTCCAGCGCGCTGGCGCTGCGCAGCGCTCCGGGGACGGCGCAGCGCGAGCTGCGGGAGTTCGACGAGCAGCACTACGTCGAGCGGTCCGCGCCGCTCTCGCTGGGCGGGCGCGCCGACATCCAGGCGCTGCCGGTGCCCGGGCACTGCGGCGTCGGCGAGCGCGAGCTCGACCTCCACCCGGCCGACGGCCACACGGTCGACGGGATGGCGGTGTGGATCCCCTGGGCACGCGTGCTCGTGTGCGGCGACTACCTCTCGCCGGTCGAGATCCCGATGATCTCCGCGGGCGGATCGCTCCCCGCCTACCTCAGCACCCTGGACCGCCTCGAGGCCCTCGTGCCGGAGGCCGAGAGCGTCGTCCCCGGCCACGGCGAGGTGCTCGACGCCACGCGAGCGGCGGCGATCCTGGGCGAGGACCGCGCCTACCTCGAGGCGCTGCGCGAGCGCGGCGCGGAGGCGCCGCTGCCCCTCGCCCGGCGGTCGCGCGCACAGAGGCGGATCCATGAGGAGAACGTCGCGCGCATTGGCTAGCCGGCCCCCGGCGGCATGTTCTCCGTGATGCGGCGGCGCATGAAGAGCGCGAAGCGGCCCGGCTCGCCGGCCCCGAGCGGAACCGAGCGACGCGTACAGCGCGCGGGCGGGGGCGTTGTGCTCGTCGGTGTCGCGACGAGCAGCTCGGCCACCACGGCCGCCTCGTCCAGGGGCGGCGACCGGCACCGGCGGCGTCACCGAATGACGGCCAGCGTGTCGCCGCTCTTGACCGCGGCGCCCTCGCTGATCGGCAGCTCCTCGACCGTCCCGGCCTTGTGCGCGGCGATCTCGTTCTCCATCTTCATCGCCTCGACGATGCAGACGAGCTGGCCCTCCTCGACCCGAGCACCCTTCTCCACCAGCACCTTCCAGAGGTTGCCCTGCAGTGGCGAGACCAGGTCGTCGCCGCTCCCGCTTTCGGCGCCGCCCGAACGCTCGCGGCGCTGGGGCTTGCGCGCCTGGGCGGGGACGGCGCCGTTGACGGGAGCGAGCGCGGGCTCGCCGTGCACCGTCACGTCGAAGCGCTTGCCCGACACCTCGACGGTGTAGGAGCGCTCGACGGGCTCGGGCGCCTCGCCCTGGTCGGCGGGCCTCTCGGGCTTGGCCTGCGCGAGCGCCTTCAACCACGCGCGGTCGCCGATCAGGTCGCGACAGGTCTCCCCGCGGGCCCACTGCTCGGAGGCCATGATCGCCTTGTGGAAGGGGATCAGCGTGGTCACGCCCTCGATCTCGAGCTCGTCCAGCGCCCGCAGCATCCGCCGCGTGGCGCGCTCGCGGTCCGAGTCCCAGACGATCAGCTTGGCCACCATGGGGTCGTAGAGCGGGGTGATCTCCGAGCCGCTCAGCACGCCCGAATCGACGCGCACCCCGGGGCCCGACGGCTCGCGGTAGTGGGTGACCGTGC
Organism: Solirubrobacteraceae bacterium; assembly: GCA_035633075.1. GTDB lineage: Bacteria > Actinomycetota > Thermoleophilia > Solirubrobacterales > Solirubrobacteraceae > DASQFQ01. Next base: position 2,489 of record DASQFQ010000093.1, on the reverse strand, counting down.
CCGGCGCGGGGGCGAAGTTCCTGGCCGCGTCCTCGGCGTTGATGCGGCACTCGATCGAGTGGCCGCGCAGCACGACGTCCTCCTGGGAGAACGCGAGCGGCTCTCCGGCGGCGATGAGGATCTGCTCTCGCACGATGTCGATCCCCGACACCTCCTCGGTCACGCAGTGCTCGACCTGCACGCGCGTGTTCATCTCCAGGAAGAAGTACTCGCCGTCGGCGAGCAGGCCCTCGATCGTCCCCGCGCCGCGGTAGCCCACCGCCCGCGCGGCCTCGACGGCGATCCCGCCGATCCGCTCGCGCAACTCGGCGTCGACCATCGGCGCCGGGGACTCCTCGATGAGCTTCTGGTGCCGGCGCTGGATCGAGCAGTCGCGCTCGCCGAGATGGACGACGTCGCCCTCGGCGTCGGCGAGGACCTGGACCTCGACGTGGCGCGGGTCGGGCAGGTAGCGCTCGATGTACACCGACGCGTCGGAGAAGAACTTCTCGCCCTCGCGTGCCGCGCCCTCGAAGGCCTCCTGCAGCTTGTCGGGCTCCAGCGCGACGCGGAACCCCTTGCCGCCCCCGCCGCCCACGGCCTTCACGGCGATCGGGTAGCCGATCTCCTCGGCGATCCCCTGCGCGCCCTCCAGGCTCTCGACGGCGTCGGTGGTACCCGGGACGATCGGGACGCCCGCGCCCTTCATCAGCTCGCGGGCGCGGGTCTTCGAGCCCATGGCCTCGATGGCGGCGGCGGGAGGGCCGATGAAGGTGATCCCGTTCTCCTGCAGCGCGCGGGCGAAGGCGGCGTTCTCGGCGAGGAAGCCGTAGCCGGGATGGACGGCCTGGGCGCCCGACTGCTCGACGACCTCGAGCAGCTTGTCGACCTTGAGGTAGGACTCAGCCGCCGGGCCAGGGCCGAGCAGATAGGCCTCGCCGGCCCGCCTGACGTGCTGGGCGTCGCGGTCGGCCTCCGAGTAGACGGCCACGGAGGCGATGCCGAGCTCGTCGAGGGCGCGGATCACGCGCACGGCGATCTCCCCGCGGTTGGCGACGAGGACCTTGTCGAACACGGCGCAGGATGGTATCCGCCGAGGTAGAGTCGGCGGTATCGCCGTCGGGACGACGAGCGTCACAGGGAAGCTCCAGATCACCCGGGGACCGTGCGCCATCGCGGCGCGGAGGGCAAGGACCTGGAGATCACCGGCAGCTTCAGCCCCCAGACCAACATCCTCACCTTGCGCATCAAGGGCACCGTCACCTACTGACGCGGCTTGTCCTCATCCGCCACGGCGAGTCGACCTGGAACGCGGAACACCGCCTGCAGGGCCAGGCCGACCCGCCGCTGTCCGAGCTGGGCCGCGAGCAGACGGCGGCCCTGGCGCCGATCCTCGACGGCCTCGCCGGCGCGCGGGCCGTCACCTCGGACCTCGCCCGAGCGCGCGACACCGCCGTGCTGCTATCGCTCGACCGCGCCGTGCCGGATCCGCGCTGGCGCGAGATCGACCTCGGACTGTGGTCGGGCAAGCGGCTCGACGAGCTCGACCCCGGCCAGGTCGCCTCGTGGCGGCGCGGAGTGCTCGTCCCGCCAGCGGGGGAGATGTGGCCGGTGTTTCAGACCCGCGTGGCCGCGGCGGTCGCCGAGCTGACCGGCGGGGACGCCGTGGTGGTGACCCACGGGGGGTGCATCCGCGCCGCGTGCGCGCACCTCACCGGGGCCGACCCGCGCCGGCTCGCGCCGCCGGCCAACGCGAGCGCCACGATCCTCGAGGTCGGCGACCGGGTGCGGCTGCAGGTCTACGGGCTGCGCGCCCCCGGTCCCGAGACGCCCGGGATCGCCTGAGCTACCGGGGGTGAGGGTCGGCCCCACGCGGAGGGGGCGTCGGGCTCGCGGCCCACGGCCTCCAGGCGCGCCGCGCGCACCCACGGGTTCTGGGGGGGAGCCGGGGGTGCCGGAGGGGGCGTGGTGTCGCGCAGGAACTGCTCGATCGCGGCGATGACCGCGGCCGCCTCCTCGGGCGACGCGCTCGAGCCGTGCAGGGTCAGGCGGGGACGGCGGTTCATGACGGCGGGCGGACGTTATCGTGCCGCCGGGTGCCCGACGTCGCCGTCCTCGACCACGATGCCGTGCTGGCGGCGGTGTCGCCGGCGCAGGCGATCGAGCGCGTCCGCGCGGCGTTCGTGGCCCACCACGCCGGTGCGTGGACGATGCCGCCCAAGGTCTACCTGCCGGCTCCGCCCCACGGCGACTTCCGGGCCATGCCCGCCTTGGGCGGGGGCTTCGCGATGCTGAAGTGGATCTCCTCGTTCCCGGGCAACCCGGTGCAGCACGGCCTGCCGACGGTGATGGGCGTCGTCTGCCTGTCCGACGCGGCGACGAGCGAGCCGCTGATGCTGCTCGACGCCCGCGCGGTCACCGCGCTGCGCACGGGCGCGGTCGCCGCGGTGGCCGCCCGGGCGCTCGCCCGCGACGACGCCCGCACGGTCGGCGTGATCGGCTGCGGCCTG
>DASQFQ010000092.1:0-2316 GCA_035633075.1 Solirubrobacteraceae bacterium | reverse complement strand
GGAGGGCACCGTCGTGCATCCCGACGGGCGCCTGCAGCGCCTGCGCGCCGCGATCGGCCGGCCCCGTGGCCGCGTCGGGATGGCGGCGGGGGGAGTACGCGCCGGCTGGCAGGTGATCGGCGACGTCGCCGTGCGCGCCGGGCTCGACCTCGGCGTCCCCACGGGATCGGAGGCTTCGAACCAGCTCTTCGCCGCGGTGCGGTTCTATGAGGGGATCACGCTGGACGCGCTCGGCGGGCGCGGGCTGCGCTGGCCGGCACACGACGGCGCCGAGCGCTTCGAGGCCGCGCCCTGGAAGCCCGTGAAGCTGCACGTGCCGCCGGCAGCGGCCGGAACGCGCGACGGCGCCCTGCGGCTCGGCACCTTCCGGTCGCTGTGGAGCTCCAAGGAGGTCGACGTCTCCCCCGCGCTGCGCTTCCTGCGCCCCCGGCAGGTCGTCGAGCTCTCCCCGTCCGACGCCGAGCGGCTAGGGGTGCACGAGGGCGACCGCGTGCAGGTCGGCTCCAACGGCACGCGCGTGCGCGGCCCCGTGCGGCTGCGCACGGCCGTCCCGCCCGGCTCGGTGTTCCTGGCCGAGGCCACCGTGGACGAGCCGGCCAACGCGCTCACCGACGCGCTCGTGGAGATCCACCGCCTCGACGGCCCCGCGGCGCCCGAGCCCAGCGCGGTGGCCGTGCAGTCCATGCCGACCACCGAGGGCCTGGCCGAGGCCCCGCCCTCGGCGCCGCTCGACATCCCGCCGACGCCATGAGCACCTTCGGGGAGGTCGGGTACTTCGAGCCCTGGTGGATCCAGATCCTCAAGGGGCTCGTGATCTTCGCCGTGGTCTTCCAGCTCGTCCCCGTGGTGCTGCTGATCGAGCGCAAGCTGCTCGGGCGCTTCCAGCACCGCTATGGGCCGAACCGCGTCGGGCCGTACGGGATCCTGCAGCCGATGGCCGACATCGGCAAGCTGGTGTTCAAGGAGCAGTTCCGGCCGCGGACGTCGATCGGCTGGCTGTTCGCCCTGGCGCCCGCCATATCGATGCTCACCGCGGTGGCCACCATGGCGGTCATCCCCTTCTCCGACACGGTCGACATCTTCGGGACCAAGGTCGGCCTCTACGGCGTGGACCCGAGCATCGGGATCCTGTTCGCCTTCGCGTTCGGCGGCATCGCCTTCTACGGGCTGATGCTCGGCGGCTGGGCGTCGGGGTCGAAGTACTCCTTCCTCGGCTCCATGCGCGCTGCGGCGCAGCTCATCTCCTACGAGGTCTCCCAGGGCCTGGCGATCGTCGGCGTGGTCATGCAGGCGGGAAGCCTGTCGCTGACCGAGATCGTCGCGGCGCAGGACGGCCTGTGGTTCGTCGTCCCGCAGATCGTGGGCTTCCTGATCTTCACGGTGTCGGCGTTCGCGGAGACCAACCGCCCCCCGTTCGACCTCGCCGAGGCCGACGCGGAGCTCGTCGGCGGCTACAACACGGAATACGGCGGCGGGCGCTTCGCCGCCTACTTCGCGGCCGAGTACCTCAACGTCATCGTGGTTTCCGGCCTCGTGGTGACGCTGTTCCTGGGAGGCTGGACGATCCCGTTCGTCGATCCCCCGACCTGGGTGGACCCGTTCGTGGTGATCGCCAAGATCGCCCTCTTTGTGATGTTCTTCATCTGGGTCCGGGCGACGCTGCCGCGCCTGCGCTATGACCAGCTCATGTCCCTGGGATGGAAGGTCCTGCTGCCGCTGGCCACCCTCAACGCCCTCGTGACCGCGGTCGTGGTGGTGGCCTTCGGATGAGCGCGCCCTGGAGCCCGGGCGACGACGTCGTCGCCGTCCAGCGAGGCCCGCGCGCGGGCGGGGCGGGCGGCGCCTACCGCGCGTTCGGCGAGACCCTGCGCGGGCTCAAGACGACCTTCGCCCGCCTGGTGGAGGGGCCGATGACGATCCAGTACCCGGAGGAGAAGACCCCCGTCTACCCGCGCTTCCGCGGCCGCCACAAGCTCCACCGCTTCGAGGACACCGGCCTGGAGAAATGCGTCGGCTGCTCGCTGTGCGCCGCCGCCTGTCCGGCCGACTGCATCCGCGTGGTCGCGGCCGAGAACACGCCCGAGAACCGCGTGTCGCCCGGCGAGCGCTACGCCGCCGTCTACGAGATCAACATGTCGCGCTGCATCTTCTGCGGCTACTGCGAGGTCGCTTGCCCCTTCGACGCGATCACCATGGGCCACGACTACGAGCTGTCGGACTACAACCGCTCCGACCTCATCTTCACCAAGGAGATGCTGCTCGCCGACCCACTCGAGCGGACTCCGCTGCGGTCGGCCGGCGAGTGAGCAGGTGCAC
>DASQFQ010000091.1:0-8469 GCA_035633075.1 Solirubrobacteraceae bacterium | reverse complement strand
CTACTCGCTGATCGCGGTCTCCACGCTGCTCTTCGACAAGGCCCCGTACCGCACGGTGCTCTGCCTCGGCCACATCGCCGACCCCGAGGGCAAGAAGATGTCGAAGTCGCTCGGCAACATCGTCGTGCCCTGGGAGGTCATCGACCGCCACGGCGCCGATGCCTTCCGCTGGTACTACCTGACCTCCAAGCAGCCTTGGGACGGCTACCTGTTCTCGACTGAGGCGGTCGGGGAGTCCGTGCGCCAGTTCCTGCTGCAGCTGTGGAACACCTACGGCTTCTACGTGCTCTACGCGAACGTCAACGACGTCGGGGAGCGGGCGGGCCCGGCGAACGAACTGGACCGCTGGGCGCTCTCGCGGCTGCACGCCACCGCCGCGGAGGTGCGCGACCGCCTCGACTCCTACGACGCCACGCGGGCCGGCCAGGCGATCTCGGCGTTCGTCGACGACCTCTCCAACTGGTACGTGCGCCGGTCGCGGCGGCGCTTCTGGGACGGCGACCTGGCGGCGTTCGGGACTCTGCACACCTGCCTGGTCACGGTGGCAAAGATGCTCGCGCCGTTCTGCCCCTTCCTGGCCGACGAGATCTACGACAACCTCGACGGCTCCGAGCCCAGCGTCCACCTGTGCGACTTCCCGGAGCCCGGTGAGCGCGACGAGCCGCTGGAGGCGGCCATGGCCGTCGCCCGCGAGACGGTGGCGCTCGGCATGTCAGCTCGGATGCAGGCCAAGCTCAAGGTCCGCCAGCCGCTGCGCGCCGCCGTCGTGGTCGCCTCGGGCCACGAGCGCGAGGCGCTCGAGCGCCTCGAGGACCTGGTCCGCGAGGAGCTCAACGTCAAGGAGCTCCGCTACGTGGCCCAGGCCGACGAGCTCGGTGCCCACGAGGTCAAACCCAACTACCGCGCGCTCGGGCCGCGCTTCGGCAAGCAGATGCCGCAGGTGGCCGCCGCGGTCGCCGCGCTGGACCCAGCGCACGTCGCGCAGGCGCTGCGCGATGGCGCCCACGTGGGGGTGAGCGTCGACGGCCACGACCACGAGCTCGGTCCCGAGGACCTGCAGCTCGCGATGAAGCCACTCGAGGGCTACCAGCTCGAGCGGGAGGGCTCGCACGCGGTGGCGCTCGAGCTCGAGCTCGACGACGAGCTGCGCCAGGAGGGCCTCGCGCGCGAGATCGTCCACGCCGTGCAGAACGCGCGCCGGTCGGCCGGCCTGGACGTCGAGGACCGCATCGAGCTCCGGCTCGGCGGTGACGGCGAGCTGCTCGCCGCCGCGCGCGAGCACGAGGGCTACCTGGCCGGCGAGACGCTCGCGCGCTCGGTGGCCTACGGGGACGGGGACGGCAGCGCCGCCTCCATCGAGGGCCGCGAGCTGCGCATCGCGCTTACGCGCGCTTGACCGGTGGAGCTAGGCCAGCGCGGCGGAGCTAGGCCAGCGCGGGCTCGAGCTCTGCCTCGAGCCGCTTCCTGGGCAGCGCGCCCTGGATTCGCTTGGCCTCCTGGCCGTTGCGGAACAGGACCATCGTCGGGATGGCCAGGATCGAGTACGTGACCGCCGTCTGCTGGTTGTCGTCGATGTTGAGCTTGACGATCTTGAGGTCCTCACGCTCGCCGGCGATCTCCTCGAGGACCGGAGCGACGACGCGGCACGGACCGCACCAGGGAGCCCAGAAGTCGACCAGCACGGGCTGATCGCACTCGATGACCTCGGCCTGGAAGTTCGCGTCGCTGACGTGGATGATGTCCATCGCTCGGTGGTTCTCCTCTCGGGCTTTCTCGCTTCAGAAAGTATAGCGAGGCGGTCGGCTACTGCCCGGCGAGCGCGCGCAGCACCTGCGGGGAGATCCACACCTCGATCGCCGCGGCGATGAGGAGGATCGGCACGGCGATGACGACGGTCACGAAGGTCGCGGCGAGCAGCTCGTTCCACGCCTTGCGGCGGCTGGCGAGGGTCCAGGCGGCGAGGGGGAGGAAGAGCGCGAACAGCTCGGGCACCGCGTGCGGTGCGAGCGCGAGCAGCAACAGGGTCGGCGAGATCTCCAGCTGCGCCGACAGCGTCGAGGCGGAGTGGCCGAGCGAGTAGGCCTGCGTGGTCAGCGAGAAGAGGGTGGCGGCGATGACGAAGGCGATCGCCAGCGGTCCCGCCTTGTCGTGGACCCAGCGCCACACGCCGGTGTGGCCCTCGGCGACCTTGGGGAGCGATGAGCCGGCCATGAAGCCGGCCACGCAGGCGAGGCCGTGCAGGGCGAGCACGAGCCCGTTGCGGTACAGGGTGAAGCCGTAGTCGCCTAGGTTGGAGGGGAAGTAGAGCCCGGGGAAGTACACGCCCGAGGGGTCTGGCACCGCGAGGCGGGCGATGACCCAGGTGGCGACGAGCAGGAGCGCGGCGGTGGCCAGGCTGCCGAGCGACCAGGGGATCAGGGGGCGGGCCGGCTGCCGGCGCCACCCGCGCAGCGCGGTGCGCGTGTCGTCCCAGCCCTGGACCAGCGCGAGCTCTTCGGCCTTCATACCTCAGATGTCGGCAGGCGGCGCCGCGCCCCTGAGCGCAGAGCGGGTACCCGCCAGGCGGCCTCGAGCGCGATGCCGCCGGTCATCTTCGACCGGCCCTCGCGGCGCTCGGTGAAGACGATCGGGATCTCGACCACGTGCACGCCGGTCACCAGCGCCCGACACGTCATCTCGGCGGGGCCGGGCACGGAGGGGCCTACCCTACGGGCCTCGGGATGGCCGACCTCACCAACGCCCAGATCGCCGCCGCCTTCGACGAGCTCGCCGACCTCTACGAGCTCGACGGGGCCGTCTCCTACCGCGTCATCGCGTACCGGACCGCGTCGCGCAGCGTGCGCGACGCCGCGGTCTCGGTGGTCGGGCTCACCCGCGAGGGGCGGGTCACGGAGCTCAGCGGCATCGGCAAGACGCTCGAGGAGAAGATCCGGGCGCTCGACGAGACCGGCGACATCCCGACCGCGCAGCGGCTGCGCGCGAAGTACCCCGTCGGGCTGATCTCGGTCATGCACCTGCCGGGCTTCGGACCCAAGCGCGCTCGTCGGCTCTACGACGAGCTGGGGATCGGCTCGCTCGACGCGCTGCGGGCCGCCGCCGAGCGTCACGAGATCCGCGGGATGCGCGGCTTCGGCGCGAAGGTGGAGGAGACGCTGCTGCGCGTGCTCGCCGAGGGCGCCGACGGGACCCCGGCGCCGCGCGTGCTGCTCTCGCGCGCGCTGCCGGTGGCCGACCAGATCGTCGGCGTGCTGCGCGCGCAGCCGGCCGCGCACCGTGTCGAGGTGGCCGGGTCGCTGCGCCGCATGGCCGACTCGGTCAAGGACATCGACGTGATCGCGACCGCCGACGACCCCGCCGCGCTCGCGGCGGCACTGCGCGAGCTGCCGATCGTCGAGTCCGTGCAGTCGACGGGCGACGCCGGTGCGCGTGTGCTCACCCACTCCGGGATGCGCGTCGACCTCAAGGTGGTCGAGCCCGACCAGTTCGGCAACGTGCTCCAGCACTTCACCGGCTCCAAGGCCCACAACGTGGCGCTCCGCGAGGCCGCGGTCCGGCGAGGCCTGCACGTTTCCGAGTACGGGATCCTCGACGACGCGGACGGCGAGTCGCTGCGCTGCCCCACCGAGGAGGAGGTCTACGCCCGGCTCGGCCTCGAGTGGATCCCGCCCGAGCTGCGCGAGGGGCGTGGGGAACTCGAGGCCGCGACCCCCGGCGGTCCGGGGCTGCCCTCGCTGGTCTCCATCGAGGACATCCGCGGCGACCTGCACTGCCACACCGACCTCTCCGACGGGCGCCACACGCTCGAGCAGATGGCCGCGGCGGCGCTCGCCCGGGGCTACGAGTACCTCGCGATCACCGACCACTCGGCGTCCCACGGCTTCGGCAACCACGTGGATCCCGAGACGCTGGAGCGTCAGATCGAGCGCGTCCGCCAGCTCGACGGGCACCTCGACGGCCTGCGGCTGCTGATCGGGACCGAGTCCAACATCCTCCCCGACGGCTCGCTGGACTACGACGACGACCTGCTGTCGCGGCTGGACTGGGTGATCGCGTCGGTGCACACCTCGTTCGGCATGGGCGCCCGCGAGATGACCGAGCGCATGGTGGCCGCCGTCGAGCACCCGTGGGTCGACGCCATCGGGCACCCGACCGGGCGCAGGATCGAGACGCGCGCGCCCTACGCGCTCGACGTGGAGCGTGTGATCGAGGCCGCCGCGAGCACCGGCACGATGCTCGAGATCAACTCGGCGCCCGACCGGCGCGACCTCAACGAAGTGCACGCCCGCGCGGCGGCGGAGGCGGGCGCGCTGATCCTCGTCAACACCGACGCGCACTCGACGCGCAACTTCGAGCTGCTGCGCTACGGGATCGCCACCGCGCGGCGGGCATGGCTGACGCCGGCCCAGGTGGCCAACACGCGGCCGTGGGAGGAGTTCGCCGCGCTGCGCAAGCGCTCGCGCCGCTAGCTGCTCCGCTCGGCCCGCGCTCACCACGGCCTCGCCGCCGATGCCGTGTGCGGCGCCGGTGATCAGGACGGCCTGGCGCCTGATCGATGACGTGCGGGCGGCTCTAGGCGCTCGCGCAGCCGGGGCAGCAGCTCCTCCGCGACGACGCGGTCGACCTCCGCGCGCCGCCAGGGCGCGAGGGCGGCCGCGGCGCGCTGCGCGTAACCCGGGAGCGGCTCGTCGAGCGCGCCCCGCATCGCGTCCGCGAGTTCCCTGCCTCCCTCCGGCACGAGCCGCGGGTCGAGCAAGCGCGCGAGCGGCAGCGCGGCATAAGGGCCGGGGGACGGCGTCGTGACGAGCAGGCAGCCGTCGGCCAAGGCCTCGAGCTGGGCGATCCCGTAGTCCTCCCGCTGCGGGGCCGTCACGAACACGCGCGCCCGTCGCAGCAGCGCGCGGTACTCCGCGCGCGGGAGCATCCCCGTGAAGCGAACCCCCTCCGGCACCCCGTGCCAGTCCGGGGCGGCGAGGCCGGCGACGATCAGCTCCTCCCCGTGCCGCTGCGCTCGGGCCCATGCGTGGAGCACGTCGCGGAGGCCCTTCTTCTGGGGATTGGCGCCGTAGGTGATGGCGGCGACGTCGCGCTCGCCTGCGGGCCCGCTCGGCTCCACCGGAACGGGCACGACGATCGCGTCGGCGTGCGGCCGCGGCGCCTCGGCGAGGCCGCCGTCGCTCCACGGCACGAGCAGCGGCGCAGCGGCGAGGCGGCGGCGCTCAACCGGGCGCTGCCACAGCCCGTGTCGCCCCGGCCGGTTGCCGGCCGCCGGCGCGTCGAAGCGGATGGCGCCCGGTGCGGGGGCGAGCAGCGCTGCAGTCGTCGAGGAGTAGACGACCGCGCGTGGCCGGTGGGCCGCGATCCCGGCCTGCGCCGCCGCCCGCGCCGCCCGCGACCAGGCCAGCTCGACCAGAGCGTAGGTGCGCCACTCGCGCGCGGGGGCAGCGGCCCGGGCCTCGGCCACCACCGCGCCGGCGCGGCGCAGCGACGCGGCCAGCTCGGCGTCGGCCTCGCGGAGGCCGGCCGTGCCGGCGAGCGAGACGAGCAGGACGTCGGCGCGCGGCATCGGCTGGCATTGTGCTGACTCGTCGTGACGGGGACCTTCATCAACGTCGCCACCGTGCTGATGGGGACGCTCATCGGCGTTACGGCCGGCTCGCGCCTCCCCGCGGGCGCCCAGGAACGCGTGCTGGCGGGACTGGGCATGATCACCCTGGTCATCGGGATCGATCTCGCGCTCGCCTGGGGCGGAGAGGGCACCCGCACCTCGACCCCGCTCTACGTGCTCGGCGGCGTGCTGATCGGCGGGCTGATCGGGGAGGCGCTCGGGATCGAGCGCCGCCTGAGGGCCTTCGGCGATGTCGTCCAGGCGCGCCTCTCGCGGGGCGAGGGCTCGACGGTCTCGGAGGGCTTCGTCAACGCCTCGCTGCTGTTCTGCGTCGGCTCGCTCACCGTCGTCGGCTCGATTCAGGACGGCCTCACGGGCGACTACCAGACGCTCGCCACCAAGGCGGTGCTCGATGGCTTCGCGTCGATCGCGCTGGCCGCCACGCTGGGCTGGGGCGTCGGCCTGTCGGTGTTCACGATCCTCGTCGTCCAGGGTTCGCTGACGCTCGGTGCAGGCTTCTTCGACGACGTGCTCAAGGGCGAGGCGCTCGCGGCGCTCAACAGCGCCGGCGGCGTGACGATCATCGGGATCGCACTGCGGCTGCTCGACGTCAAGGACGTCAAGGTCGGCAACTTCCTGCCGGCGCTCGTCGTCGCCCCCGCGCTGGTCGGGCTCGTCTCGCTGCTCTAGATGTAGGACGCAGCCAGGTTGTTCGGCTCGTTGAGGCGAGCGATGGGCGGCTTGTGGTGGAGGGCGCCGTGTGGACGACGATGGTTATAGGTCCATAGCCAGCCGTCAAGGGCCGCGACGCGCTCGGCGTTTGAGCCGTAGATCGCGCCGTGGGCCCAGCCGCCCAGCAGGGTGCGGATGAAGCGCTCGGCATTGCCGTTGGTGCGCGGTCGCTATGGCCGCGTGCGTAGGTGCCGTAGTCCCATCGCGCAGCAGGCGAACGCATGGATGGTCGAGCGATAGGCCGAGCCGTTGTCGGTCATCACGCGCTCGATGCAGATCCCGTGACGGGCGTAGGAAGGCGACGGCGCGTGTGAGGAACGCGACAGCGGTGGTCGCGTTTTCGTCTGAGAGCACCTCGACGTAGGCTAGACGGGTGGCGTCATCGATGCAGACGTGGACGAACTGCCAGCCCTTCGGCGCTCCGCGCCGGCGCTCGCGTTGGCCTGCTGGGTCTGGCGGCGGCCGGTAATGCGGTGACCGATCCCGGTGATGACGCCGAGCTTCTTGACGTCGACGTGAATCAGCTCGCCCGGGTGGCAGCGCTCATAGCGGTTAGGAGGATCGGGCGGATCGAGCCGCGACAGCTTGCCCAGCCCGACGCGCAACAGCACCGCCGAGACCGTCGAGACCGCCATCGCCAAACAGAAGGCGATCTCGGCGCCGGTCATCCGCAGCCGCCGCAGCGACACGATCACCTCGACGAGCTCCTCAGGCGTGCGATGCGGAATCACCCGCGGCGCCGAGGAGCGGTCCAACAGGCCGGCCTGCCCGTCGGCGCGGTCGCGACCGACCCACTTCGAGCAAGTGCGCTCGCTCACTCCGACGGCCGCGGCCGCCTCCGTGACCGACCACCCCAGCTCGAGCACCCTGAGCACCATCGTCAGGCGACCCTTCGGACCGAGCGGCGCGCTAGCGTGAACCTTCATCCGGTGTCCTCCTTGGGACTGGTGGCTTCAGCCGGTGAGGTCGGAGTCGGTCATCGCGTCAGCTCGAGGAACGAGCCGCCGAAGCCGGGAGTGCGCACGAGCTGCATGGGACGCAGGGGCGAGGTCCTGTCGACGTAGAAGCGGACTGCGTCGCGCTCCTCGATGGCGGCGACTGCGGACTCCTGGCGCCGCCACGCGAGCGCCCAGATGATCGCGAAGCCCGTGGCCACCGCCGCCACCTGAGGGATGACAACGCCGAGGACCCCGGCGGCGAAGGTCGACGCCAGCAGCGGCCACAGCCGGTTGACGATAGTGAGCCCGGGCCGCAGCTCGGGCAGGGTGGTCTGAGCGCGCGCGCCGGCGAGCAGGCGCGCGATCGGCGCCGTCGCCTCCGGCCGCCGCCCGAGCCAGGCGCCGATCGCTGCGGCGCCCAGCCACCAGCCGGCGCCCACATAGATCACGGACGGCTCGGTCTCGCGCGTGACCCCGATGACGGTCAGCGTCGCCAGCAGCGTCGCCGACCCGGCGCTGAGCAGCACGGTGGCCCTGAGGAAGTCGACGAAGCGCACGCCGCGCGGTCGGCGGCAGGCCTAGGCGATCAGGGCCCGCAGCAGATCGCGGACCCCGTCGGTGCCGTTGACCATGAGGTCGGCCTCCTCCTGCAGCGCGGAGGGCCCCTCTTCGGAGCTCACGCCGATCCGCAGCGCCGTTCCCAGCCGGCCCATCTCGACGAGCTCGGTGAGCCCGCGGAAGGCATCGAGGTCGGTTGTGTCGTCTCCCACGTATAGGCCTGCCGCGAGGTCGGTGTCGCGCAGCAGCGCCACGATGCCGGCACCCTTGTCGATGCGCACCGGCGGCCGGATCTCGAGCACCTTACGGCCCCAGTGCGGCGTGAAGCCAGCCTTCTCGGCGGCGACGGCCACCTCCTTGATGGCCGCCTCGGCCGCCTCCTCGTCGGGCACGCCGCGCCAGTGCAGGGCGGCGATCGCCTCCTTGTCCTCCAGGCGCACGCGCAGCTTGCGCATGCGCTCGCTGAACGCCTCGCGCGCGAACGCCTGCACGCGCCGCGTCCAGGCCTGCAGCTCGCGGTCCATCTCGGGCGCGATCGCTCCGGGCCGCAGGATCTCCGAGCCGTGAGAGCCCAGGTATGCGATCGAGCCGAGCGCGACGATCCGGCGCGCGTCCGCGGCGCGGCGGCCCGAAACG
>DASQFQ010000090.1:0-11448 GCA_035633075.1 Solirubrobacteraceae bacterium | reverse complement strand
GGACGCAAGGTCGGTAGTGCGCTCCTCGGCGAGCGCGTTTTCAACGGCGCGCTCGCCTAGCTCGGGCTCGGGGCCAGGAGCTCCTTCGCCTTGACGGTCAACTCCCGCCCGGCGCTGTCGAGCGAACGCGGTGCGCTCACGGCGTTTGGTACCCATTCGGTACCCGCCCTTGGACCGCGCGCGGATTGGCCAGTGGCGGGAGCAGGATTCGAACCTGCGAAGGCTGAGCCAACGGATTTACAGTCCGTCCCCTTTGACCGCTCGGGAATCCCGCCAGGGACGGCGGCAGTCTAGTCAACCCCCAGGCACTGCGGCCTCGGACGCTGGGTCCCCGCGGCTGAGCAGCCGGCCGCCCAGCCGCGGGGCCCCAGAGCCCTACGAAGCGTCGCGCAGCCGCTGGGCCTCCGGCAGCGACTCGAGCTTGCGGAGCGTGTGGTTCTCGATCTGTCGGATCCGCTCGCGCGTCACCTTGAACGCGCGGCCCACCTCCTCGAGCGTGTACGGGCGCGCCCCGGTCAAGCCGAAGCGCATCTCGATGACCTCGCGCTCGCGCCGCGGCAGCGCCTCCAGCGCGCGGCCGACGTTCTCCTTGCGCAGGTTCTCCGCCGCGGACTCGAACGGCGACACCGCCGACTCGTCCTCGACGAAGTCCCCCAGCTGGGACTCCTCCTCCTCGCCGATCGGCTTCTCCAGCGACACCGGCTGCTGTGCCATGCGCAGGATGTCGCGCACCTCGCGCGTCGCGCACTCGAGCTCGGAGGCGATCTCCTCCGGCGTGGGCTCGCGGCCGAGCTCCTGGACGAGCTGGCGCTCGACGTGGACGACCTTGTTGAGCTTCTCGACCATGTGCACCGGGATGCGGATGGTGCGGCCCTTGTCGGCGATCGCGCGCGTCACCGCCTGGCGGATCCACCAGGTCGCGTAGGTCGAGAACTTGTAGCCGCGGCGGTAGTCGAACTTCTCAACGGCGCGGATGAGGCCGAGCGAGCCCTCCTGGATCAGGTCCAGGAACGACAGGCCGCGGCCCAGGTAGCCCTTGGCGATCGAGACGACCAGGCGCAGGTTGGCCTCGACCATCTCCTGCTTGGCGAGTAGGTCACCGCGCTCGATGCGCTGCGCGAGCGACACCTCGCGCTCGGCGGTCAGCAGCGCCACGCGGCCGATCGACCGCAGGTACAGGCGCAGCGAGTCCAGCGACGGCTCGACGGTGAGGTCGATCTCGGGCTTGCGTGGCGCGTCGGGGGACTTGCCCTCGGGCCCGTCGCCCGCCGGCTCGAAGCGGCCACCGTCGGAGGTCGCGGGGCGGCCGTCCGGGCCGACCACGTCGATCCCCTGCTCCTCCAGGTAGGAGTGCAGCTCGGTGACCTGCTCCTTGGAGACCTCCACCTCCTCCAGCGCGGTGGCGATCTGCTCGAAGGTCAGGTAACCCTTGTCCTGGCCCTCGGCGATGAGCGGACGCAACTCCCCGATCTCCACGATCGACGCATCGCCCGCCAGCAGTACGTCTGTCTTTGTGCCCAATCCCTCATCTTTCGAGACGAAAGCCCTGAGCGTGTCCCAGAATCGTTCCGGGGCCGCTCCCCTGCCTCGCTATGTCCTGGTAGCTGAGCGCTACGTCCGCGACTTCAGTCGCGATTGGGCCGGGCCGCTTGATCCTCGTCGGTCTGTGCCGGAGGTCGCCCGCTTGCCGCCGCACACGTTGTAGCACCAAATCGCCCGACCACCTTGGAAACACCTTGGTCCGATGGGTACACCGTTTGGGCGTGGTTGCGGGCGAAGGGGGCTAGTCTCTGATGCCCCAATGGACGAATATCCGAGTTCCGACGTCGCCCTCGAGGACGTCCAGTCCCAGCTTCCGGGCCTCCGGGTCTCGCTCTCGCGCGTCGGCGTGACGGGCGTCGAGAAGATCATCCGGATCCGCCAGGACGGGACCGAGCAGCTCTTCTCGGCCACAGTGGACTGCTTCGTGGACCTCGGGCCGCAGCAGAAGGGCGCGCACATGTCGCGCTTCGAGGAGGTGGTCAACGAGGCCGTCGGCGAGGTGATCCTCGGCGAGTGCACCTTCCGGGCCGAGACGCTTGCCCAGCATGTTGCCGAGCGCGTGCGCGACCGCCAGGGCGCCGCCCGCGCCGAGGTGAGGATCGCCGCTCGCTACCCCGAGCACAAGCCTGCGCCGGAGTCAGGGATCCTCACGCAGGAGATCTACACGCTCTACGGCGCGGCGGTCGCCTCGGAGGCGGGGACGCGCCGGCTCGTGGGCGTGGCCGCCCAGGGGATCACCGCGTGCCCGTGCGCGCAGACGTTGGTGAAGGGGCGCTCGCGCGAGCGGCTCGCCGCGGAGGGGTTCTCGCCGGAGGAGGTCGAGCGGATCTTCGACGCGGTGCCGGTGGCCACGCACAACCAGCGCGGGCTGGGCACCCTGTACGTGGGCTGCCCGGAGGGCTGCGACACCGACATCGACGCGCTCGCCCTGCTGCACATCGTCGAGAGCTCGATGTCCTCGGAGATCTACGAGCTCATGAAGCGATCCGACGAGGCCGCGGTGGTCGAGAAGGCCCACCGCCGCCCCCGCTTCGTCGAGGACTGCGTGCGCGAGATGGTGCGCGGGGTGGTCGAGGCGTTTGGGGGGTTGGGCGACAACGCGTTCGTCTCCGCCCGCCAGGAGAACCTCGAGACGATCCACCAGCACAACGTGCTCGCCGAGCGCTTCGGGCTGCTCTGGGAGCTGAGCGCCGAGCTCGCGGGCGCCGAGCCCGCCCCGCATCACGTCTCGATGCGCGAGTGGCTCGACGGGCGCGCCTGAGGCGCCGGGTCGGCCATCAGCCGCCGCAGCCCGAAGAAGTAGTCGGCGCCCGAGAGCACCGTGATGACGACGGTGCCGTAGACGAGGCCGTCGACCCAGACGGGCGGGTCGTCGAACGCGATCAGGGCCAGCACCATGGCGACCTGCGCGATCGTCTTGAGCTTCCCCCACGCGCTCGAGGGGATCATCATCCCCTGCTCCATGGCCAGCAGCCGCAGGCCGGTGACGGCGAACTCGCGCGCGATGATCACCATCGCCACCCAGGCGGCGACCCTGTCGAGCGAGACGAGCGAGACCAGCGCCGCGGTGACGAGCAGCTTGTCGGCCAAGGGGTCCATGAGCTTCCCGAACGCGGACTCGGCCGACTGGCGCCGGGCGATCCAGCCGTCGAGCGCGTCCGTGATCGAGGCGAGCACGAAGACGCCGACGGCCAGCAGATCGCCCCCTGGGCCCTCCGAAAGCAGGGCCGCAACCAGCACGGGCACCATCAGGATGCGAAAGACCGTCAGGGCGTTCGGTAGTGAGAGCTCGAACACCGCGGGGAGTATCCCCTCTCAGCAGGCGATGCGCGGGACGATCACGTCGACGACGTCCGGCGCCAGGAGCAGCACGCTCACGCGGCTGCGGTTGTAGCCGTGGCCCGAGCAGGCGACCGTGGCCCTGGAGGCGAGCAGGAGGCCCCTCATGCTGCCGAATCCTAGGGCTTGAGCCGCCGCCCGGTTGTGAACAGCCAGACGCTCCAGGCCACGCACAGCGCGGCGACCGCCGCCGTCATGGCGAGCGAGAGGCCGATCGGCGTGTCGCTGCGCCCCAGGAACCCGTAGCGCACGGCGTCGATCAGGTAGTGCAACGGGTTGGCGCGCGAGATCTCCTCCCACGGCGAGGGCAGTGACCCCACCGAGTAGAAGACGCCGCCGAGGAAGCTCAGCGGGAGGATCACGAGGTTGGTGACGAACGCCGTGTGGTCCCAGGACTCCGCGTAGACGCCGACGACCACGCCGAAGGCGCAGAAGAGCACGAGCAGCAGGAGCACGGCGGCGGCGAGCGCGAGCGGGGCGCGGACCGGCACGTCGGTGAGCGCGAGCGAGACGGCGAGCAGGCCGGCGCCGATCGACAGCGCGCGCACGAGCCCGCCGACGTTGAGCCCGAGGTTGACCTCCCACCCGCGCATGGGCGCGGCGAGGACGTCGTTGAGGTAGCGGTCGAAGCGCGCCTGGAAGACCGTGGCCGAGTTGTTGGCGTAGGCGGCCTGAGCCATCGCCATCGCGATCAGCCCGGGGACGATGTAGACCTTGTACGGGACCCCGTCGATCTCGCGGATGCGCCCGCCCAGCGAGAGCCCGAAGACGAGGATGAACAGCGAGCTCGAGAGGACGGGCGCGAGGATGGTCTGCGTCCACAGCTTGAGCACGCGGGCGACCTCGCGGCCCGACAGGGCGATCAGCCCGCGGCGGGCGGCGAGGAAGGACTCCATGTCAGTCGATCCTAGAAGGGGCGACGCGCGCGGTCGCGCCGGCGCTGGCCACCACCACGAGCACGATCGCGAGCCAGTCGCGCGCCGCGAGCCCCTGGTCGAGCACGATCAGGCCGGCGAGCGCGGCGACGGCCGGCTCGAGCGACATGAGCACGCCGAACGCCGCCTCGGGCAGGCGGCGCAGCGCCTCGAGCTCGAGCGAGTAGGGGAGCACCGAGGAGGCGAGCGCGACGCCGAGGATCGCGCCGAGCAGCTCGGGACGCAGCAGCGCCCCGCCGGCCCCGGCGATGCCGAACGGCGCGATCGCCAGGGCGCCCGCGACCATGGCGATGGCCAGCCCCGAGCCGCCCGGGAACCGCCGGCCGGTGCGCGCGCTGAGCAGGATGTAGGCGGCCCACAACGCCCCGGCCACCAGCGCGAACACGACCCCGAGGGCGTCGAGCGAGCCGCCTCCGTAGTCGGCCAGCAGCCCGATGCCCGCGGCGGCCAGCAGCACCCACACGACGTCGACCGCGCGGCGCGACCCCACCACGGCGACGCCGAGCGGGCCGACGAATTCGAAGGTCACCGCGATCCCGAGCGGGATTCGGCTCATCGCCTCGTAGATGCAGAGGTTCATCGCGCCCAGCACGACGCCGAACAGCACGGCGACCCGCAGGTCCCCGGCCCCCTGGGCGCGGACCGGGGGGCGCCAGATCGCCACGAGGACGATCGCCGCGAAGGCCAGGCGGCCGAACGCGGCGCCCGCCGGGCCGAGGTCGTCGAACAGCTGCACCGCGAAGGCCGCGCCCACCTGCAGCGAGGAGACGGCCAGGAGGACGAGCCCCACCGCCTCGACCGGCGCGCGCCGGGTCGCGGTGCTCACGACGTTCCGCCTCTCATCGCGTTGAGTCCTACCGCGGGCGCATCCTCGGCCACACCGACCACTCGACGGGGATCAGCCGGGAGCGGGTCCTGACATCGCCTTGACGTAGACGTCGGCCAGCGAACCGGCGTCGTAGGCGGTGCGCAGCCCGTCGGCGGAGTCGCGCGCGATGATGCGCCCGCCCTGGATCAGCGCGACCTCCTCGCAGAGCTCCTCTGCCTCCTCGAGGTAGTGCGTGGTGAGGAGGATCGTGGTGCCCATCCGGTGCAGGCGGCGGATGTAGCTCCACAGCTCGAGGCGCAGCTCGAAGTCCACCCCGGCGGTCGGCTCGTCAAGGATGACCAGGCGGGGCTCGTGCATGAGCGCGCGGGCCAGCAGGAGCCGGCGGCGCATCCCGCCCGAGAGCTTGGGCGCGCGCGTGGACGCCTTGGCGCGCAGGTCGAAGACGTCGATCATCTCGCGGGCGCGGCGCCGGGCCTCGGTGCGGCTCATCCCGTAGTAGCCGCCGTGGTAGAGCAGCGTCTCCTCGACATCGAGGAAGCGGTCGAGGTTGACGTCCTGCTCGGCGAGGCCTATCAGCCGGCGCGCGGCGTTGGTGTGATGGCGATGGCCGAACACCAGCGCCTCGCCGCCCGTGGGGCGGATCAGGTTGCAGACCGCCGAGATCAGCGTCGTCTTGCCCGCCCCGTTCGGACCGAGGAGCCCGAAGAACTCGCCGTCGGTCACGACGAGCTCGACGGCGTCGAGCGCGAGCAGCCCGTCGTCGTAGCGCTTGGTCAGGCCGCGCAGCTCGAGCGCGTGGGGGGTCGGCGACACGCCGGGTTACGTTAGCCGCCCGCCTTTCCCGGAACCGTTTATCCGTGCCTAACTCCCGGCTGGCAGGGTTGCCTCCCGTGACCCGCGTCGCCATCGTCGATCCCCAGCCCGCCATGCGCGCGGGGCTCGTGGCGCTGCTGCGCGGCGAGCCGGGCCTGGTGCCCGTCGGCGCGGCCGGCGACGGCGCCGACGCGCTCGAGCTGCTCGCCCGCGCGGCTCCCGACCTCGTGATGCTCGAGCCGCGGGTCGGCGGCGGCGAGGGCGTGCAGCTGTGCCGCCGCATCGCGGCCGGCGAACGTGCCCCGCGGGTCGTCGCCTACACCGACGCCCCGGACCCGGGGCTGGTGCTCGCCCTGCGCGTCGCCGGCGCCGACGGCCTGGTCGACAAGCTGGCGCCGCCGGCCGCGCTCTTCGAGGCCCTCCGCCTCGTCGCCGGCGGCGGGACCGCGCTGCCCCCGGTCACCCCCGAGCAGCTCGACGCGGCCGCCCAGCGTGTCGAGAGCGACGACCTCGCGCTGCTGGCCATGCTCGTCGACCGCACCCCGCCCGGTGAGGTGGCCGACGCCCTGCGGCTCGACCGCCGCCGCATGACGCGACGCGTCGAGCGCCTGCTCACCCGGCTGCGCCCGCGCACCGGCACGGTCACGGCCTTCTGAACCGGCGCATGCCCTAGGGTGATGGGCCGTGCCCCTGGTCCCCATGGTCATCGAACGCACCGCCCGCGGCGAGCGCGAGTTCGACATCTTCTCGCGCCTGCTCAACGAGCGGATCATCTTCCTGGGCTTTGCCGTCGACGACCAGGTCGCCAACCTGATCGTGGCCCAGATGCTCCACCTCGAGTCCTCTGACCCCGACAAGGACATCTCGCTGTACATCAACTGCCCCGGCGGCTCGATCTACTCGGGCCTGGCGATCTACGACACGATGCAGTTCATCAAGCCCGACGTGCAGACGATGTGCGTCGGCATCGCGATGTCGATGGGGTCGCTGCTGCTGGCCGGCGGCGCGCCCGGCAAGCGGATGTCGCTGCCCAACTCCCGCATCCTCATCCACCAGCCGTCCTCGGGCTTCGAGGGGCAGGCGACCGACATCGAGATCCACGCCGCCGAGGTGCTCAAAACCCGCAAGCGGATCGACGAGATCTACGCCAAGCACACGGGCAGGCCGGAGGAGGAGGTCCGCCGGGACATGGAGCGCGACCGCTTCTTCAAGGCCGACCAGGCGGCCGAGTACGGCCTGATCGACCAGGTAATCCACTCGCACTGACCGTCGCTACTCGACGGCGTGCTCGATCGCGCCGAGGCCCTCGATCTCGATGCGGATGACGTCGCCGGGCTCGAGGAAGCGCGGGGGCTCCATCGCCATGCCGACGCCCTGGGGAGTGCCGGTGAGGATGATGTCGCCGGGCTCGAGCGTGCAGGTCTCCGCGATGAAGTCGACGATGGCGCGCACGCCGAAGATGAGGTCCGCCGTCGTGGAGTCCTGTCGCACCTCGCCATTGACGTGGGTGACCAGTCGCAGCGCCTCGGGGTCGGCGATCTCGTCGGGGGTGGTAATCCACGGACCCCAGGGACAGGAGCTGTCGAAGCCCTTGGCGCGCGTCCACTGGGGCTCGCGGCGCTGGAGGTCGCGCGCCGAGACGTCGTCGCCCACCGCGTAGCCGGCGATCTCGTTCCCGGCACCGAGCACGATCACGAGCTCGCCCTCGTAGTCGAGGCGCTTGACGACCGCCGGGCAGCGCACGGGGCCGCCGGGCGGCACGCTCGAGCTCGGCAGCTTCATGAACACGATCGGGAACTCCGGCAGGTCCCAGCCCTGCTCGGTCGCGTGAGAGGCGTAGTTGATACCGATGCAGAAGATCGCGCGCGGTCGCGGGACCGGGGCGAGCAGCGTGACCTCGGCCAGCGGGAAGGCCTCGCCGTCCGCCGGGGTGTGATCGCCCGAGGCCAGGCGATCGAGGACGGTGCCCTCCGAAAAGGCAACGACCTGGTCGCCGCGGACCTCGCCGGCGCGCGGCTCGGATGCTCCAGAGGTCAGGAAGGTGGCGAGGCGCATGCCGCGGCATCGTACTTTCGTCTGCTCTCCGACGAGACGTTGCCCGGATACGGGAGAATGGGCGCGTGGACGTCGGCGCTATCGAAACCGCATCAGTCGCCACGACGGCGTCCTACCGCTCGTTCGCCGACGCCGCGTGCTCGGTGCTCGACCTGCTCGAGCGCCACCTGCCCGACACGACGCTGCTACTCGCCCATCTCGACCATGGGCACAACGTGCATCGCATCGTCGACGCGCGCGACGGCGGCTCGTTCGGGCTGCACGCCAACCTGGCCACCCCGCTGCGCGAGTCCTTCTGCGGTCAGATGGCGGACGACCTCGCCCCCCGGCGCTGCGACGACGTCGCCGCGCACCCGGTCTTCGGCCGAATCGAAGCCCAGCACCAGCACGCCGCCGCCTCCTACCTCGGCGTCCCGCTCGAGCTGTCCGACCGCTCGCGCGTGGGCAGCCTCGCGGCGCTGTCGCGCTCGCCCGGTCGCTTCCTGGAGGAGGACGAGCAGCTCTTTGCGGTGCTCGCGCGCGTGCTCTCATCCGAGCTCGAGCGCGAGAGCAGCACGCGCGACCTGCGCCGGATGAGCGAGACCCTGCGCGACCACGCCCGCGGGCTGGCAGCGCTCGGGCGTGTGACCCGGGCGCTGAGCGGGGCGACCGACGCTCGGCCGGCCGTGTGCCGCGCGGCCTGCGAGGTCGCCGCCGCGCCGGTCGCCTTCCTGCTCGAGCCGTCGGGCCGCGAGTTCGTCTCGACGGCCATGGTCGGCGTCGACATCGCGCCCGTGACCATCCAGCCGCGCCCGGAGACCGAGCCCGGCGGGCGCGCGTTCACCGCGCGCCAGAGCTACTTCGTCGCCGACGCGCGCTCCCACCCCGCGCTCGCGGCGCCACTGGTGGATGCGACCAACGCGCGCTCGGCGCTGTTCGAGCCGGTGCTGCGTGGCGAGCAGGTGGCCGGCGTGCTGATCCTCATCTGGCGCCACGCCGTCGACACCGTCCCCGACGCCGTCGCGGACCTGCTGCGACTGCTGGCCGCCCAGGCGGCGGTGGCGATCGAGCGCGAGGACCTGCGTGGGCGCGTGGGGTCGCTGGCGCTCTCGGATCCGCTGACCGGCCTGCCCAGCCGGCGCGCCTGGGAGGAGGAGCTTCCGCGCGAGCTCGCGCGTGGGCGGCGCGGCGAGACGCCCGTCACGGTCGCGATGCTCGACCTCGACCACCTGACCGCCTTCAACCTGCTGCGCGGCGAGAAGGAGGGCGACCGCCTGGTCAAGGAGTCCGCGTCCGCGTGGCGGGCGCAGCTGCGGGAGATCGACCTCATGGCGCGGCTCGACGGCGCGGAGTTTGGGCTCGTGCTGCCCAACTGCGGCCTCGGCGAGGCCTGCGAGGTGCTCGAGCGCGTGCGCGCCAGCACCCCGCAAGGGCAGACCGCCTCCGCCGGCGTCGCCCGCTGGGACGGCGAGGAGCCGGCCGACCTGCTGGTGGCGCGCAGCATGGACGCGCTGGCCGCCGCCAAGGCCGCCGGGCGCGACATGACGATCCCCGCGGACTAGTGCGGCGGACGATCCCCGCGGATTAACCCAGCGCGCGCAGCGCCTCACGGATCTCGGCGTCGCGACGCTGCGCCTCGGCGTCGGTCCAGCGCCACCGCACCCCGGCCTCGACCTCTCCGCGCGGATCGCCGTGGTCCTGGACCTCGTCGACGTCGAGCCGCACGGCCACCACGCGGTCGTAGACCTCCATCGGCTCCTGGACGAGCTTTGCGGTCGCGTGCGCAGTGAAGGCGACGTCACCCTCGCCGAGGAGGGTCAGAGCGCAGCGCGGGTCCTGGCGCAGCCGGGCGAGCGTCTCGCGGTGCAGCGCGAGCGCGAGCAGGACCGTGCGCGGGCCCGTGCGCACGCCCGTCGAGACGGGGATGGCGTGGGGCGCGCCGGCGCCTGTGGACAGGACCGCCACGGTGCCGGGAGTCCACTCGGGGAGTGCCGTCGTACAGCCGCCGCTCGAGCTCGCGGTCGATCGGGATGCCCAGCGCGCGCACGTTGTGGCTCGTCGTCACTCGTCCCCGCGGATCGAGTGGGACACCAGCCCGGATGCGCCGCGAAACCACCGTGGCATGGAGCGCGAGTGTACGGTCCGCCTTTCGCATGGGAGAACCGATCGGCGCCGACGTCGTGTTCCCCGCCGCTGCCCCGTTCGGGCGCCTGCGGCTCGCGCTGCTGCGGTCGCGCGCCCGCGGGCGGGTCGTCGCGGAGGGACGCGTCGCGCTCGGGCGGCGGGTCCGCATGACGGTGGCACCCGGCGCGCGCGTGGTGCTCGGCGACGGCTGCTTCGTCGGCGACGGGGTGCGGATCGAGGCGGTGACGGGCGAGGTGCGGATCGGGGCGCGGAGCCTGATCGGGGAGCGCGCGGTGCTCATCAGCCTGGCGGGCGTGACGATCGGCGAGGACTGCGTGATCGGCGACTTCGCCGCCGTCACGCCCGGCGACCCGCCGCTGCGGCGCGAGCCCGTGCGCCTCGGCGACCGCGTGCGCCTCGGCGCCCACGCCGCCGTGGAGGCGGGCGCGAGCCTCGCCGACGGCACCGTGGTCGGCTCCTACGTGGTGGTCGCCGCCGAGGGAGCCAGGTCCGCGTAGACCGATCATCTCGGTACCAAGTCGCTCAGCGCACCGCGACCTCGCCGGCGAGGGCGAACGGCGGGGCAAGCTCGATGCGGTCGCCGCTCCAGAACCGCCCTGGGTCGTACCAGCTCGCCGGGCGCCGGCGAGGCAGCAGCCCCATGTGCTGGTAGGTCGTGGCGACGAGCTCGGCGCAGTAGATCGTCTCCAGCGACGACGAGCGGCGCAACCGGCCCGTCATCCACTGCCTGACGAGCCCGGGCGTCGTGGGGAACGGGCGGCCGTCGAGGCGGTCGATGACCTCCATCAGGCGGTCCTCGTGGTGGCGCTCGATCGTGCCCTCGAGCTGGCGCATCCAGGCCCGCTGTCGGTAGCGCTCGTTCCACGTCGTCACGGCCTCGGCGAGCAGGTGAAGTTGCACGCCTCGCCGGCACTCACCGGTCCACACGTCGGGCAGCGAGCGGCCCAGCTCGGCGTGCCAGAGCAGCGGCGGCAGGTCGTCGAGGGCGACGACCATGCCGACGTGGTTGACCGGGCTGTTGGTGGCGGCGCGGACGGCGACGTCGGCGAGCGAGGAGCCGCGGAACAGCCAGATGTCGCCGGTCGACGCCGTGGCGACGGCGTCGTCGAGAACCAGGGCCGCGTCGTCCATGGGCGTAACCTAGGGAACCGATGCCGGTGCCCTGGAAGCTCCTCGGACTCGCCGGTCTCGCGGGCGTGGCCGCCACGGGCGTGGTCGTCGCCCGCCGGCGCCGGGGCGCCGTGCCGCGCAGCTCGCGCACGACCGCCTGCACGAGCGCCTCGGACTCGTCGAGCCGGCCGTCGGTGACCG
>DASQFQ010000089.1:0-12646 GCA_035633075.1 Solirubrobacteraceae bacterium | reverse complement strand
TCGACGCCCCAGGAGGTCGAGATCCAGGTCCAGCCTCCCGGAGGCGTGTTCGAGACGGTTCAGCGCGTGACCGTCGACTCGCTCAAGGGCCACTTCCTGCTGACGCTGCCCGCCCGCCGCGGCGTCTGGCGGCGGCGCTGGAGCGGGCTGGTCTCGCGTGACGCGAAGGTCTCTCGCCGATGAGGACCGGGCGGGCGAGTGTGGCAGCCCTCGGCGTGGCGGCGCTCGCGCTCGCCGGACCCGTCGCCTCGGTGCTCGCTGCCCCGGGGACCGAGGTGGGCATCGAGGACGAGCGGCTCCTGCTCACCGAGCCCGCCCAAGCCCCCGAGGTCGTCGCGGACTGGGCGGACGCAGGAGTGGACGTCGTGCGCATCCACGCCCGCTGGGTCGCCGTGTCTCCCGGCAGCGACCGCGCGCGCCGCCCCGCCGGCTTCGACGTCGGCGACCAGCGGGACCCGGGCTATGACTGGGGGACGCTCGACGCCGCGGTGGATCTGGTGCGCGCCGCCGGCATGCGACCGACGCTCACGGTCACGGGGCCCGGCCCGCTCTGGTCGAGCCGCAATCCGAGCTTGCGCGAGGTGCGCTACAAGCCCGACCCGCAGCTGTTCGCCCGCTTCGCCCATGCCGTGGCCACGCGGTACGGCGACCGCGTCGACCGCTACATGATCTGGAACGAGCCCAACCAGCCCGGCTGGCTCCAGCCCCAGTCGACCTGCCCCCGCCGCCGCGCCTGCTTCCCAGTCGCGCCGCACCTCTACCGCGGCCTCGTGCGCGCAGCCCGGCCCGTCATCGAGGCGGCCGACCCCGGGGCCCAGGTCCTGCTCGGCGAGCTGGCCCCGATAGGTCGCCGCGCGATCTCCCCGCGCACGCCGATCGCGCCCCTGCCGTTCCTGCGGACCATGGCCTGCGTCGACGCCCGCTACCGCCCGCTGCGCGGAGGCGCGTGCGCCGGCTTCAAGCCCGCGTCGGCGGACGCCTTCGGCTATCACCCCCATGGCGTCCACAACGGGCCCGAGCGCCGGAACCCCAACCGCGATCAGGCGCAGATCGCCGACCTCTCCCGCCTGTTCACGGCGCTCGACCGGCTCACGCGGCGCGGGCGCATCGGCGCCCCCCGCGGGCGCTTCGACGTCTACCTGACCGAGTTCGGCTACCAAACCTCGCCCCCGGATCACCTGGTGGGCGTCACCCTGGCCCAGCAGTCGCGCTACCTGCAGCAGGGGGCCTACGTGGCCTGGCGCCATCCGCGCGTGCGCAACGTCACCCAGTACCAATGGCGCGACGAGCCGGTGACGTTCCGCGGCAGGGGCAAGCCCTCCTACGCAGGCTGGCAGTCCGGCCTTCGCTTCGTCAACGATCGGCCCAAGCCGTCGATGGCCACTTTCCGGGCCCCCTTCGTCGTCGACCTTCCCCGCGGCCGGCGCCGTGCGCGACTGTGGGGCCAGGTGCGCCCCGGCGACGGGCGCCGCGACGTCACGGTTCTGCGCCTGCGCCGCGGCGGGCGCAGCTTCGAGCCGATCGCCGACCTGCAAACCGACGTGGACGGGTACTGGAGCCGGGAGATGATCGTCGAGCGCACGGCGAAGTACCAGTTCGCCTGGTTCGACCAGGCCGCCGAGCCCAACGCCCAACCCGAGCGCCACCTCTCGGGTGTCGTGGACCTGGCCAGCGGCGGCTCCCGGCGCTGGCACGCGTCGCGGCCGTGAGCGGGCTGCGCGACTTCTACGCCGCCGGATACTCCCTCGAGGACTCCGCCGAAGCCGACCGCATGGGACGCTGGCGCGCGCTGGGCGCGCGCTCCAAGGCCAGCCACGCCGTCGAGCTGTGCGCCCGCGCCGGCGTGCGCCCCCGCACCCTCGTCGAGATCGGCTGCGGTGACGGAGCCGTCCTCGCCGAGCTGGGCACGCGGGGGCTGGCGGGAGTGCTGGACGGGTTCGAGCTCTCCGAGCGTGCCGCTGAGCTCGCCCGCGCGCGCGGGATCCCCGGCGCCCGCCGCATCGAGCCCTACGACGGCGTCCGGGTGCCAGCACACGACGGCGCCTATGACCTCGCCGTGCTCTCCCACGTCCTCGAGCACGTCCCCGATCCGGCCGCCCTGGTGCGCGAGGCGGCCCGCGTGGCGCCCGCCGTGCTCGTCGAGGTGCCGCTCGAGGCCAACCAGTCCGCCGCACGCGCGAGCAAGCGCGCGGAGGCGGCGCGGATCGGCCACATCCAGTTCTTCGACCGCCGGGAGGTGCGCGCTCTGGCGCAGGCGGCCGGCCTGCGCGTCGTGGCTGAGCTGAGCGACCCGCTCGCCTACGACCACCACGCCTTCTTCGCCGCCTCGCCCGCCGCCCGCGCTCTCGCGCGGCTCAAGGCGGGCGTCCGGCGGGTGGCCTGGCGCGCCGCCCCGCGACGCGCGGAGCGGCTGTTCACCGTCCACTACGCCTGCGTGGCGCGGCGGTGACGATCCGCGAGCTCCGCGCCGGCGAGACGGCGCGCGCGGCGCGCGCGCTGCTGGAGCTGCGCCCGGCGCTTGGGAGCGCCGGGGCGCTCGTGCGGCGCATCGACGAGATCCAGCGCCCCGGCGGCTACCGCCTCGCCGGCGCCTTTGACGAGGACGAGGACGACGCGGCCGCCGTCGCCGGGTTCCGGATCGCCGAGTGCCTCGCCTGGGGCCGCCAGCTCTACGTCGACGACCTCGTCACCGCAGCCGACCGCCGCGGCCGGGGCCACGCCGACGAGCTGTTCGTCTGGCTGGTCGAGGAGGGGCGGCGCGAGGGCTGCGGCGAGCTGCACCTCGACTCCGGCCTCGGCCCCGACCGCCAGGACGCGCACCGCTTCTACTTCCGCCACGGGCTGCGGATCGCCTCGTTTCACTTCGCGCGCGAGCTCTAGGTGGGCAGGTTCACGGCCGTCGTCGCCGAGCAGCCGGCGACCGGCTCCGGCGCGTCGGGGACCTCACGGACGCGTACGGGCCGGGAGGACGGCTAGGCCCGCGTGAAGCGGCGGCTCGTGCTCGGCGAGGCGTCCTCGTCGAGGCGCAGCAGCGCCTCGTCGATCGCGTCCGCGTCGGCGCGCTGGCTCTCGGCCTCGAGCTTGGCCAGGCGCTCGGGGGTCAGCTCGCCGACGTTCTCGTTCTCGATGCGCTTGAGCCACTCGGCGCCCGCGGCCTGCTCGTGGGAGTCGACGAGGATCCTCTTGGTCTTGGCGTACTTGTCGATCTCCTTGAAGAGCTCGTCGACGAGCTGCTCCGTGGGCACCTTCTTGAGCGGCTTGCCGCGCGAGAAGATCAGGCCCTCGTTGCGCGCGCCGGTGATCCCGAAGTCGGCGTGGGAGGCCTCGCCGATGCCATTGACGGCGCAGCCCAGCACGGCGACCTCGACGGGGTCGGCGTAGGCCTCGAGGCGGCGCTCGATGTCGGCCACCACGGTGTCCATGTCGAACTGCAGGCGCCCGCAGGTCGGGCAGGCGATCAGCACCGGCCCGCGCTCGCGCAGCTTCAGCGCCTTGAGGATCTCCCAGGCGACCTTGACCTCCTCCTCGGCGTGGAAGGTCGAGAGCGAGATGCGGATCGTGTCGCCGATGCCGTCGGCCAGCAGCGTCCCGAGGCCCACGGCCGACTTCAGCGAGCCCGACCACTTCGTGCCCGCCTCGGTGATTCCGAGGTGCAGCGGATAGGGGATCCTCTCACTCAGCAGCCGGTTGGCGGCGATCGTGTAGGGCACGTTCGTCGACTTGATCGAGACCTTGAAGTCGGTGAATTCCAGCCGCTCCATCAGGGTGACGAACTCCACGCCGGCGCTGACCAGAGCCTCGATCGGGTTCTCGCGCTCCAGCGCGTGCAGGTGCTTGGGCAGCGACCCGGAGTTCACCCCGATGCGCAGCGGGGTGCCGGCCGCCCTCGCCCGGTGGGCGACCTCTCCGACCTTGTCGGGCCCGCCGATGTTCCCCGGGTTCAGGCGGATGCAGTGGGCCCCGGCGTCGATCGCCTTCAGCGCGAGCGTGTGGTTGAAGTGGATGTCGGCGATGACCGGGATCGGCGACTCGACGACGATCGTCTTGAGCGCCTCGATGTCCTTGTCGCGAGGGACGGCGACGCGCACGATGTCCGCTCCGGCCTCGGCGACCCTCCGGATCTGATCCATCGTCGCCGCCAGGTTGGCGGTCTCCGTCTTGGTCATCGTCTGGACGGCGACCGGGGCGCCGCCTCCGATCCGGACGCCGCCCACGGTCACCTGTCGCTGGGAAGCCATCGCCTCCCAGTCTAGAACGGCCTTACGATCAGACCGGCGCATCCGCTGCCGCGTGGAGAGCTACGAGAGCGCGGCGAGCGCGGTCAGGCCCGGGAGCGGAGTGCGGACCCGCGTCGCTTCAGCTCGAGTACATCGCCTCGATCTCGTTTGCGTACTTCTCCCCGATCGGCTTGCGCTTGAGCTTCATGGTCGGGGTCAGCTCGTCGGCACCGGGCGCCCAGTCGCCGCGCACCAGCGTGAACTTCTTGACCTGCTCGGCCCGCGCGAGCCTGGCGTTGGCCGCGTCGACGCCCTCCTGGACCGCCGCTCGCATCGCCCCCTCGCTGGCCAGGTCCTCGAGGGAGCTGGCTTGGAGGCCGTGCCTGGCGGCCCACGCGGGGGCGAAGTCGGCGTCGAGCACGACCAGGGCGGTGTTGTAGGAGCGCCCGTCGCCGATCACGCACGCCTGGCCGATCAGCGGGGAGGCGCCCTTCAGCGTGGACTCGATGTTCGCCGGCGACATGTTCTTGCCGGCGGCGTTGATGATCAGCTCCTTCTTGCGATCGACGATCCGTAGGTAGCCCTCCTCGTCGAACTCCCCGATGTCGCCAGTGTGCAGCCATCCGTCGGCGTCGAGCGCTTCGGCGGTCTTGTCGGGGAGGTTGCGATAGCCCGGCATGACCACGGCCGAGCGCATGAGCACCTCACCGTCCTCGGCGAGCCGGATCTCAACGCCCGGCGCCGGTGGCCCGACCGTGCCGATCCGCACCTTGCCGGGCGGGTTGCAGCAGCCCGAGCCGCACGTCTCCGACATTCCCCACAGCTCGGCCAGCTCGATGCCGAGGGCGTGGAAGAAGACGAGGACGTTGCGCGGCGTCGGCGCCGCTCCCACGTTCACCGCCTGCGCCTCGTCGAGCCCCAGCATGTGTCGCAGGCCCGAGAACATCTCCGCGTCGGCCCTCGCCACCGTGGCGGCGAGCTCGTCGGGGACGGGCTCCCCGGCCTGCTCGAGCTCGACCTTGCGGATCGCGGCGCCGAGCGCGGCCTGCGCCCTCTCGCGCTGCTCGTCGGGCTGGCCCGCGAGCATCGCCTCGAGCCCGGCCTTGAGCTTCTCCCAGATGCGCGGGACGGCGAAGAACCAGGTCGGCCGCACGACCGGCAGGTAGGAGGCGACCTCACGCGGGTTGTTGCAGCACGTGATCGTCATCGCGAAGACGATCGGCAGGTAGTGGTGGGCCGCGCGCTCGGCGATATGGGCCGAGGGCAGCCAGGAGATGACCTTCGAGCCGTCGGGGAACCGGATTATCGTCTCGACGCTCTCGACCGCCGCGAGCAGGTTGCGGTGCAGGAGCTGGACGCCCTTGGGCGGCCCGGTGGTGCCCGAGGTGTAGATGAGCGTGAGCAGGTCGTCGGGGCCGACCTCGCGCCACGCGGACTCGACGTCGAAGTCCGGGTCCGAGCCCTCGACGTCCTCCCAGGCGACGGTCCCCTCACCCTTCGCGCCCTCGAGCACGACGATCGTCTCGAGTTCGGGGAGGTCCGCGCGCGCCGTGTTGAACTGCTCGTGGAAGGCCTGCTCGAGGATCGCCACTTTCGCGCCCGCGTCGGACACCACATAGGCGATCTGCTCGGGGGCCGACGTCTGGTAGAGCGAGAACGGCGTCGCGCCGAGCGACATCACCGCCAGGTCCGCGAGGTGGAACTCGGGCCGGTTGTTGAACATCAGCGCGACCGTGTCGCCGCGCCGCACGCCGAGGCGGGCGAGGCCCCCGGCGAAGGCGTCGACGCGGTCGCGCAGCTGCGCCCAGGTCAGAGAGACCTCGTCGTCCTTGGTGCGCACCGCGACCCGGTCGCCGTGGTCCTCGGCGGTGATCCGGAAGGCCTCGGCGATGCTTCGCGCCTGCAGCGCTCGCCTGGCAGCCGGTGCCACGGTCGGGCTTGACACGCCCCGAACCCTACCTGACGTCGAAGCCCTCGCCCGTCAGCCGCCCGATGTCGTTGGTGAAGCCGATGAAGAACAGCGCGATCACGAGCGCGAAGCCCACGAAGCCCGCCCGCTCCATCACGCTGAAGGGGATCGCGCGCCCGCGCACCTTCTCGGCCACGGCCCAGAAGATGTGGCCGCCGTCGAGTGGCAGGAACGGGAACAGGTTGATGATGCCCAGCGAGAGCGAGATCACGGCGAGCAGGAAGAAGGCGCGAGTGGTCGACAGCTCGATGCTCTGCCGGGTCACCTCGTAGGTCCCGACCACGCCGGAGATCTCCTTGCGCTTGTCGGCCTCGAAGATCCGGGCGATGGTCTCCACGGTGCCGCGGGTGAAGAACCACATGGTGTCGAGGCTGCGTCCGGCCGCGTCGACCGGGCCGATCGGCCGCTCGACGACCTGGAAGGAGAAGCCCAGCCGGGGCCGCTGGGCCTTCGCGTCGTAGACGGGGCTGAGCCTGAACGAGCGCTGCTCGCCTGCGCGCCTGACCACGACGGTCACGGGCTCGGCGGCGCGGCAGCCGTTGACCTGGCGGCCGGGGCAGCGGTGCGAGGCGATCTGGCGGGCGAGCGTCTCCTGGTCGCCCCGGCGCCCGTCGACCGCCACGAGTTCGTCCCCGGGCTGCAGGCTGCCGGCCGCGGGCGACCCGCGCTCGGGGCGCTCGACGCGCTTGGTGGGCTCGACCACGCCGTTGGCCCACAGGAGCACCCACAGGATCCCGAAGGCGAGCACGAGGTTGACCGCCGGGCCGGCCGTGATGACCACGATCCGCTTCCACACGGGCTGGCGGAAGTAGGCGCGCGGCCGTGCCTCAGGCGGCATCTCCTCGTGCGGGTTCATCCCGGTGATCTTCACGTAGCCGCCCAGGGGCAGCCAGCCGATCCCGTACTCGGTCTCCCCGCGCTGGAAGCGCAACGGGGTGCGCCCGAAGAACAGCGAGAAGCGTTCGACGCGCATCCCGACGGCCTTGGCCGCGGCGAAGTGCCCCAGCTCGTGGAGGATGATCAGGGCCGCGAAGCCGGCGAAGGCCAAGAACCAGCTCATGCGAGGGCCCCGCGGCCGACGAGCTCGCCGGCGATGCGGCGGGCGTCGGCGTCGGCGTCGTAGAGCGAGTCGAAGGAGTGAACGGGCCGCGCGGGCAGCTGCTCGAGCGTCCCCTCGATCACGGCGGGGATGCCCATGAAGCCGAGGCGCTCGCCGAGGAACGCGTGAACCGCGACCTCGTTGGCGGCGTTGAGCACGCAGGGCGCGGTGCCTCCGGCGCGGGCGGCGGCGACCGCCAGGGCGAGGCAGGGGAAGGCCTCCGTGTCGGGCTCCTCGAAGGTGAGCGCCCCGATCTGGGCGAGGTCGAGCGCCGGGACGGGCACCTCGACGCGCTCGGGCAGGTGCAGCGCGTAGGCGATCGGGACGCGCATGTCGGGGTGGCCGAGGTGCGCGAGCGTGGCGCCGTCGCACAGGTTCACGAGGCCGTGGACGATCGACTGGGGGTGCACGACGACCTGGATCCGCTCGTAGGGCGTGCCGAACAGATGGTGGGCCTCGATGACCTCGAGCCCCTTGTTCATCAGCGTGGCCGAGTCGATCGTGATCTTGCCGCCCATCGCCCAGGTGGGGTGGCGCAGCGCGTCCTGGACGCTCACGTCCTCGAGCTCGGCGCGCGAGCGCCCGCGAAAGGGGCCGCCCGAGGCGGTGATCACGAGCCGGTCGATCGTCCCGGCGGGCTCGCCGGCGACGAGCTGGTGCAGGGCGGAGTGCTCGGAGTCCACCGGGATGACCTGCGCCCCGGTGGCCTCCGCCAGCGGCATCACGAGCTCACCCCCGACCACGAGCGACTCCTTGTTGGCCAAGGCGACGTCGATGCCCTCGGTGAGGGCCACCACGGTCGGCCCGAGGCCCGCCGAGCCGACGATCGCGTTGAGGACGACGTCGGCGTCGGACTCGGCCACCAGTCGCGCGAGCCCCTCGGGGCCGGTGAGCACCTCCCCGTCGGTCCACGCCTCGGCGGCGCGCGCGGCGGCGTCGGGGTCGCCGAGCGCGATGCGGCGCACGCCGTGGGAGCGCGCGAGGTCGACCAGCGCGTCGTGGGAGCGCTCGGCGGAGAGCCCGACGAGCTCGAACTCGTCGCCGGCACGCATGACGACGTCGAGCGCCTGGATGCCGATGGAGCCCGTGGCGCCGAGGATCAGGAGCCGCTTCATGTCGCGGCCATGATGGCAGGGGCGCTAAGGGCCCGACGACGCTCCGCCGAGGTCGCGCAGCAACGGCCGCACGAACCAGAGCATCGCGATCACCGCCCACACCAGGGCCGCGTAGACCCACACGCGGGCGCCGTCGAACATCAGGTCGCTGATGAGCAGGAAGGCGGCCCCGATCGCCACGGCCAGGAACGCGAGGCCGGCGATCAGCAACGTGTTGGCCGACTCGATCAGCCAGCTCCGGTCGGACTTGTGGAAGCGGATGCGGTGGGAGGCCGACGGCGCGATCAGGCAGGCCGTGGACAGCGTCGTGGCCAGCAAGGTGACGTAGAAGACGTCGCGCTGCAGCGGCGTGAGCATGGGAAAGCGCTGGCTGAACGGCACGGTGAGCAGGAAGGCGAAGAGGATCTGGACGCCCGGCAGCGCGACGCGCAGCTCGTTGAGCAGCTCGATCATCTGGCGATCGCGCTTGCGCTCCTCGTCGCTGCGCGCGGCCTCCCCGCGCTCCTCCTCCGTGCGCTCCTTGTCATTGCGCGCCTGCTCGTTCATCACATCGTCGCCAGCCAAACGTGGTACCCCGCGATCACCGAGAACAGCACCGCGTCGAGGCGGTCCAGCGCGCCGCCGTGGATGCCGAACAGGCGGCCGGTGTCCTTGGTGCCGACGTCGCGCTTGAGCATCGACTCGAAGAGATCGCCGACGGGGGCTGCGAGTGCCACGGCGATCCCGAGCAGCAGCCCGTCGATACCCGAGATCCAGTTGCCGTCATAGGTGCGGCTGGCGTACCAGACCGCGAACACCGCGGTGAGGATGCCGAAGCCCAGCCCCTCCCACGTCTTGCTGGGCGAGATCTGCTGCGCGAGCGGCGTGGTCCCGAGCAACCGCCCCCCGAGGTAGGCGCCGGTGTCGCCCAGGAAGGTGCCGAGGAGGACGAGGAAGACGAGCGCGCCGCCGTGGTCGAGCCCGCGCAGCAGCACCGCGTGGGCGATCGCCAGCCCGACCCAGTACACGCCGAGCACGGTCGCGGCGACTCCGAACGTCACGCGCTCGCGCACGGGGCCCGCCGCCGCAAGGCCGAACAGCACGGGCAACAGCGCCGCGGCGGCGAGCAACACCTGGCGCTCGCCACCAAGGCCGGCGGCGACGACCAGGCCGGCCAGCCCGAGGAAGCCGGCCAGCCGGACCGGGCGCATCGGGGCCAGCATGTCGTAGAGCTCGTGGAGGCAGACCAGCCCGAGCGCCAGCGCCCCCAGCGCGAAGATCGCGCCCCCGAAGTAGACGATGGCGCTGGCGAAGGCGATGGCCGGCACGGCCACGATGACGCGCGCCAACAGGTCCGAGCCCGTGTTGCGCCGCCGGGCGCGGCCGCTGCGGCGCTGCGAGGGGTCGCGACGGCGCGCGGGCATCAGCGCCCGCCGAAGCGGCGCTTGCGTGCCTCGAACTCCGCCAGTGCGAACTCGAGGTCGGCGCGCGAGAAGTCGGGCCACAGGACCTCGGAGAAGTGCAGCTCGGAGTAG
Source organism: Solirubrobacteraceae bacterium (assembly GCA_035633075.1). GTDB lineage: Bacteria > Actinomycetota > Thermoleophilia > Solirubrobacterales > Solirubrobacteraceae > DASQFQ01. Next base: position 2,732 of record DASQFQ010000089.1, on the reverse strand, counting down.
GCCGACTGCCACAGGAGGTAGTTCGACAGCCGCTGCTCCCCGCTCGTGCGGATGATCAGGTCGGGGTCGTGCATCTCAGGCGCGTAGAGGTGGGCGCGGAACTCCGCCTCGGTCGAGCCGCTGAAGGAGCGCGCGGCATCGACGATCTCCGCCCGGCCCCCGTAGTTGAAGGCCACGAACAGCGTGATGCGATCGTTGGCCGCCGTCGTCTCCTCCGCCCAGCGCATCTGCTCGACCAGCGCCGGCGACACCCCCTCGCGGCGGCCGATGAAGCGCATCCGCACCCCCTCGGTGTCCAGTTCGGGCGTCTCGCCGAGGATGCGCTCGGAGAACATGCGCATGAGGCCGTCGACCTCCTCGGGCGAACGCGACCAGTTCTCGGTGGAGAACGAGTAGACGGTCAGCTCGGCGATGCCGAGGTCGGCGGCGTCGCGCAGGCGCGCCTTGACCGTGTCGGCCCCCGCTCGGTGCCCCTCGGCGACGGGGAGGCCGCGCTGGCGGGCCCAGCGACCGTTCCCGTCCGTGATGATCGCGACGTGCTGGGCGCCACCGGACGGGCTCACACCTCCAGGATCTCGTCTTCCTTGCCCTTGAGGAGCGCGTCGAGCTCGGCGACCTTCTGGTCGGTCAGCTTCTGCAGGGCGTCCTCGGCCCGGTGCTCGTCATCGGATCCCGCCTCGCCGGCGTCGCGCAGCTCGCGCAGGTCGTGCATCACGTCGCGGCGGATGTTGCGGATCGCCACGCGGCCCTCCTCGGCGAGGTTGCGCACGACCTTCACGAGCTGCTTGCGGCGCTCCTCGGTCAGCTCGGGGATCTGCAGGCGGATGATCTGGCCGTCGTTGTTCGGCGTGAGCCCGACGTCGGACTCGAGGATCGCCCGCTCGATCGCCTTCATCGAGCTCTTGTCATAGGGCTGCACCGTCAGCAGCCGGGCCTCCGACGCGTTGATCGTGGCGAGCTGGCGCAGCGGGGTCGGGGCGCCGTAGTAGTCGACCGAGACCCGCTCGAGCAGCGCCGGGCTGGCGCGGCCGGTGCGCACGGAGCCGAACTTGTGGCGCGTGGCATCCACGGACTTACCCATGTGCTCGCGCGCGTCTTGGATCAGGTCGTCCATCAAGCTCATGTCGCGGTCCTCACCCAGGTCCCGACCCGGTCGCCAGAAACTATCCGATCGATGTTGCCGTCAGCATTCATGTTGAAGACGCAGATCGGCAGGTCGTTGTCCATGCAGAGCGAGAGCGCGGTGGAGTCCATGACCCTCAGGCTGCGCTCGAGTGCCTCGCGGTGGGTGATCTCGGGCAGGAACTCTGCGGAGTCGTCGAGATGGGGGTCGGCCGTGTAGACGCCCTCCACCCCGTTCTTGGCCATCAGGATGGCCTCCGCGTGGATCTCGAGCGCCCGCAGCGCCGCGGCGGTGTCGGTGGTGAAGAACGGGTTCCCGGTGCCGGCCGCGAAGATGACGACACGGCCCTTCTCGAGGTGGCGCATCGCGCGCCGCCTGATGTAGGGCTCGGCCACCTCGGAGATCGTGATGGCCGACTGGACGCGGGTGTGGATGCCCTGGTCCTCGAGCGCATCCTGCAGCGTCAGCGCGTTGAGGACCGTCGCCAGCATCCCCATGTAGTCGCCCGTGGCGCGGTCCATGCCGGCGGCCGCGGACTTCATGCCGCGAAAGATGTTGCCCGCGCCGACCACGATCGCCACCTCGACCCCGCGGTCGTGGACGACCTTCACCTGTGCCGCGATCGACTTCACGCGCTCCGGGTCGGTCCCATAGGCGAGGTCGCCCATCAGCGCCTCGCCGGAGAGCTTGAGCAGAACCCGCTGGAAGGTGGGCGCGCTCACACCCCGACCTGAAACCTCGAGAAGCGCCGGATCACCACGTTCTCGCCGGTCTGGCCCGACAGCTCGGCGCGCAGCTGCTCGATCGTCTTACCGTCGTAGCGGTCGCCGTTGACGTGCGGCTGCTTGAGCAGGACGACCTCCTCGAGCCACTTGCGCAGCTTGCCCTCGGCGATCTTGGCGCGCACGTTCTCCGGCTTGTCGGCGGCCTGCTGCTCGAAGATGCGCAGCTCCGCCTCGCGGTCGCCCTCGGGGATCTCCTCCTCGGAGACGTAGCGGACCCCCGGCGAGGCGGCGATGTGCAGGGCGACCTCGCGGGCGAAGGCCTTGAAGTCCTCGTTCTTGGCGACGAAGTCCGTGTTGCAGTCGACCTCGACGAGCACGCCCGTCTTGCCGTTGGTGTGGATGTAGGCCTGGACGGTGCCCTCGGTGGCCTCGCGCCCGCCCATCTTCAGCGCCTTGTCGCCGAGCTTGACACGCAACAACTCGACGGCCGCCTCCATGTCGCCGCCCGTCTCGGTGAGGGCCTGCTTGCAGTCCATCATGCCCGCGCCGGTGCGGTCGCGCAGCTCCTTGACCTGCGCGGCGGTGATCGTGGGGGTGCTCATGCCTTCTCGGCCTCCGGGGACTTCTCGGGGGTCGTCTCCTCCGCGTCCTTCTTCTTCTTCGGCGCCCGCGGCTTGCGGGCGGCGGGCTTGCGCTTGGGCTTCTCGGCGGGAGCCTCGGCGACAGCGGCCTCCGGCTCGGCGGCGGCAGGGGCAGCCTCCGGCTCGGCGACGGCGGGAGCCTCGGGGGCAGCCTCAGGCGCCGCAGCAGCCTCAGGCGCCGCAGCGGCCTCAGGCGCCGCAGCAGGCTCAGGCGCCGCGGCAGCCTCGGGCGCCGCAGCAGGC
>DASQFQ010000088.1:0-3065 GCA_035633075.1 Solirubrobacteraceae bacterium | reverse complement strand
TCGGCTTGACCGTGTTGCGGGTGAGGCTCACGGGGCGGGAAGATTACATCGCAGCGCAGCGGGCACCGCCCGCTGCTTGCGCTTACGCTGGAGGGGCTGGACGCGGTAAACGGTCGAGCTCGCCCCGGGCCGCGGCGATCACCCCCTCGGCCACGCTTTCCCAGGAGTAGCGCCGCGCCGTCTCGGCGGCCAGAGCGGCCCGCGCCGCGTCGCGCTCGGCCGGGTCGAGTGTGAGCCACGCCACGAGCGTCGAGGCGATCTCCCTCACCGCCCCCTGCCCCACCTCAAACGACATCAGGGGCCGCAAACGCTCCGGCAGCACGGGCGCCAGCGTCGCCGTGACCTCCGCCATGCCGGAGTGGTTCGCCGACAGCGGCAAGGCCCCGCAGGCCGCGGCCTCCGCCGCCACCATCCCGAACGACTCGGGGAACGTGGAGGGCATCACCAGCGCCTCGCAGGCCGGCAGGAGGTCCGGCAGGTCGTCGTGCTCGAGCCGCCCCGTGAAGTGGATGCGCTCGGCGGCCAGGGGCGCCGCGCGCAGCCAGTCCTCGCCGGCACCGTCGAGGAAAGCCCGGAGGTACCTCAGCTCGCCGGGCGGCCCGCCCTCCAGCTCACGGCCTCTCGCGGCGATCTCCCTCAGTCCTTCCATGTCCGCGGCGCGAAGTGCTTCAACGAAGCGGCCGAGCGCCTCGCGGTACGTCCCGAAGCCCACCACCAGAAGCCGGGCGTCCGGGACGCGGTCCACCACGAGCGGCCAGGCGGCGAGCAGCAGGTCCACGCCCTTTGACACGATCAGCTTGCCGACATAGCTGACAATGCGGTCTCGGCGCGGGTCGAGCATGCGCAGCGCATCGGCTGCGCCTTCCTCACCGCCCCAATCCGCTGCGGCGCCGGATTCCAGCTTCGAAGCGAGCTCTTCGAGCGCGGGCGGGCGTGGCCGGAAGGCGTGCACGTCCACGCCGGGCGGCCCCAGGCGAGTCCGCTCGGGCAGCGAGGGCTCGGCGGCGAGCACCTCCCAGAGCGACTCGGCGGTGTGGCGCGAGCCGACGAGCACCCCGCGGGCCCCGCGGATGCCCTCGAGCGCATGGGGAAGGAAGCGCTCGCGGTGCGGCCGCACCGTGTACTCGAGCGCGCTGCCGTGGATCTTCACCGCGTACGGAGCACGGCCCTCGAGCGCACGGGCGAGGATCAGAGGGCCCATCACGAGGTGGTTTGCGAGTGCCACATCCGGCACCGGCGCGGCGCGCACCGCCTCCACGTTCGCCGCGATGTAGTGCTCGAGCTCGGCGTCGGTCAGGTCCGGGTAGGGCTTCGCCTCGAACCCCGCGTACTCGTCGGCCACGTAGACGGGCAGGATCCGCCCGATGTCCGGCACGTGGACCGTCACGCCCTCCGGCGCCTCCCAGTCGCGGTCCTGGCAGAACAGGTGCAGCTCGTGGCCGAGCGCGGCCAGCGTGCGCGCCAGGTTGGCGTTGTAGATGTTGCTGCCGGTGCCGCGCAGCAGGTAGCCGTGGAAGATCAGGATCCGCATGTCCCGCCGCTATTCTTCCCGCCTCATGCCCGCCCGTCAGAAGTACCGACTGCGTGCCCGCTCGGACCGCGAGATCGTCCGCGAGGTGGAGCCGGGAGTCGTCTACGTGGACGCCGAGAGCGGCGAGGAGTTCCAGGTGGTGGGGGCCCCGCTCCCGCTCGCCCCGTCGCCCAGCGACCTCCCCTACGCGGTCGAGAACCTGAGGATGTGCGGGTGCTCCCTCGAGCAGCTCGTCCAGAACGACCTGAACGACTGCCCGCACTGCGGCCGGCGGCTTCCGGCCGTCGAGCGCTGAGCCCGAGAGCCCGGCTGCTCCCGCTGCTGCTCGTCGCGGCACTCGCAGGCTGCGGCGGGGACGACGAGGCGGCGGAGACCACGCGCGAGCTGCCCGAGCTGTCTGTGCCGAGCACCGACGCGCCGGCGACGACGGAGCAGCCGGCGGAGCCCCCGGCCACCACGGTCGACCCGGCCACCGAGACGCTCCCGACGGAGGGCCCGCCCCCGGCGCAGGAGCCACCCGCGGACACCCCGAACAACGACGCGCCGCCACCCGCGGACACGCCGGCCGAGCGCTTCGAGGAGTACTGCAACGAGAACCCTGGCGCCTGCGGCTGACCTCAGGCGAGGCAGCCGAGCGCCTTCTCACGTGAGTCGAAGATCGTCAGGTGGCCGACCAGCCCGTCATGCGCGGGCACCGGTGAGCTCGGCCGCCTGACGCGCGCCGGCGCGGGCACGCGCGGCTCGTGGTCGCGGCGCCGCTCCACACCGGGCCGGCGCGAGTGGTCGCGGACCCTGCCGCGGCCGAGCTTCCAGGCGCCGAGCGGGAGCTTGATGCCGCCGCCGCCCGGGCCGTCCCGGTCGGGGCGCGGCCCCGGGCCCTCGCCGCCGCCGCCGCCGTCGCCGCGCGAGTCGTCGTCGTCGTCGCGCAGCCGGAAGAACCAGATCAGCCATACGACCAGCAGGCCGACGTCGAAGACGCGAAACCCGACCATGAAGATCCACCCCTCGGTGGTCACTGCGCCGATGCTACCGCGATGGCCGAGCGTGTTGAAGGGCGATTCGCGCGACCTGCGCAAGCCGCGGGCGGTGCCCGCGGCGCAGCGAGGCTTACCCGGCGGCTGCGTTGGTCACGCGGTTGCTGGGCACGTACGTGACCGAGTAGAGCAGGCGCGCGCCGTGGTAGGTGCAGCCCAACTTCGTGACCTCCCGGAGGTCCTCCAGGGCGAACTGGCCGAGGCTCTTGGGCGGGTCGCAGCTGCCCTTGGGCCGCGAGGCGCGCCACCAGTTCGTGCGCGCCAGGTTCGTCGCCAGCAGCGGCGCCCAGGTCGGCACCGTGATCGCGATCCAGTTGCCCTTCTTGACCGGGATCGGCTCGTCGAACACGAACGTCGGCTTCGAGCCGAAGTACGGATCGAGGCGGAAGCGGTCCGACTGGGTGATCAGCCGGTGGTCGAGGCGCTTCTTGCGCGTGCTGCCTCGCCGCAATACCGAGATGCGGGCTGTCGAGGGCGTGCCGAAGTTGTCGTCGAAGAAG
>DASQFQ010000087.1:0-4325 GCA_035633075.1 Solirubrobacteraceae bacterium | reverse complement strand
CGCCGACGTGGGTGGACCCATTCGTGGTGATCGCCAAGATCAGCGCCTTCGTGTGCTTCTTCATCTGGGTGCGCGCGACGTTGCCGCGATTGCGCTATGACCAGCTGATGTCCCTAGGGTGGAAGATCTTGCTGCCGCTGGCCACCATCAACGCCCTTGTGACCGCGATCGTGGTGGTGGCGTTCGGATGAGCAAGCCCTGGAGCCCGGGCGACGACGTCGTCACCGTTCAGAGAGGACCGCGCCCGGGCGCGGCGGGCAGCACCTACCGCGCGTTCGGCGAGACGCTGCGCGGCCTGAAGACGACCTTCGCCCGCCTGGTCGAGGGTCCGGTGACGATCGAGTACCCGGAGGAGAAGACGCCCGTCTACCCGCGTTTCCGCGGGCGCCACAAGCTCCATCGCTTCGAGGACACGGGCCTCGAGAAGTGCGTCGGCTGCTCGCTGTGCGCGGCCGCCTGCCCGGCCGACTGCATCCGCGTGGTGGCCGCCGAGAACACGCCCGAGAACCGCGTGTCGGCCGGCGAGCGCTACGCCGCGGTCTACGAGATCAACCTGTCGCGTTGCATCTTCTGCGGCTACTGCGAGGTCGCGTGCCCGTTCGACGCGATCACCATGGGCCACGACTACGAGCTGTCGGACTACAACCGCTCCGACCTCATCTTCACCAAGGAGATGCTGCTCGCCGACCCGCTCGAGCGGACTCCGCTGCGGTCGGCCGGCGAGTGAGCAGGTGCACGTCGCCGAACTCGTGCCAGAGGTAGCCGTGCTCGAGCGCGGCGCGATATGAGCGCCGCACCGTTTCGCGCCCCGCGATCGCCTCGAGCATGGCGAGGTGGGACGCGTCGGGCTCGTGCAGGCCGGTCAGGAGGCCATCGACCGCGCGCACCTCGTCCTCGCCGCTGACGACGAGGTGCGTCCAGCCCTCGGCCGCCTCCACGACGCCGTCGGGCCTGGCCACGGTCTCGAGCGCGCGCACGACCGTCGTGCCCACCGCGATCACGCGACCGCGCTGAGCGCGGGTCGCGTTGATCGACTGCGCGGTGGCGGCGGGCACCCGGTAGCGCTCCGGGAAGGGCGGCTCGTGCTCCTCGGGCGAGGAGACTCCGGCGTGGAGCACGAGGGATGCGATGCCCACGCCGCGGGCGGCCAGCGCGGCCAGCGTGCGTGCGGAAAACGGGCGGCCCGCGCTCGGCATCTCGGCGCTCCCGGGCTCGTCGGCGAAGACGGTCTGGTAGTCGGCGAGCGGCCAGTGGTCGGGCACGTAGCCGTAGCGGATCGGGCGCCCGTGGCGCTCGAGGTAGACGAGCAGCGGCACCGGGAGCTCGAGACGGGCGACCCAGAGGCGCGTGCCCGACAGGTAGGGCGCGAGCAACCTGGCGCGGGCGCCGGCCGGCAGGGCGAGCGATTCCCTCTCGCGTCCGTCCCGGAAGGGGGACGCGTCGCGGCGCAGCTCGACCACCCAGCGGCCGTCGGCGTCATCCGGGAGCGGCGTCGAGAGATGCAGCGCGAGCGGCGTCCCGTCCGCGCGGCGGGCGTCGAGTGCCGCCGGCAGCGTCGCCGAGCCGTTGACCACCAGCAGGTCGCCGGGCCCCAGCAGCTCCGGCAGGTCGCGGAAGCGGGCGTGGTCGACCACCGGATCCCCGCGGCGGGAGACCAGCAAGCGGACATCGTCGCGGCCGAGGCCTCGGGCCTCGGGAGGCTCGTGGGCCTCGAGCCGCCCGGGCATTGCGAGGGCCGTGGCGGCGGTCATGTCCCCGCCCTCGCGAGCTCGCGCGCGGAGTAGCGGCCGCTCGGGGCGTCACCGTCGATCAGCGCCAGCAGGCCCGGCACGCTCTCCTCGGGTGGCGGCCGGTCGGAGACGTCCTCGCCGGGAAACGCCTCCTGCTGCATGCGCGTGTTCATGTCGCCCGGGTCGACCGCATAGACGCGCAGGTCCGGATGCTCGGCGGCGAGCACCGCCGTGAGCTGCTCGAGCGCGGCCTTGGCGGACCCGTAGCCGCCCCAGCCCGGGTAGGCCTCGACGGCCGCGTCGGAGGTCACGTTGAGGATGCGGGCGCCGGTGGCGAGGGCGGGAAGCGCATGCTGGACGAGGGCGAGCGGCGCGAGGACGTTGACGCGGTACACCGACTCGAGGACGTCGAGCGGGTACTCCGCGAGCGTGGGCTGCGGGCTGGGGCCGAGCAGGCTCGCGTTGTTGACGAGCACGTCGAGGCTCCCGCCCACGGCGTCGACGAGCGCGCGCCGGTGATGCGGGTCGCCGACGTCGCCGCTCAGCGCCTCCACCTCGGTCAGCGCAGCCAGCTCGGCGCGCGCGGCCTCGAGGGCGTCGGGGCCGCGGGCGTCGATCACAAGGCGCCAGCCGCGGCCGGCCAGCGCGCGCGCGAGCGCCAGGCCCAACCCGCGCGAGGCTCCCGTGATCAGCGCGACGCTCATGGCCCGAGACGCTACGCCGCGATCCCCTCACCGTCCATCGGGAATTGGTCCTAGGACCCGGCGAGACCTTCGCGGACCGCGTAGAGGGCGGCCTGCGTGCGGTCGGCGACGTCGAGCTTGCCGAGGATGCTGCCGACGTGGGCCTTGACCGTCTTCTCGGCCACCCCCAGCTCCTGGGCGATCCGCTTGTTGGAGAGTCCGCGGGCGATCAGGGCGAGCACCTCGCGCTCGCGCTCGGTGAGCGACGCCCCCGCAGCGCGCCCGCCGCCCTCGCGTGCGAGCTGCTCCATCACGGTGGCGGTGACGGCGGGCGCGAGCAGCGACTCGCCGCCGTGGACGGTGCGGATCGCCCGCACCAGCTCGGGCGGCTGCACGTCCTTGAGCAGGTAGCCGGCCGCGCCCGCGCGGATGGCGGGCAGCACCCGCTCGTCGCCGAAGCTCGTCAGCACGATCACCCGCGCCGAGGGCGTGCGCTCCCGCAGGCGCCGGATCGCCTCGATCCCGTCGAGGCGCGGCATGACGAGATCCATGAGCACGACGTCGGGCGCCAGCCGTTGCACCGCGTCCAGCGCCTCCTCGCCGTCGGCGGCCTCGGCGACGACCTCGATCTCGTCCTGCAGCTCCAAGAACGCGCGCAGTCCCTGGCGCACGACCGCGTGGTCGTCGGCGATCAGCACGCGGATCACTCACACCACCTCGAGTGAGATCGTCGTGCCCTCACCCGGGCGGGAGTCGATGCGCAGCGTGGCGCCGAGGGCGCGCGCGCGCTCCTCCATCGAGGTCAGGCCGAGCCGCCGGGAGCGCAGCCCGGGCGCCGCGGCGTCGAAGCCGACGCCGTCGTCGGCCACGGTCAGCGCCACGCCGCCATCGCGCGCCTCGAGACCGACCACGACCCTGCCGGCGCCGGAGTGGCGCAGCGCGTTCTGTAGGGCCTCCTGCGCGATGCGGAACGCCTCGCTCTCCGCCGCCGGCGGCAGCTGCGGCGTCCCGGCCACCCGCATCTCGATGTCGCGCCCGTAGACCCGCCGCAGTACCTCGATGTGCTTTCGCAGCGTGGTGGCGAGCCCCTCGCCCTCGAGCGAGCCGGGGCGCAGCTCGAAGATCAGCGAGCGCAGCTCTTCCATCGCCTCCCTCGCCAGCTCCTGCAGGCGCCCCAGCTGCGCCCGCGCGCTGCCGGGCTCCTGCTCGAGCAGCGTGCCGGCCGCCTCCGCGGTCAACACGATGCCGAAAAGCTTCTGCGTGACCGAGTCGTGCAGCTCGCGCGCGAGCCGGTTGCGCTCCTCGACGACGCTGAGCTCGCGGCTGCGCTCGTACAGGCGCGCCTTCTCGATCGCGATCCCGGCGTGCGCGGCGAGCATCTCGATCAGGCGCTGGTCGCCCTCGCCGAACTGGGCCGCCCCGACCTTCTCGGTCAGGTAGAAGGCGCCGACGATGCCGCTGCGCGAGACGATCGGAACCCCGAGGAAGGAGCGCATCTGGGGATGCGCCCCCGGCCACCACCCCCGGAAGCGCGCATCGGTGCGGATGTCGGGCGTCCGGTAGGGCTCTTCGGACTCGAGCATGGCTCCGAGCAGACCGTGCGTCCGCGGGAGCGGGCCCATCTCCGCGATCAGCTCGTCGCTCATGCCCGAGGTGATGAACTGGGCGAACCCGCCCATCCCGTCGGGAACCCCGATGGCCGCGTAGCGCGCCCCGCCCAGCTCTCCCGCCGAGTGCACGAGCTTCTGGAGGATCGGCTCCACCGCCATCTCCGCGGCGATCGCCAGGACCGCATCGCTCATGGCCTCCAGGACCCGCTCCTCTGGGTCCTCGGCCTGACCCTCGCGGTGCGCCGGCATCCGCTGGACGCTACCGTGGGCGGCTTGCCGCAACCTCGCCATCCGGCACGGCT
>DASQFQ010000086.1:0-3782 GCA_035633075.1 Solirubrobacteraceae bacterium | reverse complement strand
CCCGCGCCACCGCCGGCCAGTGGATGCGCGAGGCCGGCGAGCCCTCCCGGTGCGGGCGCAGCCCGTCAATCTCGGTCTCGGCGGCCGCCGTGAGCGCGGCGCGGGCGTGCGCGGTCGCCGACTCGCCGCCGCCCGCCGCGGCGTTGACCGGATACACGCGGGGCAGGACGAGCACATCGTCGGTGTGCGCTGCGGGGATCACCCGCTGAGCCAGGCCGAAGGGGTCGCGCAGCACCAGCGCCGGCGGCTCGAGCAAGCGCCGGCCGCGCCGGCCGAAGGTCACTTCCACGCGCAACCGCGCGCGCCGGCGCCCCGACTTGAAGCGCACGGGCTCGGGCAACAGCGGCTCGTCTATCCAGCCGGGGGGCAGCGGCAGCCGGCCCGCGGTCGCCTCGATCCGCACCTCCAGCGGCTCCTCCTCCGTCACGCTGCGCGCCGCGAGCTCACGCCGCAGACCAGCACCCCACGCGCCCGCCGAGATCCACGCGAAGGCGCCGAGCCCCAGCAGCGCCAGCGCCGACCCGGTGACGTACAGGGGCTCGGCGTCGAACGTACCCGCCACCATGAGGAGGAGGAGCCCCAGCGCGCCGCACCCCAGGGCGGACCGCATCGCGTGGCCCTACAACGCGGGCGTCGCCGCGATGGCGTCGGCGACGATCTCGGAGCGCTCGATGCCCGCGGCCTCGGGCACGAGCATGATCCTGTGCCCCAGGACCACCTGCGCCAGCGCCTGCACGTCGTCGGGCAGGGCATGGTCGCGGCCCCCGATGAGCGCCCGCGCCTTGGCCGCGCGCAGGAGCATCAGGCCGGCCCGGGGCGAGGCGCCCAGCTCGACGCGGTGATCGTCTCGCGTCTGGTGCAGCAGCGCGACGATGTAGTCGCGCAGGGCCTTGGAGGCGTGAACCCGCCGCGTAGAATCCTGGGCGTCGAGCACCTCGGCGCGGTCGGCGACCGTCTGCAGGTCGAGCACCTTGTCGCCCGCCTCGTGGCCGGCCAGCATCCCGGCCTCCTCGCCGGCCTCCGGGTAGCCGAGCTCGAGGCGGACCATGAAGCGGTCGACCTGCGCCTCGGGGAGCGGGTAGGTCCCCTCGTACTCGATCGGGTTCTGCGTGGCGAACACGAGGAACGGCCGCGCCAGCTCGTGGGAGTGCACGTCGACGGTGACCATGCGCTCCTGCATGCATTCGAGCAGGCCCGACTGCGTCTTGGGCGAGGCGCGGTTGACCTCGTCGACGATCACGATGTTGGCGAAGATCGGCCCGGGCCGGAACTCGAAGCGCTGCTCGCGCTGGTTGTAGACGTTCGTGCCGACGATGTCGGCCGGGAGCAGGTCGGCCGTGCACTGGATGCGCGCGAACTGACAGTCGATCGAGCGTGACAGCGCCCGCGCCAGCGCGGTCTTGCCCACGCCGGGGTAGTCCTCGACCAGGATGTGACCCTCGGCGAGCAGCGTCACGACCACGTGCTCGAGCACCTCGTCGCGGACCTTGACGGCGCGCCGGATGTTCTCCTCGATCCGCCTCGCGATCGCGGCGGCTGCGTCCACCTCGCTGGCGGCGACGGTGTCGGGAGGCGGCTCGAGGGGCTCCATCACTCGATGACACTCGCGTTCGGAGCTGAACGGCGGCTCAACACCGTGTCGAGAACCGCGGAGGCCACCGCGGCCTTGGAGGCACGCGGAACGTGCTGCTCGCCCGCCGCGGTGACGATCGTCACCTCGTTGTCGGGCGCCTCGAAGGCGATGCCCGGCTGGGACACGTCGTTGACCACCACGGCGTCGAGGCCCTTGTGCACGAGCTTGTCGCGGCCGTAGGCCACCGCGCCGTGGCCGTGCTCGGCGGCGAAGCCGACCAGCAGCTGGCTGGGGCGCCGACGAGCGGCCAGCCCGGAGATGACGTCGGGGGTGCGCTCGAGCTCGAGGGCAAGCCGCTCGCTGGCTTCGCCCTTCTTGATCTTGCCCGGGCGCGCGGAGGCGGGGGCGTAGTCGGCCACCGCCGCGGCCATCAGCAGGACGTCGCATGTCTCGAAGCGTTCCCCGCAGGCGGCCGCGAGCTCGGCGGTCGTGGTGACGTCGACGTACTCGATCCCCGGGCGCCGCGGCAGCGAGACGTTGGCGGCGATCACGGTGACCTCCGCGCCACGCCGGGCGGCCTCCTCGGCGAGCGCCCAGCCCATCCGCCCTGACGAGCGGTTGCCTACGAAGCGCACGGCGTCGATCGGCTCGCGCGTGCCGCCCGCGGTCACCAGCACCCGCAGGCCGTCGAGCGACCCGCCGGCGGGGCCCAGCCGCGCCTCGCAGGCGGCGAGCAGCTCCGCGGGCTCCGGGAGCCGGCCCACGCCCCACTCTCCGGGTGAGCCGAGCGCGCCCGTCCCGGGCTCGAGCACCTCGACCCCACGCTCGCGCAGCACGGCGAGATTGCTGCGCGTCGCGGGATGCTCGTACATCGCGTCGTTCATCGCCGGAGCGACGATCAGCGGCCGGCGGCAGGCCAGCGCGGCCGCCGTGAGCAGGTTGTCGGCGAGTCCGTGGGCGAGCTTGGCCAGCGTGTTGGCCGACGCCGGCGCAATCATGAAGAGGTCGGCGCGCTCCACCAGTGCGAGGTGCGAGAGCGGAGCGTGCTCGGGCGCCGGGTCACCGGGGAAGGCCCCGCGCAGTGGGTCGGGCTCCCACTCGGTGATCAGCACGGGAGCCCCGGTGATCGCGCTGAAGGACGCGGTCCCGACGAAGCGCTTGGAGGCCTCGGTCTGGAGGACCCGCACGGCATGCCCGGCCTTCGTCGCCAGCCGGGCGAGCTCGAGCGCCTTGTAGGCGGCGATGCCGCCGGAGACGCCCACGAGGATGCGCGCCATGTGCGCCCGCGCCGCCGGCTCGGGTCAGCCCCGGTAGCGGTACTTGATCTTGCCGCTCGCAACCTCTTCGAGCGCGATGGTGAGGTAGTTCTTCGAGCCCGTGTCGATCATGGGCGGCGGGAACTCCTCGAAGGTGCCCTCGCCGAGGTTGTGGTAGTACGAGTTGATCTGCCGCGCGCGCTTGGCGGCTACGATCACGCTCGCGTACGGCGAGTCGACGTGTTCGAGCAGGCGGTCGACGCGGGGTGAGATCAAGGCGTGTTCCTCGGTTCGGGGGGCATCCATGCTAGCGGGCGCGGGCCAGCGCCTCGCGAACCAGGTCCTCCAGTGCTGCGACCGCGGCCTCGAGGCGGTCGTTCACCACGACGTGCGGGAACTCCTGCTGCGCCCGCAGCTCCTCGCGCGCGGTCTCCAGGCGCGCCTGCACCTGGTCTGGGGAGTCCGTCCCGCGCCCGATCAGGCGGGCGCGCAGTGCCTCCTCGCTTGGCGGCGCGATGAACACCTGCACGGCCTCGGGCATCGCGCGGCGAACCTGCCGCGCCCCCTGGAGCTCGATCTCGAGGACCACCGGGCGGCCCTGGCCCAGGCGCCGCTCGAGCTCGGACCGGAGCGTGCCGTAGCGCCGGCCCGAGTAGCGGGCGTGCTCGACGAACTCGCCCGTCTGCACGCGGCGCTCGAACTCCTCGTCGGTGAGGAAGTGGTAGTCGAGCCCATCCTGCTCCCCGGGGCGCGGATCCCTCGTGGTCGCCGACACCGCCAGCTCGAGCTCGGGCGCGCGCTCGCGCAGCGCACGGATCAGCGTGCCCTTGCCGACCCCGGACGGGCCGGTGATGACGAAGACGAGCGACAAGCCGGCGGCGGTGCCGCTAGCGCCGAAGCATCGAGACGAGCTCGGTGCGCTGCCGCTGCGAGAGGCCGCCGATGGTCTTGCT
>DASQFQ010000085.1:0-25847 GCA_035633075.1 Solirubrobacteraceae bacterium | reverse complement strand
GCGGCCGTAGTCGGTCTCGATCTCGTTGATGGCGGCGAGCACCTCCCAGCGCACGCCGTACTGGATGCCGGCGGCCTGGTAGATCGGCAGCAGGAAGGGCGGGATCCGGAACTTGTCGATGAAGAAGTTCGGCACGCCGATAGGCGCGGCGCCGGGGAGGGCGAGCGAGAACGTCGGGTTGTCGGGCGTCGGCGTGCCGTCGATCGCGCGGCCGGGGTCCTTCTCGTGAGCGGGGCCCTCGAGCTCGCCGACGAGGTCGCGCGGGTTGATGCTCCCGGCCCCGAAGCTCTGGTTGCGCTTGGGGCGCGTCGGCTTCGAGCCGTCGAGGCCGGCGGCGTCGCCCTCCTTGCGGTTGCGTGCCTCTGGCTCGCCGGCCGGGACCTCGGGCGCGCCGGGCATCGGGGTGCCCGTGGGGGAGGGCAGCGCGGGCGCGTCCGGCACCTGGTGGATCGGGCCGGGGGTGGGGACCTCGACCGGGCCGTTGTCGAGAACCTCCTTGATCGTGCCGGTGACCCCGGGGATGCTCACGTCCCTGAGCGCCATTCCCGCGGGGATGTCGACGGTCGTGGTGATCCGCTCGCCGGTGACCAGTACGGCCGTCACCGAGTGCAGCTCGGCAGCGGCCGGAAGCGCGACGACGCCGAAGCCGATCGCGGCGGCCACCAGCACAAGGATCAGCTTCCGTCTGTTCATGTGTTGTACGCGTCCCCTCCCGCGCATGTCGCTCGTCCTTGCGGCACGCGGGCGCGACCTAGCAAAAAAAGGACCCCCGGGACTCCGCCGCACGCTACTGACTGACTTTTTTCTTTGCAATGAGAGAACGGTTAACCCCGCGTTACTTTGCGTCCATTGCTTGGATTGGCACGAAAGTCATGTCTGACCCGCTCGCCCCAGCAGCAGTCTAACCCTCCACTGGAGGATGAGCGCCAGGCGAGGCGGTAACGTAGCGCGCCCAAACCCGGCCTGGAGGAAGCGAACACGATGTCAGACCCCGAGGGCCTGCGCGACCGGCTCACCCGCTCGGGTGAGGACGCGCTGGGCAAGCTTGCGCAAGAGCTCCTCGAGAACCCGCTGGTCAACAGCGCGATCTCGCGCGCCTTCGAGGCGCGCGAGCGCGCAGTGCAGGCGCAGGAGGCGGCGCTGGGCGCACTCAACATCCCGTCGGCCGCCGACGTCGAGCGGCTCACCCGCCGCCTGCGCTCGGTGTCCCAGCGCCTGGAGGGCATCGAAGACGGGGTCGACCGCCTCGACCAGCGCCTCGAGCAGCTCAACCGCCCGGCCCTCAGCGGTGCGGAGGAGCGGCTCACGGCGATCGAGTCCCAGCTCTCCAAGCTCGTCGTCGAGCTCTCGGTGCTCGGCGCCGGCCTGGAGTCGACCCCTACGCCGGTGCCCCGCGAGCAGGAGCGCCTCGAGGTCGACAGGGCGCAGATCTCCGCGAGGGCGAGCCCCAAGCCCAAGCCCAGGCGCAAAGCAAAGCCGAAGGCCAAGCCCAAGCGGGTCGCCGCAGGCACGCCTAGGAAGGCCGCTTCCTAGTGGGGCAACATCACCGGGCACCCGACTACTAGCGCAACGCCGCCAGCGCGGACTCGCCGAGCGCTCGCTCGGCGACGGCGAGCTCGGCATCACCGATCCGCTCGCGCCCGCCTCCGGCGAGCAGATCGGTGACTGCGAGGAGGCACGCCGCGGCGGCGCCGCGGCGAGCGGCGACCGTGAACAGTGCGGCCGCCTCCATCTCCACTGCCACGGCACCGGCGCGCACCCAGCGCGCGACGCGGCCGTCGTCGGGGTCGTAGAACAGGTCGGTCGAGACCACCAGCCCCGTGCGCGCGCCGCCGGCGGCCAGGGCGGCGCGCAGCGAGGGATCGGGCTCGGCCCGGCCGTCGGCGCCGAGGGCCCGGCTAGCGCCGTCCTCGCACAAGGCGGTGTCGGCGACGAGCAGCTCGCCCAGCACCAGGCCGCCGTCGAGCGCCCCGCACGTACCGACACGGACGAGCCGTCGTGCCCCGAGCCCGATGAGCTCCTCGGCGACGATCGCCGCGCTGGGCCCGCCCATCCCCGTGCTCTGGATGGTCAGCGCCCGCCCGTCGGCGGCGGTGCCGCTGTAGCCCCAGAGCCCACGGTTGGTGTTGAGCACCTGCATCGGCGCTGCGAGGAGGACCTGGGCGAGTCGAAGCGCGCGGCCGGGGTCGCCCGGGAGCAGCGCGCGCTCGGCGACCGGGGCGTTGGGCCTGAGGTGCAGGGGACCGTTGCTCACGAGGGGTGTCATGCAACTAGACTTGCCCGCGGTATGGCGAAGAAGGACAAGAAGAAGCACAAGAAGGACAGGGACGCAGCGGGACCGACCGACGCCGTCGGCGCCGTCCGGACCGCGGTCGAGCGCACCTTCCAGGCCACGGCGGAGAGCGCACAGTCCACGCGTGGGCGCGCGCAGGACCTCGTCGACGAGGTGGCGGGAGCGGCCGGGCGCGTGCGGAGCATGATCGAGGATCTCAACCTCCTCGAGGACTTGAAGGGCCTGCGCACCGAGGTCGAGGCGCTCTCCAAGCGCGTCGCCGATCTCGAACTGGGTCGCGGCGGGGCCACCGCGTCCTCCCACAAGCCCGCCACGGCGCGCAAGTCGCCCTCGCGCAAGTCGCCCGCCTCGCGCAAGTCCACCACGGCGCGCAAGGCCACGGCCGCGCGCAAGGCCACGGCCGCGCGCAAGGCCACCACCGCCCGCAAGCCGGCGTCCTCAGGCTCGCGCGCGAAGGGCACCTCGACGAGGAAGTCCAGCTAGCCCATGGGAAACCCGCAGTTCGAGTCCCCCCAGGAGTTCCGGGCCGTCATGGACCAGGTCTTCGCGATGATGAGCGACGACCCCGAAATGGGCCCGAAGCTGCGCGACGCCGACGTCCCGCAGCGCTTCGAGTTCGACGACGTCGACATGGTCGTCAACATTCGCGCCGGCCACGAGGGCGAGGGCAACCTGCACTGGGAGTGGTCTGACGACGTGACCTGGGAGCCGCGGGTGAAGATGACCATGTCCTCCGAGACCGCCAACAAGTACTTCCAGGGCAAGGAGAACGTCGCCATCGCGATCGCGCGGCGCCGGATCAAGTCCGGCGGCGACGTCAAGGCCGCGCTCAGCCTGATCCCGATCACCAAGCCGATCTACGCCCGCTACCAGGCGCTCGTGGAGAGCGAGTACCCGCACCTCAAGGCTTGATCGCCGCACCACCCGGGCGGCGGTTGACACTCGCGGGCCCGAGGAGTAGACCTTGGATCTTCACAAGGCAACAGGCCGGGAAGTGAGGGGCAGTGAGCCCTCGCAAGGCGTCGCCACCATGACGAACGCCGCCGGCCGAGGCAGCGGGCCGCATTGCCCGCAGGCGGCGGGGCCACGTTTGGGGTCCCGCCGCTATTCATCCTGCGGGTAGGTTGTGGCGGCGATGTCCGAGCTGACGCTCAGCGAGATCGCGCGGCGGCTCGACGTCTCGCCGCCCACCCTGCGGCGCTGGGTGCGTGACGGGATCGTGCCCCTGCCCAACGGCCGCTGGACCCCCGAGGCGCTCGCCCACGCCCGCATCGTCACGCGACTGCGCGAGCGCGGCCATTCGCTGGAGGAGATCCGCGAGGCGTCGAGCAGCGGGCGGCTCGCATACGGCTACATGGAGAACCTGTTCCCGCACGGCTCCCCGGCCTACTCGCTCGACGAGGCGTCCGACGCGGCCGGGCTCGAGCCGGCGCTGGTGCAGCGCCTCTGGACCGCCGCGGGCTTCTCCTCGGAGTCACTGGAGGAGGTCTCCGAGGAGGATCTCGAGCTGCTGCGCCACATCGCGGCCGTCCTGGCCGCGGGCTTCCCGCTGGTCGCGCTGCTCCAGCTCGTGCGGGTCTACGGGCAGGCGCTGGCCCGGATCGCCGACGCCGAGGTCAAGCTGTTCCACCTCTACGTGCACGAGCCGCTCATGCACGACGGCGTGCCGGGCAGGGAGATGGCCGAGGAGATGGAGGGGCTGGCCCGCGAGCTGCTGCCGCTCGCCTCGCCGATCATGGAGCACGTCCACCAGCGTTTCCTGACGCACTTCGTCGAGCAGGACGTCGTCGGCCACATGGAGATCGACATCGACGCCTACGCCGGCGCCGACCTGGGGCGCCTGCGCGTGACGATCGCCTTCGCCGACCTCGCGGGCTACACCCGCCTGACCGAGGACGCCGGCGAGGAGCAGGCCGTGGACATCGTCGAGCGCTTCGTGGAGGCGGTTCAGAACACGCTGCCCGACGACGCCCGGGTCATCAAGACGATCGGCGACGAGGTGATGGTCGTCGCCTCGGACCCCGCCTCGCTGGTCGATTGGGCCGTCGGCTTCCAGGCCCAGCACCCCGAGCGGCCGCTGCCGCGCATCGGCATCCACGAGGGCCTGACCCTCTACCGCGACGGCGACTACTTCGGGCGGGCGGTCAACCTCGCCGCGCGCGTGGGGGCGCGTGCGGCCGGCGGCGAGGTGCTGGTGACTCGGCCGGTGGTCGAGGCGGTCGGGCGCCACCTCGAGTTCGAGCGCATCGGTGAGGTCAAGCTCAAGGGGTTCAAGGACTCCACGGAGCTGTTCCTCGCCCGCCCGGCGGGGCGCTGACCGGTGGACCTCGAGCCTGCCGTCCGCTCCGAGGGGCTCCTGCGCGCCCGGCGGCCGGTGGTGGTGCTGCTCTCGGGTGGGCGCGACTCGGTCTGCTTGCTCGACGTCGCCGCGCGGATCGCCGGCGCCGGGGCGGTCAGTGCGCTGCACGTGAACTACGGTCTGCGCGACTCGGCTTCCGACGACGAGCGGTTCTGCGGCGCGCTGTGCGAGCGCCTCGGGGTAGCGCTCGCGGTCCACCGCCCGCGGCGTCCCGAGGGCAACCTGCAGGCGTGGGCACGCGACCAGCGCTACACGCAGGCGACGCGCATGGCGCTCGATCGCGGTGCCGACGTCGCCGCCGGCCATACCGCCACTGACCAGGTGGAGACCGTGCTCTACCGGCTCGCCGCCTCGCCCGGACGGCGCGCGCTGCTGGGCATGCGCCCGCGCGACGGGCGGCTCGTGCGCCCGCTGCTCGGGATCTGGCGCGAGGACGTAACCGCTCACTGCCTCGAGCGCGGACTGGACTGGTGCGAGGACCCGAGCAACGCCTCGGACACCTTTACCCGCAACCGCGCCCGCCACGGGCTCGTGGCCGAGCTGCGGCGCCTGCACCCGGCGGCGGGGGAGAACGTACTGCGCACGGTCGCGCTGCTGCGCGACGAGGCCGCGGTGCTGGACGCCGCAGTCGCCGTCGTGCTCGAGGAGACCGGTGACACGCCGGCGATCGAGCGGCTGGCGGCGCTTCCCCCCGCCCTCGCCCGCCTCGTCGTGCAGAAGCTCGCCGACCGGGTCGGCGGCGGCCGGGCCCCCGCGGTCGGCCACCGCACCGCCGAGATCCTCGGGCTGGGCGCGGCGGGCGCCCTCGACGTGGGCGGAGGCCTGCGCGCGCTCGTCGAGCACGGCCGCCTGCGCTTCGTGCCGACGCCCCCGCGACAGGGCAGCCGTCCGGACGCCGTTCCCGCCTAGACTCCGCCGCGCATGCTGCGTGACGCGGCCATCGCCGAGATCCTCGTCCAGGCCGACGACCTGACCCACCGCGTGCGCCAGCTCGGCGAGGAGATCACGCGCGACTACGAGGGGCGCGACCTGCTGCTCGTCGGCGTGCTCAAGGGGGCCATCTTCTTCCTGTCGGACCTCATGCGCCACATCGAGGTGCCGTGCGAGCTCGACTTCATGGCGGTTGCCTCCTACGGCTCCTCCACGCAGTCCTCCGGCGTCGTGCGGATCCTCAAGGACCTGGACGCCGCGATCGAGGGGCGCGACGTCCTCATCGTCGAGGACATCGTCGACTCCGGCCTCACACTGTCCTACCTGCTGCGCGCGCTGCGCGCCCGCGGCCCCGCGTCGCTGGAGGTCTGCGCGCTGCTGACCAAGCCCGATCGCCGCGAGGTGGACCTGCCGATCCGCTACATCGGCTTCGAGATCCCGAACAAGTTCGCGATCGGCTACGGGCTCGACCACGCCGAGCGGTTCCGCAACCTCCCCTATGTGGCCGCGTTACGGGAGTAGCACCCTCCAGAACGCCGACTTCTCCCTGGTAGCCTTGTGTATCTCGTGAGCCGCTTCTTCAAGAGCGCTGCCTTCCCGATCCTGATCGTGATCGTGCTGGCGTTCTTCGCCTCGAAGCTCATCTCGCGCGCCGACCAGGCGACTCCGCGGTCGTTCGCGGGGTTCCTCGAGCAGGTGGAGAACGGGCAGGTCCAGACGGCGACCCTGCGCACCAAGGACAACTCGCTGGACGTCGTCCTCAAGGGGGCCGACAAGAACAAGTACCAGGTGGGCTACCCCGTCGACTACTCCGACGTCCTGGTCACGAAGCTGCGCGCCGCCAAGAGCGACGGGCTGATCCGCGACTTCGACGTCAAGCCCGCGCGGTCGAGCGTGATCCTCTCGCTGCTGACCTACGTGCTGCCGTTCCTGATCTTCATCGGGTTCTGGATCTTCCTCATGAACCAGGTCCAAGGCGGCGGCTCGAAGGTCATGTCCTTCGGCAAGTCGCGCGCCAAGCGGCTGTCGGTGGACTCGCCCAAGATCACCTTCCGCGACGTCGCGGGGGTCGACGAGGCGGTCGAGGAGCTCCACGAGATCAAGGAGTTCCTCGAGAACCCGAAGAAGTTCCAGGCGCTCGGGGCCCGGATCCCCAAGGGCGTGCTGCTCTACGGCCCGCCGGGCACCGGCAAGACGCTGCTCGCGCGCGCCGTGGCCGGCGAGGCTGGGGTGCCGTTCTTCTCGATATCGGGCTCGGACTTCGTCGAGATGTTCGTCGGCGTCGGCGCCTCCCGCGTGCGCGATCTCTTCGAGCAGGCCAAGCAGAACTCGCCCTGCATCATCTTCATGGACGAGATCGACGCCGTGGGGCGCCACCGCGGCGCCGGTCTCGGCGGCGGCCACGACGAGCGCGAGCAGACGCTGAACCAGCTCCTCGTGGAGATGGACGGGTTCGAGGCAAAGGACAACATCATCATGATCGCGGCGACCAACCGGCCCGACATCCTCGACCCCGCCCTCCTGCGCCCCGGCCGCTTCGACCGCCAGATCACCGTCGACCGCCCCGACCGCAAGGGCCGCGCCAAGATCCTCGAGGTCCACACGCGTGGCAAGCCCCTGGCCAAGGAGATCAACATCGATGCGTTGGCCGGCCAGACCCCCGGGTTCACCGGCGCCGACCTCTCCAACCTCGTCAACGAGGCCGCCCTCCTCGCCGCCCGCACGGGCAAGAAGGAGATCACCCAGGTAGAGCTCGAGGAGGGGATCATGCGCGTGGTCGCAGGGCCCGAGAAGAAGACCCGCGTCATGGGCGAGAAGGAGCGGCTGATCACTGCCTACCACGAGATGGGCCACGCCATCGTCGGCCACTTCCTCGAGCACTCAGACCCCGTACACAAGGTCTCGATCATCTCCCGCGGCCAGGCGCTCGGCTACACGATCTCGCTGCCGTCGGAGGACAAGTTCCTCACCACGCGCGCGGAGCTGACCGACACGATGGCCATGACCCTGGGCGGTCGCGCCGCCGAGGAGATCGTCTTCTCCGAGATCACGACCGGCGCGTCGAACGACCTCGAGAAGGTCACTGCGACCGCCAAGCAGATGGTCATGCGCTTCGGCATGTCCGAGAAGCTCGGACCGCGCGTCTTCGGCCATGACCACGGCATGCCGTTCCTGGGCCGCGAGTTCTCCGCCGAGCCCGACTACTCCGACGAGATCGCGCGCGAGATCGACGACGAGATCCGGCGCATCGTCGAATCCGCCCACCAGCAGGCCAAGGACATCCTCGAGGAGCACCGTGAGGTGCTGACCACCGTCTCCGAGCTCCTGCTGAAGCGCGAGACGATCGAGCGCGAGGAGTTCGAGGCCCTGCTCGCCGGCAAGAGCGCCGAGGAGGTCCTCGGGCCCGACGACCCGGTGCTCGGGCCGCCCGGGCTCCCGGAGCTCCCGCCTGCCGCCGACCGCGCCGGGCGCGAGACCCCGCGGCCGCTGCCGCGCCCCGGCCTGGCCGGGGGTGCCGCAGAGGCTCGGGGGCTGGAGCTTCCCGAGAAGCCTGAGCTGGCTTAGGTCTCTTCGGCCTGTCTGGCCGGGCCGGGTGCGGACGGGTCTTTCCCGGCACGCGCTTCGCGCAGTAGGGGCATGATCGCGCCCTCGATCGAGCGGGATAGCGCAGTCGCGCGCTGGCAGACGCGCCGCGACCGAATCGTCAGGTCCGTGTGCCCACCGCGAGCAGGTACTCCTTCTCGAAGCGTGCGCGGTCGGGCGTGCCGCGGTTCCAGTCGTCGCAGAATTGGTTCAGCGCCGCGTCGAACTCGGCCTCGCGCTCGGTCCGCACCGCGTTCGCCCGAGCGGCGATGGTCGGGCCGTACCGCTCCTTGAAGTGCTCGCCGTAGTCGCGCGGACGGTCGAAGGCCGTGATCTCCAGTAGCTCACGCTCCAGCGTGCCCAACTCGACGCGGTCGCCGAACAACTCGCTCACGTGCTCCTCGCTGCCCCACAGCGGCGGCGGCTGCGCGCCGGGCGGGGGCGCCGGGGCAAACGGCCCCATGGTCCGGAAGAGCGCGCCGATCATGCCTTCGGGGGTCCAGCTCAGTAGCCCGATCGTGCCGCCCGGACGGCACACGCGGACCAGCTCGTCGGCGACGTCCCGGTGGTGGGGCGCGAACATCGCGCCGATCGATGACATGACGACGTCGAACGACTCGTCGTCGAACGGCAGGCGCTCGGCGTCGCCTTCGACCCATTCGAGCTCGACCCCTTCGGCCTCCGCGCGGCGACGCCCCGCCTCAAGCAACTCGGGCGTCAGGTCGCTGGCCGTGACGCTCGCGCCGCGCTGCGCCGCGGGAATCGAGGCGTTTCCGGTACCGGCGGCGACATCGAGGACGCGCATCCCGCGGCCGATACCGCACGCTTCGACGAGCCGGGGCCCCAACGGCAGAAGGAACGTCTCGACCATCGACGGATAGTCGCCAGTTGCCCACATCTTGCGATGACGCGCCTTCAGCTCGGAATCCGACACCGTGGACGACAAGGCGCCCCCCTTTCCTGATTGACACGCCCGACCGTACCGTCGCCTCGGCGCCGAGTCCAGCCGACGACGCGCGCCCGCAGCGCAACCTCGCTCTGGACCCCGGTGGGCGCTCAGCGTAGTCGGCTCGTCGAACGAAAGGGGGCTTGCTGATGTATGCGCGTGTGGCGAGGTGGGAAGGTGCGGATGCCGACATGCGGGACGACTGGACGCTGCGGCCCGAGCGCGTGCTCTCGACTCAGCTCAGAAGGTCACGACACGATCGCTCTCGGCGAAGAGCCTCGCCACGTCCGGGGGAGTCACCCAGCTGCCGTTGACCTTCTCGAGGTCGTCGTCGGTCGCCCCACGGGCGACTGCGCACCCCTTTCAGACGAAGACCGGAACCTCGTGGTCTCGCAGCTTGGCGAGAAGCTCCCGCGCCGGTGGCACACCAACGCCCTCCATGCGGTCGGCGTTGTCCCCCAGGAGGATCTCGGCCGCATCGCCGCCCAGCACGATCGATGTCTCCTGCCCGACCTCGACCGATCCGTTGGCCGCCAGGTGGAGAGGAATCGAGGCTCGGGTCGCGTCAGCCGTCCCGGCACTCACGAAGTACGTGATCTTCATCCATTCCTCCCAGCGGTCGCGACTGCGCAAACCATCTCAGATGCTGGCGCTAGCGCGTCGAGACGATCGCCGGAGCGCGGCTGGTGGCTGAGCGCGCCCCCTTCCCTGAAAGCCTGGGTCGGCTGAGCGGAGCGCCGTTCGGCGTGCGCTAGCGTCGCCCCGGTGGGCTACCGGATCATGGGCGTGGTCAACGTCACGCCCGACTCCTTCTCCGACGGGGGGATGTTCCTCGATCGCGACGCCGCGGTCGAGCACGGCACCAGGCTCGCCGCCGAGGGGGCCGCGATCCTCGACGTGGGAGGGGAGTCCACGCGGCCGGGAGCCGAGCCGGTCCCCGCCGCCGAGGAGCTCCGGAGGGTGATCGGGGTGATCGAGGGGCTGAGGGCCACGGGCGCGCAGCTCTCCGTCGATACCTCGAAGGTGGCGGTGGCGCGGGCGGCGCTCGACGCCGGCGCATCGATCGTCAACGACGTCACGGCGTTCCGAGGTGAGCCCGAGCTGGCGGCGGTCGTCGCGGCGCGCGGCTCGGAGTGCTGCCTGATGCACATGCTCGGCACGCCGCGCACGATGCAGGACGACCCGCGCTACGCCGACGTCGTCTCAGACGTGAAGGCCTTCCTGGAGGAGCGGCTGGCCTTCGCGGTCGCCGAGGGCGTGGCCGAGGATCGGGTCATGCTCGACCCCGGCATCGGCTTCGGAAAGACGCTCGAGCACAACCTCGAGTTGCTGCGCCGGCTCGACGAGCTCGTGGCCCTCGGCCGGCCGATCGTCGTCGGCGCGTCGCGCAAGTCGTTCCTCGGCCGGATCACCGGCCGGGAGACTCGCGACCGCGCGGTCGCGACCGCCGCCGTCAACGTCCTAGCCCTCGAGCGGGGGGCCTTGGTCTTCCGTGTCCACGACGTCCCCGAGACCCGCGATGCCCTTGCGGTGGCGGCTGCTACGTTGGCGGCGGATGGCCGCTGACGACCCCGAGGACTACGACGACGACGACCTGGCCGAGGACGACGACGACGACCGCGAAGGTCCCGAGGTCGGCGTCACGATCGAGATCGTCGGCCTCTCCCTCTTCACCCACCACGGCGTCACCGCGGCCGAGCGCGAGGTCGGCCAGCGGCTTGTGCTCGACGTGCGCTTCGACGTCGGCGAGCCCGACGCGCTCGTAACCGACCGGGTCGAGGACACCGTCGACTATGGCGAGGTCTGCCAGGTCATCGCGCTGATCGCACAGCAGCGGTCCTACAAGACCCTCGAGCGGCTGTGCGCGGTGATCGCCGATCGGCTCGCATCGCAGTTCGGCGCCGAGAGCGTCACGGTGAAGGCCTCCAAGCCCGAGCCGCCGATCCCGCTGCCTCTCGAGGAGATTTCCGTCGAGGTCTGGCGGGAGGAGCACTGACGCAGGACGGCCCCTGGTGGGGCCGCCGGCCGGCGCTCGCCGGCGTGGGCGGCGCCCTCGCCATCACGTGCTCGGCTCTCCTCGTGCGGCTTTCGGAGGCCAGCCCGAGCACGGCGGCGGTGTTCCGCTGCGCCTACGCCGTCCCCTTCCTGGTTGTGCTGGCCGCGTGGGAGACGCGCCGCTACGGGCCGCGGCCGGTGCGCGACCGCTGGGTCGGCGTCGGCGCCGGCGTGCTGTTCGCGGCCGACCTCGTGTTCTGGCACCACTCGATCGTCAACGTTGGGGCCGGCCTTGCGACGGTGCTCGGCAACATGCAGGTGCTGCTCGTCGCCTTCGCCGCGTGGGCGGTCCTCGGCGAGCGACCCGAGCGGCGGGTCCTCGCCGCCGTCCCGGTGGTGTTCACCGGCGCGGTGATGATCTCCGGCGTGCTCGAGTCCGGCGGCTACGGCGCCAACCCCGCGCTGGGCACCGTGTTCGGCGTTCTCACGACAATCGCCTATTCCGGCTTCATCCTCGTCCTGCGCCATGTCAATCGCGACGTGCGGCGCCCGGCGGGCCCGCTGCTCGACGTCACGGCCGTGGGCGCGGTGGTGTCCGCGTTGTCGGGCGTGGTGGTGGGCGACCTGGACCTGGTGCCGAGCTGGCCCGCGCACGCCTGGCTCGCCCTGCTCGCCCTGACCTCGCAGGTCATCGGCTGGCTGCTGATCTCGGTGTCCCTGCCCCGCCTGCCGGCCGCGGTGACCTCGGTCCTGCTGCTCCTGCAGCCGGTCGGCGCGGTCCTGCTCGCGGTCGTGATCCTGTCCGAGGCTCCGTCCGCGCTCCAGCTCGCGGGCGTCGGGGTGGTGCTCGGGGGGGTGTGTGCGGCGACGCTCAACGCTCCTCGGCTGGGACGGCGGCGGCCCGAGGCCACCCCCTTGACAACAAAGTAAGCAGTCACTAACTTGAGTCGGCGCATGGCTGCCGCACCCTCTCGGCCCACCGCTCGCAGGTCCGCCGACCAGCGTCGCGAGGAGCTCGTCAACATCGCCATCCAGCACTTCGCGGTGACCGGCTATCACGCCACCTCGACTGAGCAGATCGCGCGCGAGGCGGGGCTCTCCCAGCCCTACCTGTTCCGGCTGTTCGGGACCAAGCGGGACTTCTTTCTGGCGTGCTGCGCGCGCGTCATGGACCGGATCGTCGAGACGTTCCGCCAGGCGGCCCGGGGCGTCCCGCGGGACGAGCGGATGAAGGCCATGGGGAATGCCTACATCGACCTGCTCGCCGACCGGACGTCGCTGCTGTTCCAGATGCAGAGCTACGCGGCGTGCGCCGACCCCGACATCCGCGCCTACGTCCGAGCCCGCTACCGCGACCTCGTCCACGAGGTCGGGCGGCTTTCCTCGGCCGCCCCCGCCGAGCTGTGGCAGTTCTTCTCCCACGGGATGCTGCTCAACGTGATCGCCTCGCTCGACCTCGCCGCGGTCGCCGGCGAGGACGAGTGGGCCGCACGCTGGAGCGACCCCGAGCCGCTGATCCTCGCCGCCGTCGGCAGGGCCGCGCAGACCTGATTTCGGCCGTCGTGTTTTTTCGCCGGAACAAGTAAGTGATTGATCACAACTCACTTGGGCCGATCGCGCCAGAGTCCGGCCGGGCCTCCGGCCGGGGTTGAAAGGAGACCGCCATGCTCAACTCGCTCGCCAGCTTCCTGGACCGCCGCCGCCGGGTCGCGCTCTGGCTCGCCGTGCCGGTCGTGACGCTCGCCGGAGCCTTCGGCGGGCCGGCCTTCGGGCTGCTCGAGACGGGCACCGAGGACTTCGACGATCCGGCGTCGGAGAGCGTCGTCGCCTCCGCGCAGATCGCGCGCGCCACCGGGGCGAGCGCCTCCCCCGACGTCATCGCGCTCGTGCGCCTGGGAGCTGGCGCCGACACGCCGGGCGCCCAGGCCAAGCTCGACCGGGTGGCCGCCGCCATGCGTGACCGCGATGTGGCCCAGGTTCTCCGCTACGAGCCGGGCGGCGAGCGCGCGCTCGTCTCGCGCGACGGGCGGTCCTCCTACCTGGTCGCCACCTTCCGCGACGACATCCCCGACGACGAGGCGACCGTGGAGCGGATCGAGTCGCGCCTCGAGCGCGAGCCGGGCGTCCTGCTGGGAGGCGGCTCGGTGGCCGGGCCCCAGGTCGGCGAGCAGGTGTCCGAGGACATCGCGCGGGCGGAGCTGATCGCCTTCCCACTCCTCTTCCTGCTCTCGCTGTTCGCGTTCCGCGGCGTCGTGGCGGCCCTGTTGCCGCTGGCGGTGGGGGCGGCCACGATCCTCCTCTCCTTCCTCGCCATGCGGCTCGTCAACGAGGTCGAGCCGATGTCGATCTATGCGCTCAACCTCATCAACGGCCTCGGGCTGGGGCTCGCGATCGATTACTCGCTGTTCATGGTCTCGCGCTACCGCGAGGAGCTCAAGCGCGGGCTCGACGTGCGCGATGCCCTGCGGGCGACGGTCAACACGGCCGGACGCACCGTCCTGTTCTCCTCGGTGACCGTGGCCGCCGCACTGGCCGCCCTCGTGGTCTTCCCGCAGCGCTTCCTGTACTCCATGGGGGTCGGCGGCGCGCTGTGCGCCCTGTTTGCGGCCGTCGTCTCGCTCACGCTGCTCGTCGCGCTGCTGGGCGCGCTCGGGCACCGCGTCAACGCGCTCAGCCATCGCCGCTGGCGGACGGCCGCCCACCGCGAGGCCTCCGCCGAGCGTCGCGGCTTCTGGTACCGCCTGTCGCGCACCGTGATGCGCCGGCCGCTGCCGATCGCCACGGCCGCGACGGCGGTCATGATCGCGCTCGGCAGCCCGGCAGCGGGAGTCGACTTCATCGGCGTCGACGCGCGGCTGCTGCCCGAGGACAAGTCAGGACGGATCGTCGATGACGCGCTGCGCGCCGAATTCCCGCCCAACCGCACGTCGCCGGTCTTCGTCGCGGCCCGCGCCCCGCGCTCCGAGCGGGTCGCGGTCGAGGCCTACGCCCGTGAGCTCGGCGCCCTCGACGGGGTCGCCGTGCCCCCGCTGGCGCAGCCCGCCGACGGGCTCTGGCGCATCGACCTCGCCGCGCGCGGGACCACGTTCAGCCCAGAGGCAAGGCGACTGGTCGAGGACGTGCGTGCGGTGGACGCGCCGTTCCCGGTGCGTGTCGGCGGCCAGACGGCCGGGTTCGTCGACCAGCATGGCTCGATCCGCGACTCCCTGCCGCTGGCGCTGGCGATCCTCGCGGCCACCACGATCGTCATCCTGTTCCTCATGACAGGCTCCGTGGTGCTGCCGATCAAGGCGCTCGTGATGAACCTGCTCACCCTCACCGCGGCGGCGGGCCTCCTGGTGCTCGGCTTCCAGGAGGGGCTGCTGGAGGGCGTTCTGAGCTTCGAGAGCCAGGGCGGGCTCGAGACGACCCAACTCGTGCTGCTCTTCGCGGTGGCGTTCGGCCTCTCGACGGACTACGGCGTGTTCCTGCTCACGCGCATCAAGGAGGCACACGACCGCGGGGCGCCCAACGAGGAGGCGGTCGCCCTCGGCCTCGAGCGCACCGGCAGGATCGTCACCTTCGCCGCGCTCCTGTTCATGATCGCCATCGGTGCCTTCGCGACCTCGGGGATCATCTTCATCAAGCAGCTCGGGGTGGGGACCGCGCTTGCGGTCCTGATCGATGCCACCATCGTGCGGGCGTTGCTCGTGCCCTCGTTGATGCGGCTGCTCGGGGACCGCAACTGGTGGGCGCCGCGTCCGCTGGCCCGGCTGCACGCGCGCATCGGGCTCAGCGAGGGCAGCGCGCCCGCGTGACGCACCCATTCGACCGCGACACGGCGCTCGAGCCCGTCGCCGCGGGCCGCTGGCGTGCCTCCGTCAGCGAGCGCTGGTTCGTCGAGCAGGGCCCCAACGGCGGCTTCGTCGCGGCGCTGGCGACGCGGGCGCTGACCGAGACCGCCGGCGCCGACCGCCAACCGCGCTCGCTGACGCTGCACTTCCTGCGGGCGCCGGTGGCCGGGGAGCTCGCCGTGGCCTGCGCGGTGGAACGCGAGGGGCGCTCGACCACCTTCCAGAGCCTGCGGTTCGAGCAGGACGGCGCGACCGTCGCGCTCGGGCTCGGGTGCTGCGCCGCCTGGCGCGAGGGGCAGCCCGAGTGGAACGACACCGAGCCGCCGGAGGTCGCGGCGCCCGAGGAGTGCGAGCGGATCCCCCATGGCATCCCCGGCACCCCGCGCTTCCTGGTCAACTACGAGATGCGCCCGGCCTTCGGCGAGGCCGCGACGGGGCCGGCGCGCACGGGCGGCTGGATCCGCCCCGCGCAGGCCCGCGGCCTCGACGCCGTGCTGCTCGCCGCGCTCAGCGACGCGTGGGTGCCCTCTGCGTTCCTGCGCATGCCCGAGCCCAGCTTCGTGCCCACGCTCGACCTCACGGTGCACTGGCGCGCGCCGCTGAAGGCCGGCGCCGGCGGGCACCCGTGGGTGCTCGGCGCCTTCACCACCCGCCTGGCCGCCGGCGGGGTCTGGGAGGAGGACGGGGAGCTGTGGAGCGCCGACGGCGTCCTGCGCGCCCAGTCGCGCCAGCTCGCGCTCGTGAGGGCCGCCAGACCGTGACGCGGACCGGCTACCTCGGCCTGGGCTCCAACGTCGGCGACCGCCGGGCAAACCTCCAGGCCGCGGCGGACGCCCTGCCGGGGCGAGGGGTGCGGGTGCTCGCGTCGTCCTCGGTGTACGAGACCGAGCCGGTGGGGGAGGTCCTCGACCAGCGCGAGTTCCTCAACGCGTGCGTGCGGATCGAGACCGCGCTCGACTCCGAGGCCTTGCTCGACGCCTGCAAGGCGGTCGAGCGCGAGCTCGGCCGCGAGCCCGAGGGGCCGGGCTATGTCCGCCACGGCCCCCGGCCGATCGACGTGGACGTGCTGCTGCTGGGGGAGGAGCGCCACGAGTCCGCGCGCCTGACGCTCCCGCACCCCGAGGTGCGCTCGCGGCGCTTCGTGCTCGTCCCGCTGCTCGAGCTCGACCCGGACATCAAGGTGCCCGGCGGGCTCTCCGCGGCCGGCGCGCTTGAAGCCCTCGGGTCAGGCCAGGGCGTCCGCCGCGCGGCACCCCCGCTGCGGGTCTGAGCGGTCCGGAGGCTCGAGCAGGTCGGTGGCGTTGGGCCGCTTCGCGCCCAGCGTCCCCTCGTCGATCCACCACTCGCGTCGCGGCCACGGCCGCCGAGTTTAATGCGGGGGTGCTCCTCGTCGTCGACGCCGGCAACACGCAGACGCACCTCGGCACCTTCCGCGACGGCGAGCTCGTCCACAACTGGCGCTTCGCCACGGTCCGCGAGTCAACCGCGGACGAGCTGGGGGCGGTGCTGCGCAACCTGCTCGCCCTGCGCGGTGTCAGCCTCGAGAACCTCGACGCGGCGATCGTCTCCTCGACGGTGCCCCAGCTGCGCCCGGAGTGGACGGCGATGGCCGAGCGCTACCTCGGGTGCGAGATGCAGGTCGTGGGGCCGGGGCTCAAGACGGGGATGCCCATCCGCTACGACAACCCGCGCGAGATCGGGCCAGACCGGCTCGTCAACGCCGTGGCGGGCTACGCGAAGCTGGGAGGCCCCTGCGTGGTCGTGGACTTCGGCACCGCGGTGACCTACGACATCGTCTCGGCGGACGGGGAGTACCTCGGCGGGATCATCTTCCCGGGCGTGGAGATCTCGATGGAGGCGCTCACCGAGCGCGCCGCCGCCCTCCCCAAGATCGAGCTCGGCACGCCGCGCTCGCTGATCGGCAAGACCACGATCGACGCCATCCGCTCCGGGATCGTCTACGGGTTCGCGGCCATGGTCGACGGGATGCTCGGCCGCCTGCGCTCCGAGCTCGGCGAGGACATGCGCGCGCTCGCCACCGGCGGCCTGGCCGAGGCCATCGTCCCGTTCTGCGAGGCGATCGACGAGGTCGACGACGAGCTCACGCTCACGGGCCTGCGGCTCATCTGGGAGCGCAACACCGACTAGCCTTGGCTCGTGCGCTCCCTGCACGACACCTGGACCCTCGGCGGCGTCAGCGTCCCCAACCGCGTCGTCCTCGCCCCGCTGGCGGGGATCGGCAACTGGTTCGTGCGCCTGCAGGCGCGGCGCCACGGCGCCGGCCTGGTCGTCTCGGAGATGGTCTCGAGCTTCGGGGTGCACTACGGCAACGCGAAGACCTGCGACGAGCTGCTCACCATCCACCCCGACGAGCATCCCGTCGCGGTTCAGCTCTTCGGCCAGGACCCCGAGGTGATGCGCTCGGCCGCCGCCACGGTCGCCGCGGCCGGCGCAGACCTGATCGATCTCAACATGGGCTGTCCGGTGCCCAAGGTGTGCAAGACCGGGGCGGGCGCGGCATTGCTCGGGAACCCCGACACCGCCGTGGCGGTGGCCCGCGCCGCGCGCGAGGGCTCGGGCCTGCCCGTGACGGTCAAGCTGCGCGCCGGCCGCCTGCCCGGCGACACGGAGGGGGTGCGGCTGGCCCACCGCCTCGTGGAGGAGGCGGGCGTCGCCGGGCTCACCTTCCATCCGCGCTCGGCCGCCGTGCGCCACAAGGGCGTGCCGGACTACGACCTCGCCGCCGAGCTCGTGGCCGCACTGCCCGTGCCCGTGATCGTCTCGGGCGGGCTCGACGACGCCGCGCACGTCCGCCGGGTCTTCGAGCACACGGACGCCGCGGCGGTCATGCTGGCGCGGGGGTCGCTGGGCAACCCGTGGCTGTTCGGGCAGGTGCTCGGCCTGCGCTCGGAGGAGCCGTCGCGCGAGGAGGTGCTCGACGAGCTCGACTGGGTGCTGCTGCGTGCCGTCGAGCACCTGGGCGCCGAACGGGCGGGGCGGTACCTGCGCAAGTTCTATCCCTGGTACGTGGAGCGGCTCGGGGAGTCCCACGCGGTGGGCGCCGGACTGCAGCGCGCGTCGAGCCTGTCCGGGCAGCGCGAGATCCTGTCTGCCCTGCGCTACCATGCTCGGCCGCTCGCGGCCCGCGCCGCCTGAGAGCCACCCGCAAGCGCGGGCCGTTTTCCTCTCTGGACCACCGTAGAAGGACGCCAGATGCAGAAGGACGTCATCCTCACTCCCGAAGGCCTCGAGAAGCTCAAGGCCGAGATCGAGTACCTCTCCAACGACAAGCGCCGAGAGGTCGCCGAGCGCATCAAGGAGGCGCGGGAGTTCGGCGACATCACCGAGAACTCCGAGTACGACGACGCCAAGAACGAGCAGGCGATGCTCGAGTCGCGGATCGCCTCCCTGGAGGACAAGCTGCGCTCGGCGTCGGTGATCGACGCCTCCGAGCTGGACTCCGACGTCGTGAGCGTGGGCTCGCTGGTGAACGTCAAGGACGAGGGCTCGGGCAAGTCGCTGAAGTACACGATCGTCGGGTCCACCGAGGCCAACCCGGGTGAGAACCGGCTGTCCAACGAGTCCCCGGTGGGCAAGGCGCTGATGGGTCGCAAGCGCAACGACGTGGTCAAGGTGAAGCTCCCCAACGGCAAGTCCCGCGAGTTGAAGATCACGAAGATCGACGTGGCGTGAGCGAAGAGCAGCCCTCTGAGCTGCTCGCCGCGCGGCGGCGCAAGCTCGAGGCGCTGCGCGAGGAGGGCGTCGAGCCGTTCCCCCATGCCTTCGAGGGCGTCCGGCCGATCGCGGAGGTCAAGGCCCCGCACGAGGATCTGGCGCCCGGCGAGGAGACCGAGGACCGCGTCCGCGTCGCCGGCCGGCTGGCCGCCCGCCGCGGCCAGGGAAAGGCGGCGTTCCTGGACCTCGTCGACCGCTCCGGGCGCATCCAGCTGCACGCCCGGCTCGACGTGCTCGGCGAGCCCGCCTTCGAGCGCCTGCTCGCGCTCGACCTCGGCGACCTGATCGGGGCCGACGGCGTCGTCTTCCGCACGCGCCGTGGGGAGCTCTCGCTGCGCCTCGACGGCTGGGAGCTGCTCGCCAAGACGCTGCGTCCGCCGCCAGAGAAGCACCACGGCCTCACCGACGTCGAGACCCGCTTCCGCTTCCGCGAGCTCGACCTGATGGCCAACGAGGAGGCGCGCGAGCTCTTCGTCACGCGCGCGCGCGTCATCAGCGCGGTGCGCTCCTTCCTCGACGAGGAGGGCTTCGTCGAGGTCGAGACGCCCATCCTGCAGCCGATCTACGGCGGCGCGGCAGCGCGCCCCTTCACCACCCACCACAACGAGCTGGACCGGACGCTGTACCTGCGCGTCGCGACCGAGCTCTACCTCAAGCGCCTGATCGTCGGCGGCCTGGAGCGCGTCTACGAGATCGGCAAGGACTTCCGCAACGAGGGCGTCTCGTTCAAGCACAACCCCGAGTTCACGATGCTCGAGTGGTACGAGGCCTACGCGGACT
Source organism: Solirubrobacteraceae bacterium (assembly GCA_035633075.1). Lineage (GTDB taxonomy): Bacteria > Actinomycetota > Thermoleophilia > Solirubrobacterales > Solirubrobacteraceae > DASQFQ01. The sequence goes on along the minus strand of DASQFQ010000085.1, from coordinate 6,393 downwards.
ACAACGTCGTGGCGGAGCGCGCCGAGCGGCTCGTCTCCCACGTCGCCGAGCACGTGGGCTACGCCGGAGAGGTCGACTTCACGCCGCCGTGGCGGCGCGAGACGCTGGCCGCCGCGATCGGGGAGCGCACCGGGGTCGACGTCCTCGCCCACCGCGAGCTCGAGTCCCTGCGCGCCGCGATGCGCGAGCACGGCCTCGAGCCCCCCGAGTCAGAGACCTGGGCCCGGCTCGTCGACCACCTGCTCTCCAAGCACGTCGAGCCCACGCTTGTGCAGCCGACCTTCCTCCTGGACTACCCCATCGAGATCTCGCCCTTCGCCAAGCGCCATCGCTCCAAGGAGGGGCTGGCCGAGCGCTGGGAGGCGTTCTGCGCGGGGATGGAGATCGCCAACGCGTTCACCGAGCTCAACGACCCGGACGAGCAGCGCCGCCGCTTCGACGAGCAGCGCGCCGGCGCCGCCGCGGGCGACGAGGAGGCCCACCCATACGACGAGGCCTTCATTCAGGCCCTCGAACAGGGGATGCCGCCCACCGGAGGCATCGGCATCGGGATCGACCGGCTGGTCATGGTCTTGACCGGGCGCCGGAGCATCCGCGAGGTCGTGCTCTTCCCGGCGATGCGCCAGCCCGGGGCAGGTGGGGCGCCGGGGGCGTAGAACGAGGCGCCAACGCCCGCAACATCCGGGGGCACCCGGCGATGCCGCCTGTGGCCGTTGGTAGACTGCCTCATGGCCGTCAGCCACCTCGCGAATCATTCATCCACCACGGCTGGCGTGCCGAATAGGTGGGTGAGAACCGGGGTAGCCACGCTCTCCGCCTCGCCCGCCGTTCGCCCCGTCCCTCGACCGACCGGACCATTGCAACGACCGAGCGCTAGGGCTCCGTTGACTTAGCAGGAAGGAAGCTCCTCCCCACATGTTCGAGCGATTCACAGAACGAGCTCGCCAGGTGGTTGTTCTCGCCCAAGAGGAGGCGAGGACGCTCAAGCACAACTACATCGGGACCGAGCACATCCTGCTCGGCCTGCTGCGCGAGGAGGAGGGCCTCGCCGCGCGCGTGCTCGAGAGCCTCGACATCACCGTGGAGCGCGTGCGCGCCCAGGTGGTGCGCATCGTGGGCTCCGGCGAGGAGGTCACGTCCGGCCAGATCCCCTTCACCCCGCGTGCCAAGAAGGTCCTCGAGCTGGCGCTGCGCGAGGCGCTGTCGCTGGGCCACAACTACATCGGGACCGAGCACATCCTGCTCGGCCTCGTGCGCGAGAACGAGGGCGTCGCCGCCCGCATCCTGCTCGACTTCGACGCCGACTCGGAGAAGATCCGCAACGAGGTCATCCGCATGCTCTCCGGTCCCGGCGGCCGCCGCTCGGGCGGGGCGGCGGGCCAGGGCGCCGCGGGCCCGGCCGGCGCAGGCGCGCCCGGCGAGGGCAAGAAGTCCTCCAAGCTGCTCGACCAGTTCGGGCGCAACCTGACCAAGCTGGCCGCGGAGGGCAAGCTCGACCCGGTGGTCGGCCGCGAGGTCGAGATCGAGCGGATCATGCAGATCCTCTCGCGCCGCACAAAGAACAACCCCGTGCTCGTGGGCGAGCCTGGCGTTGGCAAGACCGCCGTCGTCGAGGGGCTGGCCCAGCGCATCACCAACGCCGACGTCCCGGAGCTGCTCAAGAACAAGCAGATCTACACGCTCGACCTGGCCGCCCTGGTCGCGGGCTCGAAGTACCGCGGCGAGTTCGAGGAGCGCCTCAAGAAGGTGATGAAGGAGATCACCCAGCGCGGGGACATCATCCTGTTCATCGACGAGCTCCACAACCTCGTCGGGGCGGGCGCCGCCGAGGGCGCGATCGATGCTGCCTCCATCCTCAAGCCCGCGCTGGCGCGCGGCGAGCTGCAGACGGTGGGCGCCACCACGCTCGACGAGTACCGCAAGTACCTCGAGCGGGACTCCGCCCTGGAGCGGCGCTTCCAGAAGATCACGGTCGACCAGCCCTCCGTGGAGGAGACCGTGCAGATCCTCAAGGGCCTGCGCGACCGCTACGAGCAGCACCACAAGATCCAGATCACCGACGAGGCGCTGGAGGCGGCGGCCGAGCTGGCCGACCGCTATATCTCCGACCGCTTCCTGCCCGACAAGGCCATCGACCTCATCGACGAGGCTGCGTCGCGCATGCGCATCAAGTCGATGTCCTCCCCGCCCGTGTACCGCGAGCTCGAGGAGGAGATCGAGTCCACGCGGCGCGAGAAGGAAGCCGCGATCGAGGCGCAGGAGTTCGAGAAGGCCGCGTCGCTGCGGGACAGCGAGCGCAAGCTCACCAACCGCAAGCGCGAGCTCGAGGACTCCTGGGAGTCCGGTGAGGGCGGCGAGCGGCCGTCGATCGCCGAGGAGGAGATCGCCGACATCGTCTCGATGTGGACGGGCATCCCGGTGTTCAAGCTCACCGAGGCCGAGACGGCCAAGCTGATGCGCATGGAGGAGGAGCTCCACAAGCGCGTCATCGGCCAGCACCAGGCGATCGAGGTCGTCTCCAAGGCGATCCGGCGTTCGCGCGCCGGCCTCAAGGACCCCAAGCGCCCCACCGGCTCGTTCATCTTCCTCGGCCCCTCGGGCGTCGGGAAGACCGAGCTCGGTCGCACGCTCGCCGAGTTCCTGTTCGGCGACGAGGAGGCAATGGTCCGCATCGACATGTCGGAGTACATGGAGAAGCACTCGGTGTCGCGCCTGGTCGGCTCCCCGCCCGGCTACGTCGGCTACGACGAGGGCGGCCAGCTCACCGAGGCGGTGCGCCGCAAGCCCTACTCCGTACTCCTGCTCGACGAGATCGAGAAGGCCCACCCGGACGTCTTCAACATCCTTCTGCAGATCCTCGAGGACGGTCGCCTGACCGACTCCCAGGGCCGTACGGTGGACTTCCGGCACGCCATCGTGATCATGACCTCGAACATCGGGGCCTCGGAGATCGCCCGAAACACGCCGCTCGGGTTCTCCGTCGGCGACTCGGACCACGGCATGACCTACGAGGACATGAAGGAGCGGGTCATGGGCGAGCTCAAGAAGGTCTTCCGGCCGGAGTTCCTCAACCGGATCGACGACGTCATCGTCTTCCACAAGCTCCAGAAGGACGAGATCAAGCGGATCGTCGAGCTGCTGCTGCGGAGGATCCGCCAGTCGCTGGCCGACCGCGACCTCCAGCTCGAGCTCACCGACGAGGCGGAGGACTTCCTCGTCGAGAAGGGCTGGGACCCGTCGATGGGGGCGCGCCCGCTGCGCCGGGCAATCCAGCGCTACATCGAGGACCCGCTGGCCGACTTCGTGCTCCGCTCGGAGCTGACGCCGGGCGGCACCGTCCTGGTGGCCCCGCCCGAGGGCGACGACGACGTCAAGCTGTCGGTCATCCAGCCCGAGAAGAAGCCGACGCCGGTCGGCGTAGGCGCCGAGGGTGGCAAGGAACAGGGCGACGAGGAGGCCGGCGACGAGGGCGGCGCGCTCGACCAGCCCGCCGTGCCACCCGCGGACGAGTAGCGAGGGACGACACCGTTCGGCAACCGAGGGCGCTCTGCGGGGCGCCCTCGCTCGTTCACTGCGTTCTCGTCGACCTCCGCGTGCCGAGGGATCGGCCGCGTGGCGGGCAGGTCCTGTCCGTGGGCCCCCTCCCGTGCCATCGCTGACGCGGCTGGCATGGGCTAGCCCTCCCACCACCAGGCCGAATCCTGCCCGGCCCTGATCCTCTGGCGATAACGCTCATGCGCGCGTGTGTGGGCTCCTGCCTAGCGTGTACCCGCTCAGCCTGCTCTGGCTGGCTGCGAAGGCGGCGATTCCCGCCGCATCACCGACACAGGAGTCTTCCTGCTCGACCGGGTGCTGCTGATGTTCATCATCGCGGAGCTGCTCTACACGCTGCGGGTGGTCAACTTCGGCGGCCGGATCTTGGTCGAGCCGTTCCTTTTCATCGGACTGATCGCGGTCGTGCGCAAGGTACAGGTCATCGCCGCCGAGGCTGAGCAGCAGGGGCTGCAGGGGACCGACCTCCTCATCCAGATCGGGGCGCTCGCGGGACTCGCCCTAGTGCTCGCCTTGTCGATTTTCCTCCTGCGTCGAAGCGCTGCGACCGAGACATCCATCGCCGAGCTTGGCGCATTGAGTGGACGCGGCTATCCATCCGAGCCGGCTCGCGCCAGCCCCTGATGCAGGGTTCGCTACTGCTTCGCGCAGAGGGTGTCGGCTCGCGCCGGGAGCGCCGCAGCAACTGCCGCTCGGTCTCGGTCGAAGGTCGTAGGTCCAATTGCCTCTAGGACCGCGACGCCCGAACCGGCAAGATGGCTCGGGTCTCGCTTCCAACCTCAAGGAGCCACGATGTCCCCGTCACGAACGGCGAGCCAGCGGATCACCGACGAGGTCACCTTGTGGCCGGGGGTGGAGGCAGGCACTGGCCGCCGGGGCGAGTTCGCCTTCACCGTCGGTCGCCGGGAGATCGGTCACCTCCACGTCGACTACGCCGCGCATTTCTCGTTCCCGAAACAAGTCTGGAGCGACCTCTTCGAGCAGGGTCGGGTGGTGCACCACCCGGTCTTTCCCGGTAAGCCAGGGCCGGCTGCCCGCAGCATCGAGGGTGACGCCGATGTCCGCGACGTGATCGAGTTGCTGCGGCTCAACTACGACCGGGTGATCGCTCGCCACGGCCTGCGGGCCCGGGCCAGCGAGACGGAGCCCTCAGCCGCAGCCTAGGTCCTCTCCTTCGCGAGACGAGCGGGAGCCCCGCTACCAGCCCGTCGTGCGGGTCCGGCCGGTACGCTCGAGCCATGGCCGCGGTCGAGGCGAGTCCCGAGGCTGCGTTCGCCGCCATCGCCGAGGACCTCCTGCGTGACCCCGACGTCCAGCAAGGCACCGGCTTCGGCAAGAACCCAGGACTCCGGACGGGCGGCACGATCTTCGCGATGCTCGTCGGCGAAGAGCTGGTGCTGAAGCTGCCCGCGGAGCGCTGCTCGGCGCTCGCGGCCGCCGACGGCGCCCGCGCGTTCCAGGTCGGCCAACGGCGGATGCGGGAGTGGGTCTCGATCGAGCCCGGCGGCACGCAGGACTTGGCGGCATTGGCGCGAGAAGCGCTCGCTTTCGTCCGCGGCTGATGCGGGATCGTCGCGCAACTCGGGCGCTGCTTCGCGCGACAACCGAGCCCGCAGCTCGTGGCGCTCGCCGAAGGGCCCGCCTGGTGGGAGGCCGTCGTCGCCGACGCGCTGGGCATGGTGGCGGTGGCCCAGTGCGCGCGGGCCCTGGTGGCCGGGGGCGAAACGGTCCGGTCTGCCACCTAGGGTGGGGGCATGGCCCGTGTCGTCACCCGCTTCGTCTGCTCGCAGTGCGCGCACGACTCGGCCAAGTGGCTCGGGCGCTGCCCCGGCTGCGGAGAGTGGAACTCGCTCGTCGAGGAGGAGCCCGCGGCGGCCGCCTCGCGCTCGGGCGCCGCGCTGGGGCGCGCGGTGCGCCCCGTCGTGCTCGCCGAGGTGCGGGCCGAGCGCATCGCGCGGCTGCGGACCGGCATCGGCGAGCTCGACCGGGTGCTCGGCGGCGGGCTCGTCCCCGGGTCGCTGGTGCTGATCGGCGGGTCGCCGGGGATCGGCAAGTCCACCCTGACCTCGATGGCGCTCGGGAACCTCGCCGGCGCAGGCCGGCGGACGCTCTACGTCTCCGGTGAGGAGTCCGCCGCCCAGATCCGGCTGCGTGCCGAGCGGCTCCCGGGCGCGGCGCTGCAGGTGCCCGTGCTCGCCGAGACCGACCTCGCCACGGTGCTCGCGACGCTGGAGGCCGAGCGGCCCGAGGTCTGCGTGATCGACTCGGTCCAGACCCTGCACGCGCCGGAGCTGAGCGGCGCTGCCGGGTCGGTGGGACAGGTGCGCGAGGTGGCGGACCGCATCACGCGCCTGGCCAAGGCGCGCGGGATCGCGGTGCTGCTCGTCGGCCACGTGACCAAGGACGGCGCGCTGGCGGGCCCGCGCGTGCTCGAGCACCTGGTGGACTGCGTGCTGCAGTTCGAGGGCGAGCGCGAGCGCACCTACCGGACGCTGCGCGCGCTCAAGAACCGCTTCGGCTCGACCAACGACGCCGGCGTCTTCGAGATGCACGGGAGCGGGCTGGTCGAGGTCGCCGACGCCTCCGCGCGCTTCGTGGGCCAGGCGACGCGCGCCCCGGGCAGCGTCGTGCTGGCCGCGATGGAGGGCTCGCGGCCGCTGCTCGTCGAGGTCCAGGCGCTCGTGTCGCCCTCGGAGATCGTGCCGCCGCGCCGTGTCGCCAACGGGATCGACCGCAACCGCCTCGCCCTCGTGCTGGCCGTCCTGGGCCGGCACGCCGGCGTCGGGGTCGGCAGCGCCGACGTGTTCGTCAACGTCGCGGGAGGCGTGCGCGTCGACGAGC
>DASQFQ010000084.1:0-4848 GCA_035633075.1 Solirubrobacteraceae bacterium | reverse complement strand
GGCGCGCAGACGGCGATCTCCACCCTGTCCGCCGAGGACACCTTGGGCAGCAGCGCGGCGATGAAGCGCTCGGCCTCGGCGATCGTCTTGTGCATCTTCCAGTTGCCGGCGATGAAGGGCGTGCGGCTCACGAGAGCGCCTTCACGCCGGGCAGCGGCTTGCCCTCGATGAGCTCGAGCGAGGCGCCCCCGCCGGTCGAGAGGTGGTCGACGCAGTCGGCGAGGCCGAAGCTCGCCAGCGCCGCTGCAGAATCGCCCCCGCCGACCACGGTTGTGCCCGGGCACTGCGCCATGGCCTCGGCCACCGTGCGCGTGCCGGCGGCGAAGGGCTCGAGCTCGAAGGCCCCCATGGGGCCGTTCCAGAACACCGTGCCCGCGTCCGCGATCCTCTCGGCGTAGCGCCGCGCGCTCGCGCCCCCGATGTCGAGCCCCATCCAGCCGTCGGGGACGTCGACGCCGTCGATCTCGCGCACCTCCGTGTCGGCGGAGAACTCGCGCCCCGCCACCAGGTCGCTCGGCAGCCCGAGCTTGCCCTCGCCCTTCCGCAGGGCCTCTCGCGCGGGGTCGACGCCCTCGGCCTCACACAGCGAGTCGCCAACGTCGTGGCCCTGGGCCGCGAAGAAAGGGAAGCACATCGCGCCGCCGACCAGCACCGCGTCCGCGCGCTGAAGGAAGGCCTCGAGGACGCCGATCTTGTCGGTGACCTTCGCACCGCCGACCACCGCGACCAGTGGACGCTGCGGCTCGTCGAGGATCCCCCGCAGCGTCGCCACCTCGCGCTCGAGCAGTCGCCCGGCGGCCGAGGGCAGCAGGTGGGCGACCGCCTCGGTCGAGGCGTGCGCGCGGTGGGCGGCCCCGAAGGCATCGTTGACGTAGACGTCGGCCAACGCGGCATAGCGCTTCGCGAGCTCGGGATCGTTCTCGGTCTCGCCGGGCTCGTAGCGGACGTTCTCGAGCATGACGACCTCGCCCTCCGGCACCTCGTCGAGGCTCGGCGCCAGCTTCACCTCGGTCCCCAGCAGCTCCGAGAGCCGCTCGGCGGCGGGCCTGAGCGAGAGCTCGGGCTCGCGATCCTTGGGCCGCCCCAGGTGCGCGGCGAGGATCAGCGAGGCGCCCTTGCGCCGCAGCTCCTCGAGCGTCGGCAGGGCGCCGCGGATGCGCGAGTCGTCGATGATCCGCTGCCGCTCGTCCAGCGGGACGTTGAAGTCCACGCGGACGAGCACACGCTCCCCCTCGACGTCGAGGTCGTCAAGCGTGCGCATGCACCAGCACCCGCTGCGCGAGCTCCACGCAGCGGTTTGAGTACCCCCACTCGTTGTCGTACCAGCTGATGACCTTGACGAGGGTGCCGTCGAGCACCTCGGTCAGGTCCGAGTCGAAGATCGACGAGTGGGTGGACTTCACGATGTCGGAGGACACGATCGGATCGTCCGTATAGCGCAGGATCCCCTCGAACGGGCCGGTGTCGGCGTGGGCGCGGAAGCCCTCGTTGATCTCCTCGACCGAGGTGTCGCGTGACGCCACGACGGTCAGGTCGACCACGGAGCCCGTGGGAACGGGGGCGCGGATCGCAAAGCCGGTCAGCTTCCCCTTGAGCTCCGGGAGGACGAGCCCGACGGCCTTGGCCGCGCCCGTGCTGGCCGGGATGAGGTTGATGGCCGCCGCGCGCGCCCGGCGCAGGTCCTTGTGCGGCATGTCCTGGAGCCGCTGGTCGGCGGTGTAAGCATGGATCGTGGTCATCAGGCCGCGGTCGATCCCGACCGTCTCGTTGAGGACCTTGGCCACTGGGGCCAGGCAGTTGGTGGTGCACGACGCATTGGAGATGATGTGGTGCGCCTCGGCGTCGTAGGCGTCGTCGAAGTTGACCCCGAGTGCGACGGTGACGTCCGGGTCGGTCGCGGGCGCCGAGATGATGACCTTCTGGGCGCCGGCCTCGAGGTGCTTGGCGGCGTCCTCGCGCTTGGTGAAGAGTCCCGTGGACTCGATCACGACCTCGGCGCCGAGGTCGCGCCAAGGCAGCTGGGCCGGGTCGCGCTCACCGGAGACCTTGACCTCCACGCCGTCGACGACGATCGCGTCGCTCGTCGACTCCACCGTCCCGGGATAGGGGCCGTAGACGGAGTCGTACTTCAGGAGGTGCGCGAGCGTCGCGGCGTCGACCAGGTCGTTGATGCCCACCCACTCGATGTCGGCGCTGCGTTCATGAGCGGCGCGGAACACGTTGCGGCCGATGCGGCCGAAGCCGTTGATCCCGACGCGTACGGACATGACTGAACCCTTTCTCGCCTGATGTGAGCCCCTCTCCAGGGGCGCGCAAGGCTATCGATACCCCTCGCCGCGGGAGGCTAGGCCCGCGCTGGCGTCCGGTCGACGTCGCGATGCTGGACCTCGACGAAGTACTTGTCCGCCCGCCGGAAGTGGGCCGCGAGGTGCTCGGTGATCACGACCGAGCGGTGGCGCCCGCCGGTGCAGCCAAAGGCGATGACGAGGTGCGACTTGCCCTCGGCGACGTACTGCGGCAGCAGGTACTCCAGCAGCGGCAGCACGCGCTCGTAGAACTCCTCGAGACGCCCGTCGCGCCCGACGTACTCGACGATGCGTGCGTCGAAGCCCGTGAGGACCCGCAGGGAAGGCTCGTAGTGGGGGTTGGGGAGGAAGCGGACGTCGAAGGCGAGGTCGGCGTCGCGCGGCGGTCCGTGCTTGTGGCCGAACGAGGTGAAGGTGACGGCGAGACGCCCCGGGGACTCTGGCTCGAGCAGCTCGCCCGCGACCTTGCGGCGCAGCATCGCGGCGCTCAGGCCCGACGTGTCGATCTCGAGGTCGGCGCGCTGGCGGATGGGCTCGAGCAGGTCGTGCTCCCGCCGGATGCCGTCAACCACGTTGCCCGACGGCGCCAGCGGGTGGCGGCGGCGTGTCTCCTTGTAGCGGTTGAGCAGGGTCTGCTCGTCGGCGCAGAGGTAGAGGACGCGGTGCACCACGCCCTGGTTGTGCAGCTCGTCGAGCACCGCCGCCAGCGCGCCGAAGTACTCGCCCCCGCGAAGGTCGCAGACGACCGCGGCGCGCTCGACCCGCGACCCCCGGTGCAGGAACAGCGCCGCGAGCGAGTGGATCAGCTCCGCCGGGAGGTTGTCCACGCAGAAGTAGCCCGCATCCTCGAACACGTTCATCGCCGAGGACTTCCCCGCGCCCGACATGCCGGAGATGATCACCAGGTCGACGAGGTGGGGCGCCGCCGTTGTGCGACCGTTGCCGCTCATGCGGGCAGTCTCTCCCGCTCCCCGGACGGGCTCGGTCACCGGCCCGTCTTGTTGAGGTGGGCGTAGAGCTCGCGAGCGACCTTCGACGGCAGCCCCGGGACTGCCTCGAGGGCCTCGCGCGGCGCGCCGAGCGCCGCCTCGGGAGAACCGAAATGCTTGAGCAGGGCGCGCTTGCGCGCGGGGCCGATCCCGGGCAGCTCGTCCATGATCGACTCCGTCATCGCCTTGTCGCGGCGGATCCGGTGGTGCGTGATCGCAAAACGGTGGGCCTCGTCGCGCACGCGCTGCAGGAGCTGTAGCTCGGGCGTGTCGTGCGCGAGCACGAGCGGCTCGCGCCGGCCGGGGAAGAAGACCTCTTCGATCCGCTTGGCCAGCGAGACGACGGCGACCCCGCGCGCGCGGAAGCCCTCGATGGCGGCCAAGCCGGCCGCGAGCTGGCCGGACCCGCCGTCGATGACCACCACGTTGGGCAGGGCGGCGAAGGACGAGTCGCGGTCGGCGTCGTAGGGCGAGCGCTCGGTCTGCTTCTCCCACTGGGCGTAGCGGCGCGAGAGCACCTCGGTCATGGAGGCGTAATCATCGGAGCCCTCGACGGTGCGGATGGTGAAGCGCCGGTAATCGGACTTCTTGGGCGCGCCCCCCTCGAAGACGACCATCGAAGCGACCGTGTGCGTGCCGCCGATGTTGGAGATGTCGAAGCACTCGATGCGGATCGGCAGGGCGTCGAGCCCGAGCGCCCGCTGAAGCGCGTCGAGCGCCTCCACCCGCTGCTGCCGGCGGCGCTCGGAGCGCAGCTTATCCTGGTCGAGGGCCAGGCGCGCGTTGCGCTCGGCCAGCTCGAGGATGCGCCGCTTGCCCCCGCGCTCCGCGGCGCGCACCTCCACCGGGCCACCACGGCGCTCGGCGAGGATCTGGGCCAGGACGTCGAGCGCCGAGTCGCCCTCCAACTCGGCCTGGACCACGATGAGCGCCGGGATCGAGAGCGCGCTCGCGTAGTACTGCAGGAGGAACTCCTCCGCCGCGCGCCCGACCTCGTACTCGCCCTGGTTGTCGAGGTAGAAGGACTGGCGGTCCGACAGGACGCCGTCGCGCACCTGGAAGACCTGGGCGTTGGCCTCCGTTCCGTCGACGGCGACCGCGACCGCGTCGAAGGTCCCCGCCCGATCGTCGGAGACGCGCTGGCGCTCGAGCAGCGCCCGCACAGCCTGCAGGCGGTTGCGCTCGATCGCGGCCTGCTCGTAGTCGCGCTCGCGGGCGGCGAAGCGCATGCGCCGCTCGAGGTCGCGCTCGATGTCCTTGAAGCGCCCGGACAGGAAGGCGACGACACCGTCGATCCCCTCGCGGTACTCCTCCTGGCTGACGAAGCCCACGCAGGGCGCGCCGCAGCGCTTGATGTAGTAGTCCAGGCACGGCGAGCCCGAGCGCCGGCCGGGCTCGGAACCCTCGCAGGAGCGGAACAGGAAGATCTTGCCCAGCAGGTCCAGGCTGCCGCGGACGCGCTTGGCCGAGGAGTAGGGGCCGAAGTAGGCGCGGTCGCGGCGGTGGCGCTCGCGCGTGAAGTAGACGCGCGGGAACTCCTCGTCGAGGGAGAG
>DASQFQ010000083.1:0-1625 GCA_035633075.1 Solirubrobacteraceae bacterium | reverse complement strand
AGCTCGACCTCGTCGGGGACGTGCACGGTGAAACTCATTCCGCCGCGCTCGAACTCGATGTCGTTGTGGCGCGCGAGCATGTCCGCGAGGCTGCGCAGTCGTGCCGCGACCTCCTCGCGGCTGAGGCGTTCCTTTTGCTCTACCTCGAAGATGTCCATCAGCTCTCCTTCGTCGTGGGTTCGGTGGGCAGGGTGGTGACCGGGTCGCCGGCCGCGGCGGGCACGGGGTCGCCCCCGGCGGCGATCCGGGCCAGCGCACGGGCGCTCTGCCCGAGGCCCTCGGGCAGCATCGCCGACGGCGAGGCGCCGGGATGCTGGCGCGCGATGCGTACGCGCAGGACGCCGGGGCGGATCTGGAAGCGCAGGGGCGGCTGCAGCTTCACCGCCTCGCCGTCGATGCCGGCGGGCACGGGGTGGTCGGCGCCGACCTCGAAGACCGGTGCGGTCCACTCCCGCCACGGTCGCTGCGGCAGGCGTCCGCCCCCGCCGCGACCGGTCGGGGCTCCGGCGATCGTGATTCCGAGCCGCCCGTCGTCGATCCTCGGGCGCGTGCCCGAGCCGACCGCGCGGCCCAGCCGGTAGCGGTTGTTCGAGACCAGGATCGCGGCTCCCGAACCGTGCTCGTGCCCGCCGGGCCCCGTCCACCTCAGGTCGAGCCCGGTCGCGTCGGGTCCGAGCATGTCGGGCACGGTGTCGAGCAGGGTTCGCAGCTTCGCGTCGCGGTAGCCCGTGCGCTGGACCGCGTCGGCGTAGAGGCCGAGCGAGACGTTGTTGACGAACACGCGCCCGTTGATCTCCGCCAGGTCCACGCGGCGCTCCCCACCGTCGACGAACGCGTCGAGGGCGCCGACGACGTCTTCTCGATCGACGCCGAGGTCGAGCGCGAAATGGTTGCGTGTGCCCGCCGGCACGCAGGCGTACGGCAGGTCGAGCTCTGCCGCGATCGCGGCGACGACGGCCTGGGAGCCGTCGCCGCCGGCCATCGCCAGTCCGTCGGCGCCGCCGGCCACGGCGTGGCGCACGAGCCTCTCGAGGTCCGCGCCCGGGCCGAGCTCGATCGGGTCGATCCCACGCGCCCGGGCCTCGGCCGCCACTGAGAACCGCTCGGCCTTGCCGCCACCGGACTTGGGGTTGAAGAACAACACCGGCCGCCGCGGCGCCGGCGCCTGCGGAAGGTGGGCGCGGAAACCGAACGCCGCCCGCGCGCAGGCGAAGCTCAGCACGAGCGCGGCGACGACCAGCAGCTCCTCGAGTAGGCGGTCGCTGACAAGCAGGAGGATCGCCGCGCCGAGCCCGAGCGCACCGACCGACAGGCCGGCGACGCGGGCCGGGCCGCGTCGCAGGACGCCGTACCACACCGCCGCGGCTGCGAACCCGACGCAGGCGAGCGCGATCAGGCCGCGCGGAAACTCCTGCACCGCGACAACGACCGCGAGGCCGAGCCCGCCGAAGCCAAGGAGCAGGGCGCCGATCGCCGCGGTCCGCCGCGCACTCGTGCTCAGTATCCGACCCCCGTCTTGACGCGCTTGCGGTCCAGCTCGTGCAGGCCGCCCTTCTGCTCGAGCGTCTCGCAGGCCTCAGCGATGTCGCGACCGAGGGTGGTGGCCAGCGTATGGCCGAGCGTCA
>DASQFQ010000082.1:0-7846 GCA_035633075.1 Solirubrobacteraceae bacterium | reverse complement strand
ACTCGGCCGAAGGGAGGCCGCGGAGATACCCCAAGCCGGTTGCAACGCCAATGCAGTGTGAGGGCCTCGACCGGTTTGAAGTCCGACGGGCGCATCGAGGGATGGACATCTCCTAGGGGCAACTGGGTCACGGTGACGCGGGAGAAGTACGCGTCGAGCCGATCACCCCACTCGCGGGGAAGAGCGGGTCATGTTCAGGCCAGAGGGGCTGCATGATGCGGTCCGCGGGCGCCGGTGTGCGCTCGGCGAGGCCGGTGGCGACGGTGCCTGATCCGGCGCGGTACCAACCGATCGATGCGATGAGCGCTCCTGGCTCCGCACAGCGGTCCACGAGTTGGTCGAGGTCGGGGGGCGGCGAGCTCAAAAGCCGGGCCGGACCAGTGACTCCAGAAGTGCAGCACGTATGCGTGGATCACAGCAGGCTTGCCGTCTAGGAGCTGGTCAACGAGCTCGAGTTGATGGAAGGCCTGTACCAGAACTCGCGCTTGGCATCGGGAGTCAGCACCCGATCACCGGCGCCGGGCAGCGGCGGCGCGATCACGAGCGCTCGCACGCGTTGCGGCGCGGTACGCTTCAAGTTACCGGCGCGGATGCCGATGGCTGGTCGTGGAAGCGCTGCTGACCGCGCTCGCACCCACGATGTCCTCTGTAGCCCCGCATACGCAGCCGCACGCCCCCGATCGCACCGGGGCGGCGATAGGCGCGCTCACTCGGGCCTTGGCGACCGTCCGGCAGGCCCTGCCGCGAGGGCAGACGCTGCCCAAGGAGGCGTGGGCCCGTCGCCACAAGGCGATGATGTGGCTCCTCTGGGCGCACGTCCTCGTGCTGCCCGCCTTCCATCTCCTGCGCGGATTCGGCCTGGCGGCCTCCGTCGCCTCGGTGGCGCCGATCGCGCTCGCCGGCGTGGCGGGCGGCCTGAAGGCCGCCGGCCGGCGCGCGCGCTCGGTGGCGGTGGTCTTCGGGCTGCTCACCGCGTCCGCCGTGCTGGTCAACGCCTGGGATGGCCAGATCGAGGCCCACTTCCACTTCTTCGTGATGATCGCCGTGCTCGCGCTCTACGAGGACTGGCTGCCGTTCGGGCTCGCGGTCTCCTACGTCGTGGCCGAGCACGGTGTCCTCGGCGCGATCTCTCCGACCGCGGTGTACAACCACGGGGGCAACCCGTGGGCGTGGGCGGCGATCCACGGGTTCTTCGTGCTGGGCGCCGTGTCGGCGAGCGTGGTGACCTGGCGCCTCAACGAGGACATGCGCGCCCGCCTGTCCGAGGCGCACCGTGATGCCCGGGACACCGCTGAGCGCTTCCAGCACGCCTTCCAGGGCGGCGTCTCGGGGATGGCGCTAGTCGCGCCCGAGGGGCGCTTCCTGAGCGTCAACCGCGCGCTGTGCGAGATCACCGGCTACAGCGAGCAGGAGCTGCTCGCCACCGACTTCCAGGCGATCACCCATCCGGATGACCTCGTGGCCAACGTCGACCAGCTACGCGCGCTGCTCGAGGGTGCGGTCGACACGTATGAGACCGAGAAGCGCTACCTGCATCGCGACGGGCACGAGGTCTGGGTGCAGGTCGGCGTCTCGGCGGTTCGCGCAGACGACGGAGCGGTCCGCTACTTCATCTCCCAGATGCACGACGTGACGGTGCGCCGGCGCTTCCAGGACGAGCTCGCGCACCGGGCGCTGCACGACCCGTTGACCGGCCTCCCCAACCGCGCGCTGTTCCACGACCGCCTGCGTCATGCGCTGGTGCGCCTGAGGCGGCACTCGGGCGGGGTGACCGTGCTGTTCATCGACCTCGATCGCTTCAAGCTGGTCAATGACGGGATGGGCCACCGGGTGGGCGACGCCGTGCTCGTGGACGCCGCCCAGCGGCTGTGTGACGCGGCGCGGGCCGAGGACACGGTCGCGCGCTTCGGGGGCGACGAGTTCACGATCCTCTGCGAGAACGCCGGCGAGGAGGCCGCTCGCCTCGTCGCCGAGCGGGTGCTCGCGGCGTTCGCCCGCCCCTTCGAGCACGAGGGGCACGAGTTCCACCTGAGCGCAAGCATCGGCATCCGCTCCACCGACCTCGCGACCGAGGACCCCGACGTCGTCATGCGCGACGCCGACATCGCCCTGTACGCGGCGAAGGAGCGCGGCCGGGCGGGCTTCCAGGTCTTCGACTCCGAGGCGCGCATGGGCGGCATCGACCTACTGGCCACCGAGCACGCGCTGCGGCTCGCGCTGCGCCGCGGCGAGCTGTGCCTGCACTACCAGCCCGAGGTGGACCTGGAGACGGGGCGGATCATCGCGCTCGAGGCCCTCGTTCGCTGGCAGCACCCCGAGCGCGGCCTCGTACCGCCCGCCGAGTTCATCCCCGCTGCCGAGGGGAGCGGGCTGATCGTGGCCCTGGGCGAATGGGTCCTCGGCGAAGCGTGCTCCCAGATGGCCGTCTGGCGGCGCGCCGGCGTGGTCGAGGGCGACGTGCGCGTAGCGGTGAACGTCTCCGCGCGCCAGCTGTCGCATCCGGAGCTGCCGCAGAGCGTCGCCGCCGCACTCGCGGCAGCGGAGCTCGATCCGGCTGCCCTGTGCCTCGAGATCACCGAGAGCGCCGTGATCCAGGACAGCAACGTCGTGCTCACCAACCTCCGCGCCATCAAGCAGCAGGGCGTGTGCATCGCGCTCGACGACTTCGGGGTCGGCTTCTCCTCGCTTAGCCAGATCCGCGAGCTGCCGCCGGTGGATATCATCAAGGTCGACCGGTCGTTCATCGCCGGCCTCGGACGCAACGAGTCCGACGCCGCCGTGGTCACCGCCGTCCTGGGCCTGGCCCGCTCCCTGGGTGTCTCGGCCGTGGCCGAGGGGATCGAGACGGAGGATCAGCTGGGGCGCCTGCGCGGCCTCGGCTGCGACGTTGGCCAGGGCTTCTTCTTCGCCCGCCCCCAGCCTCCCGGGGAGATCGCACGGGTTCTCGCCGACGCCGCGGCGCCCCGGCCGGCCGGGCCGGTCGACGACGCGCCGGCGCGTGCCTGATCCCGCGCGGCAGGCGCCGCACCTCGACGACGCGCTGTTCATCGCCTGTGGGCTGGCCTGGAGCGCCGCGGTGATCCACGTGGCGGCCGCCGTCGGGCACAGCGGGGAGCACGTGCTCCACGCCGTCTTCTTCGCGGTGCTCGCGGCAGCGCAGCTCGCATGGGGCGTTGCGCTCTATCGCCGGCCGGCGCGCGGTCTGCTGTCCGCCGGCGCAGCCGTGAGCCTCGTGGTCGCGGCGATCTGGATCGTGTCGCGCACGAGCGGCCTCCCGCTCGGCCCGGATGCCTGGGCTCCGGAGCCCGTCGGCGCGATCGACTCGATTGCGAGCGCCGACGAAGCCGTCCTCGCGCTGCTGGTCGGCTTCCGCCTGCGCTCCCGGCCCACCGGCCCGCTACTGGGCGGCGTCAAGCGCCTCGCCACCGCGGCGGCGCTGGGCCTGATCCCGCTCAGCTCGCTGGCGCTTACGGTCGGCGACCACTCGCACTGACGGCGCGCAGGCCGTCGCGCTCAGCGAACATAGAGAAACCTTGCCTTTGCAGGGCTTCCTCCTTAAGCATGAAACCACATTGCTGCGCGCTGATGCGTCATTCCCGCGCGGAGCGGCTCAGGTGTCGCCTTCGAACGGGCCGCCGCGGACTGGTTGCCCTTCGATCGCGCGACGTTCGTTGTCGCGCACGCGGGGCTCGTAGTGGGAGAAGAAGATCTTGCCGACGAGCTCGCGACGGCTGCGCACGCCGGTTTTCTCGAACACGTTCTTCAAATGGTCCTGAACGGTGTGGGGTGAGACGACCAAGCGCTCGGCGATCTGCGCTGTCGAGGCGCCCCGGAGCACGAGCCGGGTCACGTCCTGCTCGCGCTCTGTGAGCCCGTAGGCCGACATCAGGAGGGGTGTGATGCGGGCCGGGTGGGCGGGCTCGACGATGACCGCGATACGTCGTGGACCCTCGGTCACCAAAGAGGCTCCATGAAGGACGACCCATTGGCCCGACTGCGACAGCACCCGCGCGAAGGCGATCTCCCCCGGTGAGTCGGCGTCCACGGCGGTTCGCAGCGCGCGACCGGCGACCGCCAGGACCGAGGGGGGTAACTCGCGGCTTGCCTCCCAGTCGCCGTCGGGGAGGTCCGCCAGCCAGCGCTCGACGCCCGGCGTGACCGATTCGACGCTCCAGTCGTCGCTCAGTACAACCAGGCCTGGCGCCTCAGGGCCCTCGGGGTCGGTGGCCTCGCCGATGAGCAGGCCGCGCCGGGCGCCCTCCGCGAGATGCGTGGACACCGCCCGCAGGAAGCCGAGCTCGTCGGCGTCGAACATTGGCTGGCCGAGTTCACGGTAGAGGCCGAGGCATCCCCACACCTCGCCGGACTGCGTGCGTAGGCCCGTCAGCACCTCCTGCTCGGCGCCGTAGGGCTGCATGCCGGTCCGGTAGTGGGGGCTGCGGCTGGGGTCGCCGCCGGTCGCCTCGTGCAGCGTCGCCACCCCCCGCTCGGATCGCGCGACGTCGGCCATCTTGTTGAAGTCGTCCTCGTAGTACTCCTCCGCGAGCCATTCGTGGGGGATCTCGGGAAGCCCGTATTGATAGTGGCTCGTAACGAGCAGCGACGCCGGGTCCATCGTGAAGCAGCAGGGCGTGAGGTAGAACGGGACCGCGGCGGCGATGGCCTCGGTCGACTCGCGCCAGAACGTCACGAGGTCGTGCCCCTGGCCCGCCAGCTCGGCGATGCGGTCCAGGGAGCGGTCCCTGGCATACGCGCTCATTGGCCCATCCTAAGCCCGCCCGGCTCGGGGGCGAATACCACCTTTCTGGGAGAGACAAGCGACCCCGCCGGGGCTAGCTTGGCGCCTCATGAGAGCAGGAGCGCGCACCCCGGAGGAACTCGAGACGCTGTTCGAGGACGCCTTTCTGCTGCGTGACCGCGAGGCGCTGATCCATCTGTTTGAGGACGGGGCCGTACTTGTCGCGTGCGACCGCATGCACGAGGCACGCGGAGGCGAGGAAATCTCGCGATCGGCCGCAGCGATGTGGGAGCGCGACTGCACCTACCTCGCCGAGCCGCGGCGGGTCCTCCAAGCGCGCGACACCGCCCTCGTATTGGCAGAGCGGGGCATAAACGTGGTGCGCCGCGGAAGCGATGGCAGCTGGCGGTATGCGATCTCGCTTCTGGACATGGATGAAGCGAGCGAAAGGACGCAGCGATGACGGACGCGTTGGCAGTACGAAGTGGAGAGGGAGAGGCGCGCTGGTGGCTCGGTGCGCTGGCCGTGATCAAGGCCACGGCAGCAGACACCGGCGGACACCTGACGGTCGTGGACGTGACGGACCCCCCTGGTGTCGAAGCGCCGCTCCACGTTCATCACAAGGAAGACGAGGCCTTCTGGGTCCTCGAGGGTGACGTGACAATCGAGGTCGGGGGATCGACGATCGAGGCGAGGGCCGGCGACTTTGTCTTCGGCCCGCGCGATGTCCCACACGGCTACAAGGTAGGCGACGCGGGCTCCCGGATGCTCTTCATGCTTACCCCCGGCGGCTTCGAGGACCTGGTCAGGGCGACGAGCGAGCCGGCCCGCAGCCGCACGCTCCCGCCGGCCGACCATCCGATGCCCGACGAGGAACAGATGCTGGCCGCACAGGCCGCGGCCGGCTGCGCGCTGGTGGGCTAGTGAGCGTGGCATGCACGCGGTCGCGACGAGAAACGTCGCCTGCAGGCGGAAGGAGCATCGCGCCCGGTCCCCCCACGCGCGTTTCTCAGAATCCGGGCAGAACCGCCGATCAGCCCTGCGGCTGGCCGATGTTGACCATCCAGGCAACGCCGAACTCGTCCACACACATACCGAACTCATCGCCCCACATCTGCGTCTCCAGCGGGACGGACACGGTGCCGTCGGTGGACAGCTTCTCCCAGTAGCCGCGGAGCTCGTCGGCGTCGTCTCCGCTGAGGCTCACAGCGATGTTGTTGCCAGGGTTATGTTCCATTCCGGGAGGGGTGTCGGCGCCCATGAGCGTGAAACCACCGTCGGTCTCGAGCATGCCGTGCATGATCTTGTCGTCGTGCGGTGAGTTCTGCCCCCCGAACTCACCGAAGGTGTTCAGTGTCAAGGAGCCGCCGAAGACGCGCTTGTAGAACTCCATGGCTTCGCGTGCGTTGCCAGCAAAGCTGATGTACGGGTTGAGACGAGAGGCCACTGGCGGCTCCTTGGTTGATCCTACGGGCATCGTTGCAGACCAGCGGACCGCCGCGTAGGAAGTCCGGGTTTGCGCTGCCGCTCTGCGGCAGAAGTGGCATCTCCAGAACCACATCGTTATCGCTGTCGCTTCGCGCGGAGGGTGTCGCACAAACGGGCGCGCGAAGCAGCAGCGACGGGGACGATTGGGCTGCTCGGAGTGGCTGGTTTGGTTGATATCGAGCGCGGACGGCTGCGCGGCCGAAAGCCTCGCGCGCGCCATCTGCTACCCCTTCGCGCACGACCGTGCCGATCGGGGGAGCTACATCTACGCAGATCCGGGCCGAGAGCTTTCCCGATCTCGGCGACGAGGTGATGTACCCGCGGATGTCTGCGAAGAAGCTCGAGCGGCTGGCGGAGTTGGGCACGCGCCGTTCGTTCGTGGCTGGGGAGACGCTGTATGAGCAGGGGCAGCGTGACGCCCCGTTCCTCGTCATCGAGCGCGGCAAGGTGCGGGTGCTCGACCGCACGCCGGGCAACGATGTCTGGATCGCTGAGGCGGACGCCGGGACGTTCTTGGGCGATATCGCCACGTTCACCGGCGAGCCGGCGATCGCTGAGTGCGTGGCGGACGAGCCGACCGACGTAATCGCCTTCGACCGCTCGGCGCTGCGGGCGATGCTTGCGTCGTGGCCCGAGCTCGCCGAGCTCGTCCTGCGCACGATGATGGCGCGCAGGGAGTGGCACGAGGGGCATGGGCACGGCGTGTTGCGGCTCATCGCGGCGCGCGGTTCGCGGCGCGCCTTTGAGGTGCGTGACCTGCTCGAGCGGAACCTGATCCCGGTGCGTTGGTACGACGTCGACAGCGACGGCGAGAGCGCGGCGATGCTCGAATGGCTGCAGATCCCACGCGAGGAGACGCCGCTCCTCGTGCGCAACACCGCAGTGCTGCGCAACCCCTCAGCTGCTCAAGTGGCGCGCGAACTCGGCCTGCGCGCAGAGATCGACGGCGAGCGGTTCGACCTGGTGGTGCTCGGCGGCGGCCCCGCGGGCCTCGCGGCCGCCGTGTACGGCGGATCCGAGGGGCTGCGGACGCTGGTGGCCGAGGCGTGGGCGCCCGGCGGCCAGGCCGGCACGAGCACGCGCATCGAGAATTACCTTGGCTTCCCCACCGGGATCTCAGGCACGGAGCTGACGCGCAAGGCGACACTGCAGGCGCGCCGTTTCGATGCGGTGCTGTCGAGCTTCCACAGCGCGGTCGAGCTCGCGCGCGGCGCCGAGGGGCTCGTCCGCATCGACCTCGACGACGGGCAGCACGCGCTCGCGCGGACGGTCGTCGTCGCCACGGGTGCGCGCTGGCGCACGCTCGCGGCCGACAACGTCGAGCGGTTCACGGACGCGGGCGTCTACCACGCCGCCATGGCGAGCGACGCCGAGCGCTGCCGGGGCGAGGACGTGATCGTGGTCGGGGGCGGCAACTCGGCCGGCCAGGCGGCGGTGCACCTGGCGCGGGCGGCGCGCAGCGTCCGCGTCGTCGTCCGGGGCGAGGGCCTCGCCGCGACGATGTCGCGCTACCTGGTCGAGCGCATCGAAGCACGCTCGAACATCGAGATCATCACCCGGACCGAGGTCAACGCCGTCCACGGCGACGGCCGGCTCGAGCACGCGGATCTCCGCAGCGGC
>DASQFQ010000081.1:0-3409 GCA_035633075.1 Solirubrobacteraceae bacterium | reverse complement strand
GACGCGGCGACGAGCGAGCCGCTGATGCTGCTCGACGCCCGCGCGGTCACCGCGCTGCGCACGGGCGCGGTCGCCGCGGTGGCCGCCCGGGCGCTCGCCCGCGACGACGCCCGCACGGTCGGCGTGATCGGCTGCGGCCTGCACGGCGTGTGGGCCGCGCGCTGCCTGGCCGCGGACGGCTACGGACCGGGCGTCTGCTCGGACCCGCGCAGCGAGGCCGCCGAGGCGCTGGCCGGCGAGCTGGGGTGGACGGCCGGCAGTCGCGACGAGGCGCTCGCCGCCGACGTCGTCTGCTGCGTCACGCCGGGCACCGAGCCCGTCGTCACCGAGCACGGCCTGCGCGCGGGCCTGCACCTCAACATGCTCGGAGCCGACGGGCCCGGCAAGGCGGAGGCGACGATCGGCGCGGTGACCGCCTGCGCGCTGTTCTGCGACGACTGGGCCCAGGCCTCCCACGGCGGCGAGCTCACCGCGGCCGTCGAGGCGGGAGCCGTCACGCGCGAGCAGGTGACCGGCCTCGGCGCCGTCCTGGCCGGCCAGGCGCCGGGCCGCGACGGGCCCGACGCCGTGACGCTGTTCGACTCCACGGGCCTGGCGATCCAGGACCTCGCCGTGGCGGTGGCCGCGCTCGAAGCGGCGCAGGGCGGCGCGGTGGCCGCCCGGCGCGTCCGCATCTAGGCGGCTACCTGCGCGTGACCACGTAGGGGCCGCAGGGGTTGCCGTCGTGGCCGGTCACCACGCGGCCGTTCGCGTCCCGCGGGACGATCGACAGCGTGCGGCCGGTCACCTTCACCTGACCGAAGGAGAACGTGTCGAGCGCCGAGCACTGGACGCCGGGGCCGTCGGGCGGCTGCCTCGTGAAAAAAGCGCTGTTGATGAGGTCGCCCGCCTGCGGGTTGCCCGACGTGTCGTTGAGGTCGTCCTTGAATGTGTCGGTGCCGGAAGGACCGGTGGTGACCTCGAGGATCCCGCTGTTCTGCGGGCCGCCGTCCTCGAGCGTGCGCAGGCGCACGTCGTTGGCGAGGGTGCCGTGGACGTCGGCGGCGAGGAAGACGACGTTCTTCACCCTGTCGCGCAGCGTGGCGATCATGCGCTGCCGCTCGGCCTCGTAGCCCTCCCAGCGGTCGTAGGGGTCCGCGTAGAACTGCTGGATCGGGAGCTCGTTCATGATCACCTTGAAGGTCGCCGTCGAGCGCTCGATCGCCCTGGTGAACCTGTTGAACTGGCGCGCGCCCAGGAGGGTCCGGTTCGGGTCGTTGATGCGGGCCACGCAGGCCGGAGGAGGAGGCGTCCCGAGCGCGGGGACGAGGAAGGCGAACAGGGCCCGCGTGCGCTGGGGCGCGGTCGGGGCGAGGTCACGGCTGCCCGACCCTGCCGGGTTGTCGCACACGCCGCCGTCGTCGGCGCCGGCGTCGCGGAAGGAGCGCTCGTCGAGCAGAAAGACCTCGAGGTTGCGACCCCACCGGAACGAGCGGTAGATGCCGGACGAGCGCGAGTAGGTCACCGGCATGTACTCGCGGAACGCCTTCACGCCGTCGCGATAGAGCTTGCTCCCGTCGACGGTCACCACGCGCGTCAGGCCCTCCGGCGCTCCCGACCTCGTCCGGTAGCCCGTCTGGGCGATCGCGAAGTCGTTGATGAACTCGTGGTCGTCCCAGTGGTTGTACATGCTGGTCGAGGCGCGGGCCCTGCGCAGGGCGGCGTCTGAGAGCACATCCCGGTACTTCGCGCGCTTCTGGGCGACGCTGAGCGCCAGCGGGTCCTGGCGGTCGAACTCTGAGTCGCTGTCGGAGTAGATCGTGTCCCCGAGGTTGACGTTGAAGTCGTTGCGCTGGCGCGCCATCCGCGCGAAGACGTCGAACGGCGAGTTCACGAGGCGGTTCGTGCCCGGGCGCTTGACCGGGTCGGAGTCTCCCGTCCACGCGAACGTCACCGGCTGGGTCGAGCTCGGGCGTGGCGCCGTCTCGAACTCGCCGCGGTCGCTGCGCGCCCCGGGGCGCGTGAAGCGGTAGAAGTAGCGGTCGCCCGGAGTGAGCCCGCGCAGCCTGGCCTGGACCGTCTTGTCGGTTCTCGCGGCGGCGCGCATACGTCTGCGGACCACGGTCCCGCTGAAGCGGCGATCCCTGGCGACCTCGAGGGTCACGAAGCCGGCGCGGTCGGCGCGCGTCCACACGAGGGCGGAGGTGGTCGAGGCCTCGGCGGCGGTCACGCCAAGGCGGAAGCCCTTGGCGGAGGCGCCGGCGGGCACGGCCGCGCAGGCGGCAGCGATGAGGAGGGAGACAGCGAGGCGAAGGGGCATGGCGCGACTCTAGCCCCCGCGCCGCCACTCGAGGCCGACGAGCGAGGAGTCCTACAGCGGGATGTTGCCGTGCTTGCGCCTGGGGCCCGGCTCGCGCTTGGTCAGCAGCGTCTCCAGCGCGGTGATGAGCTTGGGGCGCGTCTCGTGGGGGACGATCACGTCGTCGATGTAGCCGCGCTCGGCGGCCGCGTAGGGATTGGCGAAGCGCGCGCGGTAGTCGTCGATGAGCTTCTGGCGGCGCTCCTCGGGGGTGGGCGACTGGCCGATGTCGCGCCGGTGGATGATGTTGACCGCGCCCTCCGGGCCCATCACCGCCACCTCCGCGGTCGGCCAGGCGAAGTTGAAGTCGGCGAGCATGTGCTTGGAGGACATGACGTCGTAGGCGCCGCCGTAGGCCTTGCGGGTGATCACGGTGAGCTTCGGCACGGTCGCCTCGGTGAAGGCGTAGAGCAGCTTGGCGCCGTGGCGGATGATCCCACCCCACTCCTGCGTCGTCCCCGGCAGGAAGCCCGGGACGTCGACCAGCGTCACCAGCGGGATGTTGAACGCGTCGCAGGTGCGCACGAAGCGCGCCGCCTTGCAAGCCGCGTCGATGTCGAGCACGCCGGCCAGCGCGCGCGGCTGGTTGCCGACCACGCCGATGGCGTAGCCGTTGAGGCGAGCGAAGCCGCACACGATGTTCTGCGCGTAGTGCTCGTGGATCTCGAAGAACTCGCCGTCGTCGACGACGTAGCGCACGACGTCGCGCATGTCGTAGGGCTTGTTCGGACTGTCGGGGACGACGCGGTCGAGCTCCTCGTCCATCCGCATGGGGTCGTCGGAGGGGAGCACCCGCGGCGCGGTCTCGAGGTTGTTCTGCGGCAGGAACGAGATGAGGTAGCGCGTGTCCTCGATGCACGCGTCCTCGTCGTCGGAGGCGAAGTGCGCGACGCCCGACTTCGAGTTGTGGCTCATCGCGCCGCCGAGCTCCTCGAACTCGACCTCCTCGCCGGTCACGGTCTTGATGACGTCGGGTCCCGTGATGAACATGTGCGAGGTCTCCTTGACCATGAAGATGAAGTCCGTCATGGCCGGGGAGTAGACGGCGCCGCCCGCGCAGGGGCCCATGAT
>DASQFQ010000080.1:0-3545 GCA_035633075.1 Solirubrobacteraceae bacterium | reverse complement strand
CCCAGGTGGCCGCCCAGGCCGGCTACGACGTGGTGCTGCGCGAGGTCGACGACGACCGCCTGGCCAGGGGCCTCCGGCGGATCGAGCAGCAGCTCGCGCGCGCCGTCGAGAAGGGCAAGCTCGACCAGGGGGAGGCCGACGCCGTGCGCGACCGGATCCACTCCACCACCGACTACGGCGACCTCGCCGACTGCGACCTCGTGGTCGAGGCGATCACCGAGGACCTCGGGCTCAAGCTCGACATGTGGCGCGAGCTCGACGGGCTCGTCAAGCCCGGCGCGTTCTTCGCCACCAACACCTCCTCGCTGGCGGTCATCGACCAGGCGGCCGCGACCGCGCGGCCCGACCGCTTCCTCGGCCTGCATTTCTTCAACCCCGCCCAGGTCATGCCGCTGGTCGAGGTCGTCCGTTGCGTGACGACCTCGCAGGAGGCCTTTCAAACGGGCCTGGACTTCGGTGCGAAGCTCGGCAAGCGCACGGTGCAGACGCGCGACAGCGCCGGCTTCATCGTCAACCGACTTCTGGTGCCCTACCTGCTCGACGCGATCCGCGCCTACGAGGAGGGGGTCGGCTCGATCCAGGAGATCGACGACGCGATGAAGGCGGGCGCGGGGCATCCCATGGGCCCGCTGACCCTGCTGGACTTCGTCGGGCTCGACACGATCGGCGCGATCTGTGACGTGCTCTTCGACGAGTTCCGCGAGCGGCGCTTCGCCCGCCCGCCGCTGCTGCGCAAGATGCTCTCCGCCGGCTGGCACGGCCGCAAGTCGGGAGTGGGCTTCTACGACTACTCGGGCGAGCGGCCGGTGCCCAACCCCGGGATCTGATGGCGGGGGCGTTGGACCTCCTGCGCCCGCCGGCGCACCGGGGGCCGTTGATCGCCTCCGGCGCGGTGCTCGTGACCGTGGGGGTTGCGCTCGAGGAGATCCGGCTCGACGAGCAGCTCGCCACCGGAGTGCACCTCGCGATCCTCGCGGTATCCGCGGCGGCGATGCTCGCGCTGGGGCTGCAGGCGCGGACGGAGGGCGGGCGCCCGCCCGCCTACCAGTCGGTGCTGCTGGTCTCGGGGCTGCTGCTGGCGGCGCCGGCCCTGCTGACGCTCGCCGACCTGCTCGGAGCCGACCTCTCCGGGGACGTCCCCGCTGGCGCCTTCATGTGGATCTCGCTCGTCCTGGCCGGGCTGGCCCTGTGGCCCGCGGCGACGAAGGGGTCGGCGGTGTGCGCGCTGATCGGCGCGCTGGCGCTCGGGATCGCCGGGCTGGCCTTCGTGAAGTGGTCGACGGACGCGAGCTCCGTGACGACCTACCGCTGGCTGCTGCTCGCGCTCGCGCTCGCCTACGGCGTGGTTTCGCTGCTGCTGCGCGGCCCGGCCCCGCGCCACTCCGAGCAGCTCGTCAACGCGGCCGGCCTGGCGATCCTCGCCCTCGCCCTCACCGGGCTGCTGGGCGGCCTGGCCGGCCTGCTCATCCCGTTCGTGAGCGGCCTGGAGGGGTCGCCGCTCCCCAACGGCTGGGAGCTCGTGGTGCTCGCCGCCGGCTGCGGGCTGGTCGCCTACGGCGCGGTGGACCGCGCCCCGGGCCCGGCCTACCTGGGGCTGGCGAACCTCGCCGCCTTCATCGCGGCGGCGGGGGCGAGCGACGAGGCGAAGCTGCTCTACTGGCCGCTGCTGCTGCTCGCGCTGGGGCTCGGCGTGATGGTCGTCGGGCTGCGTCCGCGGCGGCCGCTGCCGCCCGAGCCCGCGGCATACCCGAGCGGCACGGTGCCGCTCGCGTCGCGCACCGACGAGGAGACGACCGTGCGCGTGCGCGACGATTCACCGCCACGCGCTTAGACTCGCCGGGGATGACCGACGCCCGGCAGGTGGGGGATGCCTTCAAGCGCGCCTATGCCGGCGGGCCCGAGCGCCACCACGAGAAATCGGCGCAGCAGGGCAAGTTGCCCGTGCGCGAGCGCGTCGCGCTCCTGCTCGACGACGGCTCCTTCGCCGAGGACGCGCTGCTGGCCAGCTGGGAGGGGGAAGGCCTCGGCGCCGACGGCGTCGTCACCGGCATGGGCACGATCGGCGGGCGCACGGTGGCGCTGATGGCCAACGATCCGACCGTCAAGGCGGGGTCCTGGGGTCCGAAGACCGTCGAGAAGATACTGCGCATCCAGGAGGCCGCGCTCTCCCACCGGGTCCCGATGGTCTACCTGGTCGACTCGGCGGGCGCGCGCATCACCGAGCAGGTCCAGATGTTCCCCGGCCGGCGTCACGCCGGGCGGATCTTCTTCAACGAGGTCCGGCTGTCGGGCGCCGTGCCGCAGGTCTGCGTGCTGTTCGGGCCCAGCGCCGCCGGCGGCGCATACATCCCCGCCTTCTGCGACGTGGTGATCATGCGCGAGGGCAACGCCTCGATGTACCTCGGGTCGCCGCGCATGGCCGAGATGGTGATCGGCGAGACGGTCTCGCTCGAGGAGATGGGCGGGGCGAAGATGCACACCGGCGTCTCGGGCTGCGGCCATTTCCTCGTCACTTCCGACGAGGAGGGCATCGAGCTCGCCCAGCGCTACCTCTCGTACCTGCCGACCAACAGCGAGGAGGAGCCGCCGCCGTCGCCGCCCGCCGCGCCCGCCGCCGGCGCAGCGTCGATCCGCGAGCTGATCCCGGCCGACGAGAACAAGCCATGGGACATGCGCGACCTGCTCGACGCGGTGGTCGACGAGGGCTCGTTCCTGGAGGTCCACAAGCGCTGGGCGAAGGAGCTGACCGTCGGTTACGCGCGCCTGGAGGGGCGGGTGGTCGGGATCGTCGCCAGCCAGCCGAAGTTCAAGGGCGGCGTGCTGTTCGTGGATTCCGCCGACAAGGCCGCGCGGTTCATCTGGACCTGCGACGCCTTCAACGTGCCGCTGCTGTTCCTCGCCGACGTGCCGGGCTTCATGATCGGCACCGCGGTCGAGCGCCAGGGCATCATCCGCCACGGCGCGAAGATGATCTCCGCGGTCAGCGAGGCCACCGTGCCCAAGCTGTCGGTGATCGTGCGCAAGGCCTACGGCGCGGGCCTGTACGCGATGGCGGGGCCGGCCTTCGACCCCGACGCCTGCCTAGCCCTGCCCAGCGCCAAGATCGCGGTGATGGGCCCAAGCGCGGCCGTCAACGCCGTCTTCTACAACCAGCTGCAGGCGATCGAGGACGAGGAAGAGCGCGCGGCGAAGCGCGCCGAGCTGATGCAGGAGTACGCCGAGGGCGTCGACCTCCTGCATCTCGCCTCCGAGATGGTCATCGACGCGGTCGTGCAGCCCGAGGACCTGCGCGCGGAGCTCGTGCGCCGCTTCGCCCGCTACGAGGGCAAGCGGCGCGAGTGGCCGGCGAAGCGCCACGGCATCCCGCCGGTCTAGTCGTGGCGGTGCTCCCGCTCGCGCACGAGGCGTGGTTCACCCACGGCGCGCACCCGCTGGACTGGAGTTTATCCGCCTGGCGGGCGGCATCGAGGTGCTCTTCGGCCTCCGCTGATCTCCGGCGCCCTGCCGCAGGTCTGCGTGCTGGTCGCGGCGATTCCGTTCACCAC
>DASQFQ010000079.1:0-1517 GCA_035633075.1 Solirubrobacteraceae bacterium | reverse complement strand
CTGATCTTCATGGGGACAAGGGGGTGTGGCGGCTGCTCGACCAGCGCGCCGGCGACGTGGCGGGGGTTCCGGTCGCGGGTCCGATCCCGCTTGACGTCGACACTCCGGAGGACTACGCAGCGGTTCTCGCCAACAACGTGGTGCGGTGCTCGCCCGATCACCGATCGGGCTCCGCTCCTACCCCAGTATGAGCGAGGTAGACGGGCTCGTGCCCGACGTCGAGACGCTGGCCCAGCGCTTGGCCGGCGTGGACTACCTCGTGGACGAAGGCCTGGCCACGTCGATGTTCCTCGGCCTGCGCCTGCCCCAGCCGCTGCTGCTCGAGGGCGAGGCGGGCGTGGGCAAGACCGAAGCGGCGCGGTCCCTTGCCGCCGTGCTGGACACGCCGCTGATCCGCCTGCAGTGCTACGAGGGGATCGACGCGGCGGAGGCGCTCTACGAGTGGAACTACCCCCGCCAGCTCTTGAGCATCCGGCTCGCCGACTCGGGCGGCTCGCACCTGAGCGAGGAGGACCTGTTCGGTCCCGACTACCTCATCCGGCGGCCGCTGCTGCGGGCGCTCGAGCATCCCGGCCCGCGGCCCGCGGTGCTGCTGATCGACGAGATCGACCGCGCCGACGACGACTTCGAGGCGTTTCTGCTGGAGCTGCTGGCGGACGCCAGCGTCACGATCCCCGAGCTGGGCACGATCGTCGCCACCCACCCGCCGGTCATCGTGCTCACCTCCAACCGCACGCGCGACCTCCACGACGCCGTCAAGCGCCGCTGTCTCTACCACTGGATCGACTACCCGACCCCCCAGCGAGAGGTGGAGATCGTGCGCCGCCGCGTGAAGGGCGCGTCACAGACGCTCGCGGTCCAAGTGGCGGATGCGGTCTCGCGCATGCGCGACTCGGACGTGCAGAAGCCCCCGGGTATCGCCGAGGCCATCGACTGGCTGGCGGCGTTGGAGCTGCTCGGCATCGAACGGCTTGATGCCGCGGCCGTGAACCTCACCCTCGGCTCGGTGCTCAAGTACGACGAGGATCAGGAGGTGATCCGCGCGGGCGGCCTCGAGGCGCTCGTGCGCAGCGAATGACCGACTTTGGGGTTGAGACGGTCGAACTCGACCTCCCGCCGCTCGCCGCGGCGCTGAGCCGGCGGCTGCATGAAGCCGGGGTGCCGATGACGCCCGAGCGGCCGGCCGAGTTCGCGCGGGCGCTCACGCTCGTGCGCCCGGTCAGCCGCCGGCGGCTGTACTGGACGGCCCGCGGGGTATTCGTGTCCGACCGCGCTCAGGTCAAGGCCTTCGACGCCGTGTTCTTCTCGATCTTCGGGGAGCAGGCGCCGGACGAGCCCGTCGACGCCAACGACACGCCGACCGACCCCGCTCCGCCCGACGACAGGCCCAAGGCCGACCACGAGACCTCCTCCGGCGGTGAGCGCGCGACGTCTTCACCGCCCGCTGCGAGCGACGATGACGAGGCGGGCGCCGAGGTCGACGTTCCGGTGGCGATGGCCAGCGACGACGAGCTGCT
>DASQFQ010000078.1:0-8155 GCA_035633075.1 Solirubrobacteraceae bacterium | reverse complement strand
CCGGCCCCGCCGCAGGGTCGCGTCTACCAGGTCTGGCTCGATCGCGGGGGCTCCACCCCCGAGCCGACCTCCGCGCTGTTCACGACCCGGGGCGACGGCTCGGCCTCGGTGGCCGTCCCGGGCTCGCTGCGGGGAGTCCGCCAGATACTGGTCACCGACGAGCCGGTGGGCGGCTCGGAGCTGCCCACGCGCCGGCCGATCATCAGCGTCACGCCCGCCTGAGGCCCTCGGCGGATGCGCTGGGCCCCCTGCTAGCGTCGGCGCCGAGCTCTCGATGGCCACCTGCTACCGCCACACCGACCGCGAGACGGGCGTGTCCTGCTCGAGCTGCGGCCGGCCGATCTGCCCGGACTGCATGACGACAACTCCGGTCGGCATGCGCTGCCCCGAGTGCTCGCGCCAGCGCACCCAGGTTCGCACCGCCGGCTCGATCGGCGGCGGCGACCCGATCCTCACCTACGTCCTGATCGGGATCAACGTGCTGATGTACTTCGGCTCGCGCTCGGGCAGCGCCGAGACAGACCTGGTCCTGGCCGGGCTGCCGGTGGCACAAGGGGAGCTCTGGCGCCTCGTGAGCGGGGGCTTCCTGCACGGTTCGCTCATCCACATCGGCTTCAACATGTACCTGCTCTACATCCTCGGCGGGATGCTCGAGCCGTCGCTCGGCAAGCTGCGCTTTGGCGCGATCTACTTCACCTCGCTCCTGACCGGCGCGCTGGGCGCGATCCTTCTCAGCAGCCCGCTGCAGGGCACCGTCGGAGCTTCGGGTGCCGTCTTCGGCCTGATGGGCGCGGGCGTGGTCATCCTGCATGCGCGCGGCATCGACCCGATGCAATCGGGCTTGGTGCCCATCATCCTGATCAACCTGGCGATCAGCTTCCTCGTACCTGGCATCTCGATCGGGGGTCACGTCGGTGGCCTGGCGGGCGGGCTGCTGACCGGCTGGATCGTCGCGCAGGCCAGCCAGCGCCGCCTGTCGCCGGCGATCGCGGTCGCGGCCTGCGGGCTGATCGCAGTGATTGCGGTGGGCGTCGCTTACGTCGCGGCTAACGCGAAGGTCGACGCGCTCCCCGGCTAGCTCGCGAGCGTCACCTCGAGCGCCACCCCCGGGGCCTCAGGCACCCGCTCGGGGTGCAGGATGTGGGCCATCAGCTCGAGGCCGTCGATCAGGCGCGGGCCGGGACGCGAGAAGTACGCGGCCGCGTCGACCGCCACGACGCGCTCGGCGCCGGTCCCGGCCAGCTCGCCGGCGAAGCCGCGCGCCTCCTGGAACGCGCGCCCCGCGTCGTAGCCGCACGGCATCACGACGATCACCTCGGGCCGCGCCGCCCCGACCTCCTCCCAGGAGCGCACGTCGGAGCGCTCGCCCGGAAGCCCGAGCACGTCCTCGCCGCCCGCGTACTCGATCAGCTGGGGGGTCCAGTGGCCGGCAACGAACACGGGGTCGAGCCACTCGAGCGCCGCCACACGCACCGGCCGCTGGGCGTCCACGGCCAGGCGGACCCTGTCGATGCGGGTAGTGGCGTCTCCGACCAGCTCCGCCCCGGCGTCGCGGCGCCCCGTCGCCTCCGCGAGCGTGCGCACATCGCCCAGCACCTCGCCGAGCGTATGCGGGTCCAGCGAGACCACGGCGGGCGGGGGCTCGATGCGCTGCGCCACGGCCTGGACGTCCTCGTAGGAGACCGCACAGACGGCGCACAGGGACTGGGTGACGATGAGGTCGGGCAGCAGGTCGCGCAGGCACTCCTCGTCGAGCTCGTAGATCGCGCGGCCTTCCACCGTCAGCTCGCGCACGGCACGGTCGATCTCGGCGGGCTCGAGCCCCGGCCCGATCACGTCACGAGTCACCCGTGGCAGCTCGAGCACCTCGGGCGGGTGGTCGCACTCGTGCGTGACGGCGCTAACCTCGCCACCGAGGCCGAGGGCGAAGAGCATCTCGGTGGCCGACGGGACGAGGGAGACGATGCGCACGAGGGAGAGGATATGAGCGACTGGCGGGTGGAGAGCGACGCGCTGGTGCGCGACTTCGAGCTCGAGAACTTCGCGCGCGCGATGGCCTTCGTCAACCAGGTGGCCGAGATGGCCGAGGCGGCCAACCACCACCCCGACATCCTGGTCCACGGGTGGAACAAGGTGCGGATCACGCTGACCACCCACTCCGCGGGCGGCATCACGCAGGCCGATCACGACCTGGCGCGAGGCCTGGACGGCCTCGGCGTGGGGTAGCATGGCCGCGTCGCCTGATGAACGACGACTCCTCTCGAAGTAACGGCGCGCCGCGCGCGCGTCACCTTCGCCACGCCACATGAGCGTCCTGCTCCTCTTGGCCGTGGGCGTGCTGGTCCTGCTCAACGGGTTCTTCGTGGCCGCCGAGTTCGCTCTCGTGCGCTCGCGGCGCGGCACGCTCGAGGCCGAGGCGGCGGAGGGGCGCAGGGGCGCCCGCGCCGCCGTCGTGCTCATGGAGGACCTCAGCCGCTACCTGTCGGCCTGCCAGGTCGGCATCACGCTCACCTCGCTGGGCATAGGATTCCTCGGCGAGCCCGCCGTCGCCGACCTCGTGCAGCCGCTGTTCGGCGGGGGCGTGTCGCACACCGTCTCGCTCGGCATCTCGCTGGCGTTCGCGTACCTGATCACCACGTCGCTGCACATCACGATCGGCGAGCAGGTCCCGAAGATCTACGCGATCCAGAGGGCCGAGCCGGTCGCTCGCGCCTGCGCGGGCCCGCTGCTGCTCTTCTCGCGCATCTTCCGGCCCTTCATCGGGGTCCTCAACGCTGCGTCCAACGCAATGCTGCGCCTGCTCGGCATGCGCGGCGGCTCGGGCCTCGACGAGGGGGAGACACCCGAGGAGATCCGGATGCTCATCCACCAGTCGATGACCGGCGGCAAGCTCGACCCCGGCGAGGCGGGGATGCTCTCGGGCGTCTTCCATCTCCACGAGCAGCAGGCGCGCCAGGTCATGACCCCCGCTCCGGCGGTCGTGACCGTCGACGTCTCCGAGAACGTCGAGACAGCGCTGCGCCGCTGCGTGACCAGCGGCCACACCCGCCTGGTGGTGACCGAGGACGACAACGCCGACCGCGTCAAGGGCATCGTGCACTCCAACGCGCTCGCGCAGCTGCTGCTGGCCGAGGGCCCCGACGCGGGCATCGAGGGGCTCGTCCGCGAGGCGCCGATCGTCCCCGAGACCAAGCCGCTCGACGACCTGCTCGCGGACCTGCAGCGCCAGCGGTCCTCGCTGGCCGTCGTGATCGACGAGTACGGCCGCACAGCGGGCATCGTGACCGTCGAGGACATCATCGAGGAGGTCGTGGGCGAGATCGACGACGAGACCGACCCGCTCGGCGGGGCCGTTCGCAAGCTCGCCAACGGCGACTGGTTCGTCCGCGGCCACGTGGCCGTCACCGACCTGCACGACTACGGGCTCGAGCTGCCCGCCGACTCCGACGCCTACAACTCCGTCGGCGGCTTCGTGTTCGGCCAGCTCGGCCGGCTACCCAAGCGCGGGGACACCGTCGCTGCCGACGGCTACTCGATCAGGGTCGAGTCCGTGCGCGAGAACCGCATCGAGGCGGTGCGGATCCGCGAGCGCCGCGCCACGTGAGGCGGTCGGTAGAGAATCGAAGCTGCGTGCGGTATTGCACGAGCGCGCGACCCGCGCTACGTTCCTGACAACCCGACTGGACCGCCTCGGCGGTTGAGAGGAGAGAGGGAGATCCTGGGGAGGATCGACCGAGAGAACACGACGCGGCCGGCTCAGGGGAGCGAGCCGGCCGCGAAGTGTTTCTGGAGGAGGGGTTGCGATGAGGGTCAGTTCGTCGCAGCCGGAATTGTTCCCCGCCCACCTCAACGGGCGCTAAAGGATCTTCTTCAATATCGATGGAAGCCGCGACCGCTCTTGCGACCGAGCGCGCCCTCGTCCATCAGTGCCTGGATGCGTGCCGGCACGGGCGCCCCGATCGCCTCGCCGATAGCGGCGGCGACGTCGAGGCCGACGAGGTCGAGCAGTGCCAGCGGGCCGAGCGGGTGCGCTGCGCCCAGGCGCATGCAGGTGTCGACCGCCTCGGGTGCGAGGCCCGTCTCCTCGAGCAGCTCGACGGCGGCGAAGAGGTAGGGGAACAGCAGCCGGTTGACCACGAACCCCGGTCTGTCGGGCACCTCGACCGTGGTCTTGCCCAGCGCCCGGCAGAGCGCCAGGGCCCGCGCCCGGGTGGCCGGCGCGCTCCCCTCCGGGAAGGCCAGCTCGACGAGCTCCATCTTGACGACGGGGTTGAAGACGTGCAGCGCCACGAAACGGTCCGGGCGCCCGCTGAGGCTCGCGAGCATGGTCACCGAGAGCGAGGAAGTCGTGGTGGCCAGGATGGCCTCGGGGGCGAGCAGGCGGTGCAGGCGGGCGAAGAGCTGGCCCTTGGCGACCTGGTCCTCCACGATCGCCTCGACGACGAACGTCGCGTCGCCCAGCCTCTCGGAGTCGCAGGTGACCTCGACCGCTCCGTCGAGCCGTTCGCTCGCGCGCTGTGCCGACCCCTCCGAGCGCGCGCACAGCATCACCGGCCCGTGGCCCGCGGCGACGGCCGCAAGTCCGCACGCGATCGTGCCGCTGCCGACGATCCCGACGATCTCTGGGTGTTTGGCTGACTCGCCAGTCAACGGCCCCTAGACTACGGCGGACCGGCAACTCACGGAGGCTTGAGCGCATGAACGGCAACGGTCGCGACGTCGTCATCGTCGAGGCGGTCCGCACCCCCATCGGGCGCGGGCACCCCGAGAAGGGCTATTACAAGGACACCCACGCCAACGAGCTGCTGGGGGCCGTCTACACCGAGGTCATCGAGCGCGCGGGCATCCCGGCCGAGGCGGTCGAGGACGTCATCTGTGGCTGCGTGCAGCAGTACGGCGAGCAGATGTTCAACGTGGGGCGCAACGCCTGGCTGCAGGCGGGCCTGCCGATGGAGACCCCGGCGGCGACGGTGGACCGCCAGTGCGGCTCCGCGCAGCAGGCGGTCAACTTCGGCGCCGCGCTAATCGCCGCCGGCGTCCACGACGTCGTCATCGGCGGCGGCGTCGAGCACATGGGCCACATCCCGATGGGGGTCGGCTTCAACTGGGTCGACGACGTCGGCTCGCCGTGGCCGCCCGCGCTGATGGAGCGCTACAACCTCGTCCCCCAGGGCCTGTCGGCCGAGATGATCGCCGACCACTGGGAGATCCCCCGCTCCGAGCTCGACGAGCTCGCCGTCCGCTCGCACCGGCTCGCCCATCAGGCGACCGAGGAGGGGCGCTTCGAGCGCGAGACCGTCCCGTTCACGGTCAACGGCTCCACGTACGTCTCCGACCAGGGCATCCGCGCCGACACCGACATCGAAACGCTGGCCGGCCTCAAGCCCGCCTTCAAGCCGGACGGCAAGGTGACCGCCGGCAACGCCTCCCAGATCTCCGACGGCGCGGCCGCGGTCCTGCTCATGTCCGCCGAGAAGGCGAACGAGCTGGGGCTCACGGCGCGGGCGAAGGTGGTCGACCAGACCACGGTCGGCGTCGACCCCGTGATGATGCTCACCGGGCCCATCCCCGCGACGCAGAAGCTGCTTCGGCGCAACGGGATGTCGATCGGCGACGTCGACCTCGTCGAGATCAACGAGGCCTTTGCGCCCGTGGTCGCTGCCTGGCAGCGCGAGCTGCGGCCCGACATGGACCGCGTCAACGTCAACGGCGGCGCCATGGCGCTCGGCCACCCGCTCGGCTCGACCGGGGCGCGGCTGATCACCACTCTGTTGCACGAGCTCGAGCGCTCCGACTCGGAGATCGGCCTCGTGACGATGTGCTGCGGCGGCGGCCTGGGGACCGGGACGCTGATCCAGCGGGTCTAGCCATCGACGTCGCTCGCGCCCGCGTCGACACGCCCGGCTGCCGGGAGGTCGTGCATCTCAACAACGCCGGCGCGGCACTCCCTCCGGCGCCGGTGCTCAACGCGGTGGTGGACCACCTGCGCCGCGAGGCCGAGATCGGGGGCTACGAGGCTGCCGCGGAGCGCCTCGGGCGCATCGAGCACGCCTACGACGCGCTGGCGCGCCTGCTGGGGTGCGAGCGCGACGAGGTGGCGCTCGTCGAGAACGCCACCCGCGCGTGGGACATGGCCTTCTATGCCTTCTCGTTCGTGCCGGACGACCGGATCCTCACCACGCGGGCGGAGTACGCGAGCAACTACATCGCCCTGAGCCAGGTGGCGGGGCGAACCGGCGCGGTCGTCGAGGTCGTCCCCGACGACGAGCACGGGCAGGTCGACACTCGCGCGCTTCACTCGATGCTCGACGAGCGGGTCAAGCTCGTCTCGCTCGTCCACGTGCCAACCCAGGGCGGGCTCGTCAACCCGGCCGCCGAGGTCGGGGCGATCACGCGCGCGGCGGGCATCCCGCTGCTCCTTGACGCGTGCCAGTCCGTCGGGCAGATGCCGGTGGACGTGGGCGAGATCGGCTGTGACATCCTGTCCGCGACTGGACGGAAGTTCCTGCGCGGCCCGCGCGGCACCGGCTTTCTCTACATGCGCCGCGAGCTCATCGAGCAGCTGGAGCCGCCCTTCCTCGACCTTCACGCGGCCGAGTGGCTGCCCGGCGGGGGCTATGAGGTGCGCGGCGACGCTCGGCGCTTCGAGAACTGGGAGAGCTACTGCGCCGGCAAGATCGGGCTCGGCGTGGCGGTCGACTATGCGCTGGAGTGGGGGCTCCAGGCCATCCGCGACCGGGTGTGCTCACTGGCGGCGCTCCTGCGCGAGCGGCTCGGCACCGTGGAGGGCGTGGCCGTCCACGACCTCGGACGCGAGCGCTGCGCGATCGTGACCTTCACGGTCGCCGGCATCGAACCCGAGGCGGTCGCGCGCGCGCTGTCGGCCGAGCGCATCAACGTGTCGGTGTCACCCGGCAGCTCCAGCCGCCTGGACCTCGACGCCCGGGGGCTGGACGCCCTCGTGCGCGCCTCGGTGCACTACTACAACACGGAGGAGGAGCTCGAGCGGATGGTCGAGCTGCTCAGGACGCGAGCTGCTTGGCCACTGCGGCCATGAGCAGCAGGCCGCGTCGACGACGAGAGTCTCGCCGGGTCACGTAGCTCGCCTCGGGCGAGGCCAGGAAGGCGACCGCGGCGCCGATCTCGCGCGCGTGGCCGGACGCCTGAGCGGTATGCCTTCGCGGTTCTCCGATCAACAGCAGAGCATCCTGCGGCCGCGCGGAGATCGCGATGCTCGCGCTGCGCTCGGGCCTGGTGACGGACTACTAGTCCCGGAACGGTGCAGACCGCGTCGCTGTCGCCCGCGCAGCGCGAGCAGGGTCAGGCCCGGTGTGAAGTCCCACTGGCGCTCGACCCACCGGGGTACGAAGCCTTCTGGAAGCGATCCGGCGGCGGCCCCGAGAGCGCCAGGTGCAGAGCCGGGGTCTCGACCGCTGTATTCAGCCAGAAGCGGCAGTCAGCCGCAGCTCCGGGCACCGATACTCCTCATCGTCCGTCGCGGGGACCTCGCCAGCCGCGATCGAGACGCTCGCTGGCCCGCAACAGCACCGGTCTCCGAGGCGCCCGTCGGCACCCGTGGCGGGCAGATCCGATGCGGTAGAGGGCGAGACGCTTTGGCCGTTGACCGCGATGCAGCCCGCCCCTTAGGCTAACGCCGAGTGGGACCGATGGGCTCAGGCGCAAGCAGCTCCGTGACGAAAGCGGCGAGGCTGACGAAATGCAGGAGGGCGAAGAATGAACTCGAGCGAGCCCGTTGGCGCGATCCGGGCGCTGTGGAGATTCCCCGTCAAGTCGATGCTGGGCGAGGAGCTCGACGCGGTCGACTTGAGTGAGGGCGGGGTTGTCGGCGACCGCGCTTACGCGCTCCGCGACAGGGAAACCGGCAAGGTCGCGAGCGCGAAGCACCCGAAGCTGTGGCCCAACCTGCTCGCGTGCCGGGCCGCGTTCGTCGACGCGCCACGCCCAGACGACGAGCTTGCACCGGTGCGGATCGAACTCGCCGACGGCAATGCAGTGCTGAGCGACGCGCCGGATGTCGACGCCGTCCTGTCGCGCTTCTTCGGCCGCGACGTGGAGCTGGCGCGCGCCGCGCAGAACGGCTACACGATCGATCAGTACCACCCTGACGAGGAGAACTACGATCCCGAAGGACACC
>DASQFQ010000077.1:0-1747 GCA_035633075.1 Solirubrobacteraceae bacterium | reverse complement strand
TCGGCCTGATCGAGCTGATCCGCACCGGCGAGATCGCCGTGGGGCGCGGCCGCAGCGTCACCTGAGCCATGCTGTGAGGACGTGACCGTCCGCGTCCCACAGGCAGACGACCGCTTCGCCCTCTCGCCGGCGGCGCTCGACGCGCTTCGCGCCCGGGCGGAGCGGGCGGTCCGTGCGCAGCGCCGGAGTGTGGTCGCCGTGACGGTCCCGGTGCCGGCCGAGCTGGACCTCAGCGCGGCGGTGCTGGCCGCGCGCAGGCCGGACGACCGCTTCTCCTGCCTGGAGCAGCCGGACCGGGACGGCTTCGTGCTCGCCGCACTAGGCCAGGCGGCGACGGTCGAGGCCAACGGCGCCGGGCGCTTCGCCGACGTCGCCGCTCGCGCGCGCGAGCTCGGACGCACCGCGTTCGCCGACGATCCGGCCGACGACCCGCTGCGCCCGCCGGCCGCGGGGCCGGTGTTCGTGGGCGGCTTCGCCTTCGCCCACGAGGGCGGGTCGTCGCCGGAGTGGTCGTCGCTCGCGCCCGCGTCGCTGGTGCTGCCCGAGCTTGCGCTCGCGCGGCAGGGCGGCGAGGCGCGCATGACGCTCTGCGCCGTCGTCGAGGCCGGCGACGATCCCGAGACCGTCGTCGAGCGCCTGCTGGGCCGCGCCGCCGCCCTGGCGCCCGCGTCCATGCCGCTGCTCGACCCGGACCCCGTCGAGCGCACGCGCGTGGCGAGCGCGGCCCCGCCGTCGCACTACGAGCAGGCCGTCGAGCGCGCGGTCGAGCGCATCCGAGCCGGCGAGCTCGAGAAGGTCGTACTCGCGCGCGAGGTCCGGGCCCACGCGCCGTCGGCGCACGACCCCGCCGCCGTCTTCGGGGCCCTTCGCGAGCTCTTCCCCGCCTGCTACTGCTGGTGCGTCGGCACCCCGGAGGCCGCATTCGTGGGCGCCAGCCCCGAGCTGCTCGTCCGCCGCGACGGCCAGCGCGCGCAGACGGTCGCGCTCGCCGGCACCGCCCGCCGCAGCGCCGACCCGTCCGTGGACGACCACCTGGGCGAGCAGCTGCTCCAGAACGCCAAGGACCGCGAGGAGCAGGCGATCGTGGCGCGCCGCATCGAGCGGACGCTCGACCCCGTGAGCCTTTGGGTCGCGGCGGCGGAGGAACCGGTGCTGGTGAAGGTCCACAACGTGCAGCACCTCGCCACGCCGATCCGCGCACAGCTGGCGGACCCGGTCCCGGCAGTCGAGCTGGCCGGGATGCTGCTCCCCACGCCGGCGGTCGGGGGCGAGCCGCGCGAGGCGGCGCTGCCGCTGATCCCGGCGCTCGAGGGGCTCGATCGCGGTTGGTACGCGGGCGCCGTCGGCTGGACGGACCTGGCCGAGGACGGCGAGTTCTGCGTTGCGCTCCGCTGCGCCCTTCTGCGGGGCGATGTGGCCCATCTCTACGCCGGCTGCGGCATCGTCCGGGACTCGGTACCGGCCGAGGAGCTGGCCGAGACGGAGGTCAAGTTGCAGGCGCTGCTCCCACTGCTCTCCTGACCCGGGCGCACCGGTGCGCGCCTCTCGCGCGTCCGCGGGTGTGGATGCCCCGCAAGACGGGGTAAGGAGAGGTAATGAGCCCAGCTGGGGCCGGACTGCGCACGGAGGGAGGTCCGGACCTCAACAAGCGAGCCCTTGGGGCTGCACTGGTCCTCCTCGCCGTCATTGCCGTCGCGATCCTGCTGTTCCGGGGCGACGGGGGCTACCTCCTGACCGCGGAGTTCAC
>DASQFQ010000076.1:0-9134 GCA_035633075.1 Solirubrobacteraceae bacterium | reverse complement strand
GCGGCCGTAGTCGGTCTCGATCTCGTTGATGGCGGCGAGCACCTCCCAGCGCACGCCGTACTGGATGCCGGCGGCCTGGTAGATCGGCAGCAGGAAGGGCGGGATCCGGAACTTGTCGATGAAGAAGTTCGGCACGCCGATCGGCGCGGCGCCGGGAAGGGCGAGCGAGAAGGTGGGGTTCGAGGGGGTCGGGGTGCCGTCCGGGAGTTGCTCGGGTCGAGGCGAGTCCTCGACGACCGGGTCAGCCCGCTCGTTCGTGGGGGCACAAGCTAAGGCTAAAGTCGAGATCGAGACCTCGCCGACGATGGTCCCCTTGGTCTTCGCATCCGCCCGCTTGCCGCGAGCCGGCTCGGTGGGGCAGCCCTCGCCGGTGAGCGAGCCGTCGCCGCTCCTGGTGTTGCCGTGGCCGCGCCGGGGCTTGCGCGGGTGCGTGAGGTCGAGGCCCAGGGCCTCGGGGGTCGCCGTGGCGGTGGGCGACGGGGCGATCACCGCCTGCGCGGGCGAGGGGAAGGGCGTGGGGGACGCGGTGCTGGTGCTCGTCGGGGTGTCGGTGGGACTCGCGGTGACTTCGGGCGACGCGCTGGCCGTCGGCGTCGGGGTCTCGGCGAAGGCCGTGGGGCTCGGCGTCTGGGAGATCGCGGTGACCGCGGGGGTCGGGGAGCTCTCCGGCGTGCCCGTGGGCGTGGGATCCTGCGCGAGCGCAGCCCCGCCGAGCACGGCGGCGTACAGGCAGGCGCAGGACACGCCCGTGGCGAGGGCCCGGCGAAGGGTCATCGGCCGGTCTCCAGCTGGGTGTTTTCGGGGGGCAAGCTCTGGCTCTTCTTTACACGCGCGTGGGGCGACGCCGGGGGCGCCGACTCCCCTCAATTCGGCATCGCGCAGGCTCCCCTTGAGCTTGCGGGCCGGACTTGCGCCCAGCGTCCCTGAAACTAAGGCTTGACTTGAACGTTAGAGATCGTCGCAGTGAGGGCCGTGAGAGGATCAGGGGATGCCCGAGCCCCCGACTCGGCGGCAGGCTCTATCGGATCGCAGCGGCGAGCTCCTGGAGGAGGCCGCGGAGCGGTCGCGCACGTCCATGCGCACCCGCTTCGAGCGTGTCCGCTTCGCCTGGCGGTCGCTCGTCCAGATCGCGCTGGCGGCCACGGTGGCGCTCGTGGTCGCCACCGACGTCTTCGGCCACGATCGGCCGTTCTTCGCGCCGATCGCCGCGATCATCACGCTGGGCATCACCGTCGGCCAGCGTGGTCGCCGTGCGGCGGAGCTGGCGCTCGGCGTCGCCGTGGGTATCGCGATCGCCGATGCGATCGTCATGGTCATCGGCCGCGGCCCGGCGCAGCTCGCGCTCGTGGTGCTGCTCGCCATGGGAGCCGCGGTGTTCGTCGGCAGCGGGCAACTTCTGGCCACCCAGGCGGCGGTCTCGGGGGTGCTCGTCGCCACCATCGGCCAAGCGGGTGGCGGGGTCTCCGCCGACCGCTTCGTCGACGCGCTCGTGGGCGCAGGCGTCGGTCTCCTGGTCAACGCCTTCATCCTTCCGGCCGACCCGATTCGCATGGTGCGTCGAGAGGCCGAGCCCGTGCTCGACGAGCTGGCGCAGACGCTCGAAAGCATCGCCGAGGCCATCGAGCAGCGCGACCGCCAGCTCGCGGAGCGGGCGCTCGTGCACGCTCGCGGCCTCGACGCGCTCGAGGCGCGGTTCGCGGAGGCGGTAGCCGTCAGCCGCGAGACCGCGCGCTTCACCCCCGCCCGCCGCCGTGCGCGGAGACGCATCGACTTCTACGCGGATGCCGCCGAGCAGATCGATCTCGCGATCCGCAACGTCCGGGTGCTCGCCCGCGCGGCCCTGCGGGGCGTGAGCCTCGACGAGAACATGCCGCCGGACGTCTCCATGGCGGTGCGCGAGCTCGCGGAGGCGGCGCGCGCCCTCCGGGCCGCGCTCGAGGACCCGGCGCGGGCGCACGCGGTGCGCCCCCCGGCCCTGCGCGCCGCCGGGCGCGCGACGCTCGTCCTCGAGCGGACCGGCAACCTCTCAGTGACGGTCGTCGTCGCCCAGGTGCGCTCGACCGCCGTGGACCTGCTGCGCGGCTCGGGCCTGACCTTCGACGAGGCGGTCGACGGCGTCCGCAACGCCGCACGCGGCTTCGAGGACGAGACGCCGTGAGCTGGAGCGGGGCGGCCCGGCCGGCGGGCCCGGACGACGCCGAGGCGATCTCCGAGACCGTCGCGATCGGCTTCGACGGCTACCGCGCGTTCGCGCCCCAGGGGTGGTACCCGCCCGACGCGACTGCGCCCGACGAGGTCGCGCGTGTGCGCGAGCGCCTCGCGGCGCCCGACACCTGGGCCCTGCTGGCCGAGCGGGGAGGGGAGGTCGCCGGGCACGT
This sequence comes from Solirubrobacteraceae bacterium, assembly GCA_035633075.1. Taxonomy (GTDB): domain Bacteria; phylum Actinomycetota; class Thermoleophilia; order Solirubrobacterales; family Solirubrobacteraceae; genus DASQFQ01. Next base: position 6,756 of record DASQFQ010000076.1, on the reverse strand, counting down.
GGCCTTCCTGCCCCAGGCCGGTGTCGCGGGCAGCGCGCACCTGTGGATGCTGTTCCTCCGCCCGCCGTGGTGGGGCAGCGGGCTCGCACGGGACCTGCTGGGCCGGGCGCTGGAGGAGGCGCGGACGCGGGAGTACCGCCGGATGCGCTTCTTCACCCCCCGGGAGCACGCGCGCGCCCGCGCGTTCTATGCGCGCGAGGGCTTCCGCGAAACGGGGCGTGGAGACCTTCGAGGTCTCGCTCGGGCTCATGCTCGTCGAGTACGGCCGCGAGCCGCTCTAGTAGCCGGCCTGGCAGGCCGGGCACCAGAACGTCGTGTGACCACCGATCGTGGCCCGGCTGAGCTCGGCGCCGCAGCGCGGGCAGGATCCGCCGGGGCGGCGCTCGGCGATGATCCGCCCCGTGTGCACGCCGCCCCGACTTTCCCCGCCGATGCGCGGCGGTGAGCCGGCGGCCGACCAGGGCGCCGGCGATCTCGCCCGGAGCGTGGGGCGGCAGACGTAGATCGCGGCGCTCAGGCCTCCCAGCTGACCTCGAGGGCACCGCCGAGGAAGGCGGCCAGGCGCTCCGCCTCGGCCTCGGCGCCCTTGCGCGCCCGCACGGGCAACGTCGCGAACGGCTCGAGCGTGACCAGCAGCCGCCGGCGCTTGCGCTCGTGGCGCCAGACGCCGGCGAGCTTCCCGTCGACGCAGAGCACGGGCGAGATCCAGCCCTGTGGGCGGTGGACGCGCGCCTTGAAGGGACCTGGCATCAGCCGCTCGGCGTGCAGGGTCGAAGCGATGACGAACTGATCGAAGCCCGGCAGCAGCCGCACCAAGTGGGCAGGCTCGGCACCGGCGGCCCGCTCGGCGTCGGCGCGCAGCATCCACATCGGCTCGTCCTCCACCACGGCCTCGGTCAGCTCGTCGCCGAGCGCCGCGAGCATCCGCCCGCCCTCGGCCGGCGACACGCCCCACCAGCGCGCGAGGTCCTCGCGCGTGGCCGGGCCGCCCGCCGTGAGGTAGCGGCGGGTGACGCGCTCGAGGGCCCCCGCGGCGTCCTCCTCGGGCCAGTCCGGGCGGGTGAAGCGCACGTTCGGGCCGAGGCTGGGCGCGAAGCACAACAGGCCCGCCGCGGCGGCCGGCTTGCGCATGGCGCCCCAGCTCTCGCGCAGCCTGTCGTCCCCGACCGCCTCGGCGAGCTCGGCGCGGGTGAGCTCGCGCCCGTCCAAAGCCTCGCCGATCGCGTCGATCAGCCGGAGCGTCTCCTCACGCGTCGTCCCGAAGGCTCGCAGGCGGGCGTTGTTGAGGAAGTGGCGCTCGATGCGCGTTCCGAGCGCCGCCGCCCACACGCCCATCTCCGCCGCCGGCAGCATGTGCAGCGTCCCCCGCATCGCCCACGTCTTGACGAGGCTGCGCTGTTGCCACAGCGCCCGCGACACGGCGTCGGGCTCGAGGTCCTCGACGCGAGCCCACAGGGTCAGCTCGGCGGACGACATGACCTGGGCGTGGAGCCCGCAGAGCTCCGACACCACGTCGAGCATCGCGCTGCGGGGCGCCCGCTCGCCCAAGCGGTGGCAATCGCTGCGCCAGGCAGCGACCTGATCCCAGGTCAGCTCAGAGCGCAGAGCCGTCGTCGTAGAGCTTGCGGACCGTGACGGCGCCGGGCGGGGCGGCGTCGATGCACAACCGGCACAGCACGCACTCGTCGAGGTTCTCCTCGACGACGCGCACCCCGCCGTCCTCGCCCTGGGCGTAGATGTCGACGGGGCAGACCTCGGTGAGCTTCGCCGCCACCGTGGGGTCCGCGGCCGCCTCGGGGGTCACCTCGACGTCGATGAAGAGCCGCGACATCAGACGGCCGCTCCGATCCTCTGGCGGACCATCCCGGGGATGTCCTCGATTCGCTCGGCGACCGCGATCCCAGCGGCGGCCAGGCGCGCGATCTTCTCCGAGGCGGTGTCCTCCTTGCCCTCGACGATCGTCCCCGCGTGGCCGAAGGACATGCCGGGCATCTCGTCCATGAAGCGCCCGGCCATGAAGGCCACGATCGGCAGGCGGGACTCGTTGGCGAGCACCCACTCGGAGAGCTGGGCCTCCATGCGCCCGCCCGGCTCGGTGTAGATGACGATCGCATGTGTCTGCACGTCGGCCTCGAAGAGGGGCATCAGCTCGGCGTAGGTGGAGCCGATGATGGCGTCGCCCCCGATCGAGACCGCGGTGGACTGGCCCAGGCCGGCGGCCGTCAGCGTCGAGGACATCTCCGTCGTCATGCCGCCCGAGCGCGAGATCACGCCGACCGGTCCGGACGAGTAGGCCTTGGCGGCGTCGCGCGCAGGCCCACCGATGCCGCCCATCTTCACCACGTCGGGAACGATGATGCCAAGGCAGTTGGGCCCGATGATCCGCCCCCCGCGCTCGTCGGCGAGCTCGACCATCTGGGCCACGTCGGCGCGCGGGATCCGCTCGGTCACGATGACCACGAGGCGCACGCCGTTCTCGATCGCCTCCATGACGGCGTCCCCGGTGTAGGCCGGCGGAACCGTCACCACGGAGCCGTCGATCGGCGCGCCGTGATCGGCGACGGCCTGCTCGACCGTGTCGAAGACGGGGACGCCGTGGACGTCGCGGCCCCTGCGCCCCGGGGTCACGCCGCCGACGATCCTCGCCCCGGCACCGTAGTCCAGGCACTCGCGGGTGAGGTTGACCGCCTCGCGCCCGGTGATCCCCTGGACGATGAACGTCGTGTCCGCGTCAATAAGGATCGACATTGTTCCTGTGCGCGTGCCGGCCGGCGAAGCCGGACGGCTGAAGGGGGGCGAAGCCCCCCTGCTCGGCGTCGACGAGGATGCTCACGGCGAGCCGGCCACCGCGCGCCGAGCCGCCTCGTTGAGCGAGACGGAGCGGTCGGCGTAGGGAACGCCGTAGCGCTCGAGGATCTTGTAGCCCTCCTCCTCCCACGCTCCCGGGATGCGGAAGATGGAGATCTTCTCGGCCGGGTCGTGGCCGAGCTCGACGCAGGCCTTGATCACGCCGCGGGCGACGATGTCCACCCGGGTGTTGGAGACGATCGACATCATCACGGCGATCTTCTGCACCCCGGGCTTCTGGAGCACGAGCTTGGCCAGGCCGCAGGTCTTGGCCACCGACGGGTTGCCGCCGATCTCGCAGTAGTTGGCCGGGCGCCCGCCGTGGGCGCGGACCGCGTCGAACAGCGTCAGCGAGCCGCCGCCCGCGCCGATGACGAGGCCGAGGTCGCCGTCGAACTCGGTCACGTTGCCCGCCACGCCGCGGTGGTCCTGCTGGTCGACGGCCTCGCCGGCCAGCTCGAACTCGGTCGCCTCGCGGGCCTGACGGGTCTCCTCGTCGCCGATCCCGAGCTCGGACAGCAGGGCGCGCTGGCGCGGCCGTGCCTCGTTCTCCATGTCCATGTGGGCGTCGACGGCGACGAAGGAGCCGTCCTCGAGCTCGGCCAGCGGGTTGATCTCGGCCAGCGTCATGTCGTACCGCACAAACAGCCGGGCGAGCCGGGCCAGGATCGGGGTGAGGCGCGTCAGGGCGCGGCCGGTGACCCCGACCGAAGCGATCACCTGCTTGGCCTCGTAGTCCCCGATCGGCCGCAGCGTCGAGAAGTGCGCGCGGCCGACGTGGTCGGGGTGGGCGGCGGCGACCTCCTCGATGTCGATCCCGCCCAAGTCCGAGAAGATCAGGACAGGGCGCTTGCGCGTCCCGTCCCACGTGACGCCGGCGTAGTACTCACGCTCGACGGCCACGCGCGAGTCCACCAGGACGCCGCGCGGCATGCGCCCGTTGATCTCCAGCCCGAGGATGTCCGCAGCGTGACGCTCGGCCTCCTCGGGCGTGTCGGCGAACTTCACGCCGCCGGCCTTCATCCGGCCGCCGGTGAGGACCTGGGACTTCACGACCGTCGGGGCCCCGATGTCCTCGGCGATCCTTCTCGCCTCCTCGGGTGTTATCGCGAATCCATGGGACGAAACCGGGATGCCCGCCTTGGCGACGATCTGGCGGGATTCGTACTCGAAGAACCGCATGCGGCGCGAAACCCTAGCGGCCGCCGTGTCTCTAGGCTGCCGCGGATGCCGCGCCTGCTCGTGACCCTGCTGGCGGTCCTCGCCGTGGCGCCGGCGACGGCGGGCGCCGCCGTCGTCGAGATCAGCGTGCTGCCCGCCGACGGGGCCGATTTCGGCGAGACCCAGAGTGTCGCGGGGCGGCTCACCGGCCCTTACGGCGCACCGGTCGTGGGCCAAAAGGTCGTGCTCGAGGCGCGGCGCTACCCCTTCCGCGGCAGCTTCTCAGGCCCCGGCACGGCCACCACCGGGCTGGACGGCCGGTTCGCCTTCGAGCGGGCGTTCGATCGCAACCACCAGGTCCGGGTCCTGGCCCCGGCCTTCGGCGACCGCAGCGCGGTCCAGCCCGTGTACGTCTTCCCCCGCTCCAACCTCACCTTCAGGCTCGTTCGCCGCAACGTCATCCGCCTCACCCAGGTCTACGCGACCCCGCGCGACGTGCGCCTGACCAAGCCGACCCTCTTCTACGTCGGCCGCCGGGGCACGGGGACTGCGCCGCTCGCCGCCCGCGCGCGCACGCGCCGGATCCGCCGCGGCCACTTCATCGCCCGCGCCCTGGTTCGCATCCCGCAGGCGTGGCACGGCCGGTTCCGCTACGCGAGCTGTTTTCCCTACAACGCGGGCATGGGCGACCCGAAGATCGGCTGTCCAAGCAAGCAATACCGCTTCTAGACCGGGCGGCTCAGCAGGCCGGTCAGGGCGGCCGACAGCGTGGGCGAGAGCGTCCAGTCGTCGCCGTGCGCGAGCCTGCGCAGCTCGAGCGTCACGCCGGGATCGTGCGTGGCGACGAGCACCTCGCATCCGTAGCTGACCAGGCGCCGGCAGAGGGCGGCCAGGTCGAAGAGCGCCTCGGCCTCGTAGCGGCGGACGTGCGTGAGGTCGAAGACGAACTCGCGCGCCCCGCCGACCGCCGCCCCGGCGGCGAGGTCGTCGGCCGCGCGCGCGGCCATGAAGTCCGCGCCGAGGTCGATCACGCAGGCGCGCTCGCCCAGGCGCCGGACGGTCGCGAGCTCGGGGGTGGCGATGGGCATGGCGAGGGAATACCCCGGATCACATCCCGTAGGCCTCCGCCAGCTCGGGATCCTTGGCCGCGAGCATCTCAGCCAGGGACACCATGACCTTGCACTGCTTCCAGGTCGCGTCGTCCTGCATCTTGCCGTCGAGCATGTGCACACCGCGGCCGTCGGGGATGGCCTCGAGCACGCGCTTGGCGAAGACCACCTCGTCGGGGTCGGGGCTGAACACCTTCTTGGCGACGTCGATCTGGGCGGGATGCAGCGACCAGGCGCCGACGCAGCCCATCAGGAAGGCGGCCCGGAACTGCGCCTCGCAGCCCGCGAGGTCCTTGATGTCGCCGAACGGGCCGTAGAACGGCAGGATCCCGGTCGCGGTGCAGGCGTCGACCATGCGCCCGATCGAGTAGTGCCAGAGGTCCTGCTGGGCGCTCGGGCGCGCGGCCTCGGGATCGGCGGGGTCGGGATCGGAGAGCACTCGGTAGCCGGGGTGCCCGCCGCCTACGCGCGTGGTCTTCATCCGCCGCGACGCCGCGAGGTCGGCGGGGCCGAAGCTCATGCCCTGCATCCGCGGGCTGGCCTGCGCGATCTCCTCGAGGTTGGCCACGCCGAGCGAGGTCTCGAGGATCGCGTGCACGAGGATGGGGCGCTCGAGCTCGGCCCGCGCCTCGAGCTGGGCGAGCAGCCGGTCGACGTAATGGATGTCCCAGGCACCCTCGACCTTGGGGACCATGATCACCGAGAGCCGGTGACCGATCTCGGTCACGAGCGTCGTGATGTCGTCCAGGACCCAGGGGCTCTCGAGCGAGTTCACCCGCGTCCACAGCGCCGTCTCGCCGAGCTCGGCCTCCTGTCCGACCCGTACGAGCCCGGCGCGCGCCGCCTCCTTGTTCTCGACGGCAATGGCGTCTTCGAGGTTGCCGAGCAGGATGTCGGCCTTGGCGGCCAGATCGGGCAGCTTGGCCACGATCCTCTCGTTGCTCGGATCGAAGAAGTGGATCATCCGGGAGGGGGTGACCGGGATCTCGAGCGCGGGCTCGGGGGCGCCGACGGCGAGGGGCTTGGCGAAGTCGCGGGGGTTGCGCATGAGGCCGGGAATCTAACGATGCGGCTTCGGCGCGACCGCGCCACCCCTGCGGATCCGCCGGGGCCCTCAGCGCGTGACCCGGAAGCTCGTGGCGCGGAGGCTGTAGGCACCGGGGCGGCGGCGGTGCGCCATGATCCCGCGCCATGAGCACTGAAACCAGCCGCAGCGTCGAGACCGACCAGGCCGCCCGCGAGGCGACCGGCGCCCATCCCTACGGCCGCTACCTCGAGGAGTTCGAGGTCGGTGCCGTCTACAAGCACTGGCCGGCCAAGACCGTCACCGAGTCGGACGACCACCTGTTCTGCCTCATCACCATGAACCACCACCCGCTGCACATCAACGACGTCTACGCCGGTCAGTCCCAGCAGGGCCGCAACGTCGTGGTCGGGCCGCTCGTGTACTCGCTGGCCCTGGGCATGAGCGTCTCCGACGTCTCGGGCAAGGCGATCGCCAACCTGGCGACGGAGGAGCTCAAGCACCCCGCGCCTGTGTTCCACGGCGACACGCTGTACTGCGAGTCCGAGGTGCTCGAGCTGCGCGAGTCGCAGTCCAAGCCGGATCGCGGCACCGTGCGCGTCCACACGCGGGTGC
>DASQFQ010000075.1:0-5657 GCA_035633075.1 Solirubrobacteraceae bacterium | reverse complement strand
AGGGCCGGATCCGGCCGGTGCTCTGGAAGACGCTCGGGTTCGACGGGGTCGCCGAGGCCCACCAGCTGCTGCGCGACAACAAGCACCAGGGCAAGATCGCGATCCTCGTGGGCGCCGAGTCCGAGGGCAACGGACGCAGCGCCGAGGGCCCGGGCGCGATCCGCGCGGAGGTGGGCGCCTGCTGTCCGTCGTGTTCCAGGTCCCGTGGTACGCCACCGTGTTCCGGGCCGACTCCCTCGAGGTCGCTCTCGCCGAGATCGCTCCCGTGGCCCTGCGCTACGGCGCCACCGACTACTCCGTCTACCGCGCGTCCGACGACGGCTACAAGTTCCTGCAGATGGCGACCTTCGAGCGCAAGGTCGACTACGAGCTGTACTGGAACGGCGAGGAGTTCGCGGCGTGGCGCGCCGACTACTCGAGCTGGTACCAGGTGCCCGTGGTCTACACCTCCTCGACGCTCGTGGTCTCCGGACGGGTGGGCCCCGAGGGCAACAGCCAGGCGGCGCCGCGCTCGGCTCACGCTTGAGGGACATCGCGTCGATAAGCGGGTATGCGCCTGCGCGACGCGCTGCCCAAGGGGCAGACCCTGCCGGACGAGAGCTGGGAACGGCGGCATCGGTGGATGCTCGCCCTGCTGGCCCTGAATGCCGTCGGCCTGCTGGCCTTCAGCCTGCTGCGCGCATTCCCCCTCTGGCATGCCCTGCTCGACGCGGCTCCCGTGGCCGCGCTCGGGCTCCTCGCGTGGCGCATGCACGGCCGCAAGCTGCGCTCGGCGCTCGCCGCCACCGGCCTGCTCAGCGCGTCGGCTGTGCTCGTGCACGTCTCGGACGGCTACATCGAGGCCCACTTCCACTTCTTCGTGATGCTCTTCGTGCTCGCGCTGTACGAGGACTGGCTCCCGTTCGGACTCGCCGCCGCCTACGTCGCCCTCCACCACGGGATTGGGGGCGCGATCGCCCCGCACACCGTCTACAACCATCCCGACGCGATCGCGCACCCATGGAAGTGGGCGGCCATCCACGCCGCCGCCGTGGCCTCGGCCGGCATCGTGGCGATGGTCTCGTGGCGCCTCAACGAGCTGGTCCGCGAGAGCAACGTGCGTGCGCTGGCCGCCGCTTGGACGAGCGAGGAGCGCTTCCGCAGCGCGTTCGAGAACGCCATGATCGGGATGTCCGTGACCGGGCCCGAGGGACAGCTGCTGCGCGTCAACAGGGCGCTGTGCGAGATGCTCGGCTACTCCGAGGCCGAGCTGTCGGGCCGCAGATGGGCCGAGATCACCCACCCCGATGACCTCGACAAGAGCGCCGAGGGCAGGCGCCGCACGCTCGCCGGCGACCAGGACGGCTTCAGCTGCGAGAAGCGCTACATCCACGCCGACGGGCACGTCGTGTGGGTGTCGCTGATGGTACGGCTGGTTCGCGAGCCCGACGGCCGGCCCCTGCACTTCGTCGGCCAGGTGCAGGACGTGACCGAGCAGAAGGAGGCCACGGCAGCGCTGGCCCACCAGGCGCTGCACGACCCGCTCACCGGTCTTCCCAACCGCACCCTGTTGCTTGACCGCCTGGAGCAGGCGCTCGCTCGCGCCCGCCGTAGCGGCGGGCGCGTGGCGGTCGTCTTCATCGACGTGGACCGTTTCAAGGTCGTCAACGACAACTTCGGGCACGCCAGCGGTGACGGCCTGCTCGTCCAGATCGCGAGCCGCCTGTCGGAGGCCGTCCGCGCCTCGGACTCCGTCGCGCGCTTCGGCGGCGACGAATTCGTGCTCCTGCTCGACGGCGTCGAGAACGAGCATGTGACGCTCCAGCTGACCGATCGAATCCGCCGCGATCTCGTGCGCCCCTTCTCGCTCGACGGCGACGAGGACTTCTTCGCCACCGCGAGCCTGGGTGTCGCCCTCAGCGACGCGCTGGGGGCCAGCGCCGAGACGCTGGTGCGCGACGCCGACGCGGCCATGTACCGCGCCAAGGCCGCGGGCGGCGGGCGCTACGAGCTCTTCGACGCCAACATGCGCAAGGAGGCCGTCGCGGCCCTGCGAACCGAGCGCGACCTGCGCCACGGCCTCGCCCGGGGCGAGCTGCGCGTTCACTACCAGCCGATCTGGGCGCTCGGCAGCGGGCGCATCGAGGCGGTCGAGGCGCTGGTGCGCTGGGAGCGCCCCGGTCACGGGCTCCTGCTGCCGGCGGCGTTCATCGCGATCGCCGAGGAGAGCGACCTCATCCTGAGCCTCGGCGAGTGGGTGCTGCAGCAGGCTTGCGATCAGGCGGCGGCCTGGCGCGCGGAGTTCGGCGACGACGCGCCGCTGCCGGTGCACGTCAACGTGTCCGCCCGCCAGCTCGCGCAGCCCGAGCTTCCCGCCTTGGTCGCCCGGGCCCTCGCGTCGGCGGGGATCGCCGCGACCGACCTCGCGCTCGAGATCACCGAGAGCGGCCTGCTCGAGAGCACGGAGCGCCCGGCCGCCGTGATGCAGGCCCTCAAGGCCCTCGGCGTCCGCATCGTCCTCGACGACTTCGGGACCGGCTACTCCTCGCTGAGCTACCTCCATCGGTTCCCGATCGACGAGCTCAAGATCGACCGCGAGTTCGTGGCGAGGCTCGGGATCGTCGGCGAGGACGCGGCCATCGTGCAGGCCGTGGTGGCCATGGCGCATGCCCTGGGGCTCTGCGTCGTCGGCGAAGGGGTCGAGACCGACGAGCAGGTCGTGGCACTTCACGGGCTCGGCTGCGAGCGCGCTCAGGGGTTCTGGCTCGCGCGTCCGAGCGACGCCGAGCACATCGGCATGCTCGTCAGGCAGTCGCCGCGCCACCGCGCGCGCGCCATGACGATGCAGCGCGTGCGCTGAGCGCGGGATGCGGCGGCTCAGCCCTGCTCGAGCGGAGCCATGGTGAGCCCCGCGCCGGCCAGCTGCTCCCAGTAGAGCTCGGCCGGCTCCTTCATCCCGCTCCAAACGATCGCCTGCCCGGCGTTGTGGATGGTGTCCGCGATCGCATAGCCCTGCTCCACGCTGACGCCGGGGATCGTGTGCGCGAGCGTGACCGCCACGTGGTCGAAGGTGTTGTGGTCGTCGTTTCTGACGATGACACGCCAGTGGCCGCCGAGGGCGCTGCCAGGGCCGAGCGTCCGTGGCAGCTCGATCGTCTGCGACATGGCGCTCAGGATACCTCCGCCTGCTGGCTGCGCCACCTCTCCAGGCCGGCGAAGAGGTGGTCGGGGGGAGCCGTCTGCAGGTACGCGGGAGCGGCCTCGCCCGCCTCCGCCCGTACCCGCGCCGACCACGCCTCGACGAAGCCCTCGAGGTCGCGCTCGCCAGCCAGGCGGACCTGCTCGTACAGTCGCTCGCGGACGGCGTCGAGCTGGGCCTCGACCTGCTCGACGGGGCCGAAGTGCGTCATCGCGAGGGTCTGCGGACCCCAGCCGCGGACCGTGTCGAGCGACCGCTCCCAGGCCGCCACGTCGATGTCGGGCGGAGGCGTGGGGGCCATCGTGAAGTCCGAGGGCGGGATCCGCATGCCCGCCACGTCGCCGACGAACGCCACGCCGCTGTCGACGTGGAGGTAGCAGACGTGGTGGGAGGCGTGGCCCGGCGTGTACTCCACGCGGTAGCCGCCCTCCACCCCGGTCTCGCCGCCCTCGAGCACCCGCAGGTTGGCCTTGGGCACCGGCTTGACATCGCCCCAGAGCTCGCGCATCCTGTCCTCGCCGTAGAGTCGGCTGACGCTGGCCACGAGCCGCATGGGGTCGGCGAGGTGGCGCGCCCCCCGCTCGTGGACGTAGACGGGGATGTCGGGCCAGCGGCGCACGAGCGAGCCGGTCGTACCCGCGTGGTCGAAGTGGATGTGGGTGAGCAGGAGCGCCCGCGGCTGCTCGCCGTCGAGCGCGGCCAGGAGCGTGTCCTCGCAGGACTGGGGTCCGGGGTCGATCAGCACGCCGTCGAGCTCCCAGCAGCAGATCACGTGCTCGCGGCCCATGTGCCGCAGGTCGATCGCGCGCATCGCGATGCGAAGATACCCGTATGCACCGCCTTCCAGAGGCCGACCCGCCGTGGATGATGCGCACCTACGCGGGCCACTCGACGGCGCGGCGCTCCAACGAGCTCTACCGGGGCAACCTGGGCGCGGGCCAGACGGGCCTGTCGGTCGCCTTCGACCTTCCGACCCAGACGGGCTACGACGCCGACCATGAGCTGGCGCGCGGCGAGGTCGGGAAGGTCGGGGTGCCGGTCTGCCACAAGGGCGACATGCACGCGCTCATGGACGGCATCCCGCTCGACCGCATGAACACCTCGATGACGATCAACGCCACCGCCGCGTGGCTGCTGGCGCTCTACGTCGTCACCGCCGAGGAGAACGGGATCGAGCCCCGGGTCCTCCAGGGCACGACCCAGAACGACATCATCAAGGAGTACCTGTCGCGCGGGACCTATGCCTTCCCGCCCGCGCCCTCGATGCGGCTGATCGCCGACATGGTCGCCTACACCGTCGAGCACATCCCCAGGTGGAACCCGATCAACGTCTGCTCCTACCACCTGCAGGAGGCGGGGGCGACCCCGGTGCAGGAGATCGCCTACGCCATGAGCACGGCGATCGCGGTGCTCGACGAGGTCCGCCCGCGCGTCGGCGAGGAGAAGATGGGCGCGGTCTTCGGGCGCATCTCCTTCTTCGTCAACGCGGGCGTGCGCTTCGTCGAGGAGCACGCGAAGCTGCGCGCGATGAGCGTGCTGTGGGACGGGCTCGGCCGCGAGCGCTACGGCGTCGCCGACGAGCGCCACCGACGCTTCCGCTACGGCGTGCAGGTCAACTCGCTCGGGCTCACGGAGTCCCAGCCCGAGAACAACGTCCAGCGCATCGTGCTCGAGGCGCTCGCGGTCACCCTCGGGCGCGCGGCGCGCGCCCGCGCCATCCAGCTCCCGGCGTGGAACGAGGCGCTCGGCCTCCCGCGGCCGTGGGACCAGCAGTGGTCGCTGCGCATCCAACAGGTCCTCGCCTTCGAGACCGACCTGCTCGAGTACCCCGACCTCTTCGAGGGCTCGACGGTGATGGAGGGGCTGGTCGGCGACCTGCTCGCGGGCGCCCGCGCAGAGATGGCGCGGGTGACCGAGCACGGCGGGGCGGTCGAGGCCGTGCCGTACATGAAGGCCGCGCTCGTGGAGTCCAACCGCGAGCGGATCGCCCGCATCGAGTCCGGGGAGCAGGTGCTCGTCGGCGTCAACCGCTTCACCGAGACGGCCTCCTCCCCGCTGACCGCCGACGCCGAGGGGGGCATCCTCGTCGTCGACAAGGCGGTCGAGGAGGAGCAGAAGGCCGCTCTGGCGCAGTGGCGTGCGGGCCGCGACCACGTCGCGGTGCACGCCGCGCTGGAGGATCTCGCACTGGTCGCGCGCTCTGAGGAGAACGTCATGCCCGCAACGATCGCCGCCGCGCGGGCGGGGGCGACGACTGGCGAGTGGGCAGCGGCGCTGCGCGGCGCCTTCGGCTCCTACCGCGCGCCCACGGGCATCGGCGCGGCGGCCGCGCCCGCCCCGGGCGCCGACATCGCTGCGCTGCGAGACGACGTCGCCGAGCTCTCAGAGCAGCTAGGGCGCAACCTCAAGATCCTCGTCGGCAAGCCCGGCCTGGACGGCCACTCCAACGGGGCTGAGCAGATCGCCGTGCGCGCGCGCG
>DASQFQ010000074.1:0-27608 GCA_035633075.1 Solirubrobacteraceae bacterium | reverse complement strand
TCGGCAAGCACACGCTGATCGTCATCCGCCGCGGGCACCAGCCGCTGCGGCGTGACCGCTGCATCTACCCCGGCTCGGCGCGCCCCAGGTCATGCCCCGCCTCCTGAGGCTCCCCCGGGCGCGGCTCCCGACGTCGTCATCCGCGCACGGCGGCGTGTGGGTGAGGGACGTGCTCCTCCTCGACGCCGACCGGCGGCCGACGAGCGCCGCGCTCCTGGGCCTGGGCATGCTGGTCGCGCTGTCCTTCGTGATCGCCTTCGTGCTTGGCACCCAGGCGCCGCGGGCGAGCGGAGGCACGCCCCCGCGGACGGCCCGCGCGGCCATCGGGACGACCGGGGCCGGGCCGGCCACGACGCCGCTGCGCCTCGATCCCGTGCCGGTGCTGCCTGACCTGCGCAAGAAGCCGTTGCGGACGCGATCGCAGCGACCCGCCGAGGCCGCTGCTCCGTCACCCGCCCCGACCACTGAGCCGGTCACCACACCGACGCCGGCCGTCCCCACGCCGGCCGTCCCGACGCCGGCTGCCCCGCAACCGGCTCAGCCGCCGGTCGCACCGGCCCGGCCAGCCCCGGCCGCCAAGCCGAAGCCGAGCTCCACCCCCGCCAGGGAGAAGTTCGACTCCTCCGGATGACCGGGGTGCTCCTCCGCTGCTGCCGGTGATGATCCGCTCGCTGCGAAGCTCGCCCCCCGCCGGCCGTCCTGCGTGGGTGGCACGAGGCCTCGTCGCGATCTTCGGGGCGCTCGCCGTCGCCGGGGTGGTCGTCGCCGCGGTGGTGGGCTGGCGCGCCGGGTTCGCAGCCACGTCCCCTACGCCCGCGGTCTCCGGCGAGTCGCGAGCGGTGAGGCTTGGCCCCGCGCATCTGACGCTGCCGAGCACCTGGACCCCGGTCAGCCCGGCGAGGGCGGGCGTATCCAGGCTCGATCCGGACGCGACCATCGCCTTCGCGATCCTGCCCAGCCTGTCGGGTCATGCCCTCGTCACGCTGGCTGCACCGACCGACCGCTCGCTCATCCCGTCCTCGCTGCGGCGGGCGCTCAAGGCGGCTCCCGGAAGGCCGAGGCCCACCGCGCTCGCCGGCTACCGCGCGTGGTCGTACCAGAGCGTGGCGTTGTGGCGCCGAGATGCGGTGATGGACGTCGCAGTGGTGCCCACCAGCGCGGGCGTGCTTGCCGTCGCCTGCGTGGCGCCGCGGGTCGTGTTCGGCGCGGTGGCCGGGTGCGAGCTGGACGTCCAGCGCATCTCCCTGCCCGGAGCGCGCGTGTTCGCGCCGGCACCGGAGCTCGCCTTCCGGCTGCAGGTGGCAGCGGCGTTGGAGCGCTTGAACCACCTCCGCGCTCGCGGCGACACGGATCTGCGCGCGGCTCGCAGCCGGGGGGGCCAGTCGCGAGCCCTGCGCGTCGTGGCGGCCGCCTACACGGACACAGCCGAGGGCCTCGCTCCCTTCGCCCCGCAACAGGGCGCTCCCGCCGCCGTGGTGGCCGCCATGCGCGACGCCGCTCGCGCTTACCGAGCCGCCGGCGAGGCGGCGGCCACGGGGTCCTCCCGGCGCTACACGGCCGGGCGCACGACGGTCCGGGCCGCCGAGGCGCAGGTCGCCAGGGCGCTGCAGCGCGTGAGCCGCCGGCCGGGCGCTTGACCGCGGCGGCTGCCGAGGGCGGCCGGCCGCTCAGAGCGTTCGGCGCCCGGCAAGCGCGCGCCCCAGGGTCACCTCGTCCGCGTACTCGAGATCTCCGCCCACCGGCAGCCCAGAGGCCAGGCGCGTGACGGTCACCCCGGGCGCGCGCTCGCGCAGGCCATCGGCGATGTGCAGGGCGGTCGCCTCCCCCGTCGTGGTCGGATTGGTGGCGAGCACCACCTCGCGCACCGGCGGATCGGCAGCCTGCACCCGCGCGTAGAGCTGGGCGATCTTGAGGTCGTCGGGCTCCACCCCGTCGATCGGCGACAACGCGCCTCCGAGGACGTGGTAGCGGCCGCGGTACTCGTGGGTCCGCTCCACCGGGATGACGTCGCCGGGATCCTCGACCACGCAGATCAGGGCGCGGTCGCGGCGCTCGTCGGCGCAGATCGTGCAGCGCGGGCCCTCAGCGAGGTTGAAGCAGACCTCGCAGAGCGTGATGCGCTCCTTGACCTCGCGGATGGCGTCGGCGAGCGCGCTGGCGTCCTGCGGCGTGGCCCGCAGGAGATGGAAGGCCAGCCGCTGCGCGGTGCGGTTGCCGATTCCCGGCAGCTTGCCGAGCTCGGTGACGAGGCGCTGGAGGGGCGGGGCGAGCAAGCGGCTCTATAGGCCGGGGAGGCCGAGCCCGCCCAGGCCGCCGCCGAGGCCGCCCGCGACGCTGCTCATCTTGGCCGCGGCCAGCTCCTGCCCGGAGCGCAGCGCCTCGTTGACCGCCGCGAGCACGGTGTCCTGCAGTATCTCGACGTCCTCGGGGTCCACCGCCTGGGGATCGATCGTGATCGCTTGCACGACGAGGTCGCCCGACACGGTTACCTTGACCATGCCGCCCCCGGCCGACGACTCCACGCGCTCGTCCTTCAGCGACTCCTGCGCCGCGGCCATGTCCTCCTGCATCTTCTGGACCTGCTTGAGCATCTGCTGCATGTTGGGCTGGGGCGGCATCAGGGCGTCTCCTGGGACTCGGGCTCGGGCGGCAGCTCCTCGGCCTCGAACTCTGTCACGAAGCGCTCGATCAGCTCCTCCTCCGAGAGCTCCGGCGCGTCGGGCACGTCGAGCTCGGCGTCGGCCCGCAGCTCGTAGGCCAGGCGCAGCGAGCTGCCCGTCACCGTGCGCACGGCCTTGGCGATCAGGTCGCGCTTGGCGGGATCCTCGGCGAGCGCCTTGTTGGTCTTGCCGGCGAGAGCGAGCCTGAGCTCGTCGCCCTCCAGCGCGGTGGGCTTGGCGTGGGCCAGCACGGCGCCGACGAGGCGGTTGTCGGCCTCGGCGGTCTCCACGACCGCCGGCCACAGCTCAGCCACAGAGGCAAGGTCGAGGTCCTTGGGCTCGACGACCGCCACCGCCGTGACCGCCGGGTCGGCCTGCCCCTCGGCCTGCTCGGGGCCGTTCGCCGGCGGGCCGGGGCGCGGGGGTGCGGTGGCGACCGCCGGGGCGCGGGTCGACGAGGCCCGGCCCGCCGCGGTGGCCGGCACCGAGGGCGCCCGGCTCGCGGGCGCGGCAACCGGCGAGACGCCGGATCCGCCGAGGCGCGCCTCGACGCGCTCGAGACGGGTCAGCAGCGCCTTGGTGGAGGCCTCGTGGCGAGGGACGGCGGCCTTGACGAGTGCGAGCTCGAGTTGGGTGCGGGCGTCCGAGCCGTCCTTCATCGCGCGCAGCCCCGCGGCGATGAGGTCGAGCAGGCGCACGACGTCGGTGGCGTTCACGCGAGCGGCCTGCTCGCTCAGGCGCTCGTCCTGCTCAGGCGTCACCGCGAGCTCCGGCGGCACCTCGCCGCCGAGCGTCTGCACGACCATCAGCGCGCGCGTGTGCGCCTCGAGGTCCCCGAAGAACCGCCCGACGTCTCGGCCCGACTCGGCCAGGCGGGCGGCCGCGATCAGCCCCGCGCGCGCGTCCCCGGCCGCCACGGCGTCCACGGTGCCGAACAGCAGGTCCGCGTCGGCGGCGCCGAGGACCGCGAGCACGTCCTCGAGCAGGATGGCCTGTCCCGAGTAGGCGTGCAGCTGCTCGAGCGTCCCCAGCGCGTCGCGGAAGGAGCCGGTGGCCGAGCGCGCGATCAGCGCGCAGGCCGCGTCGGGGATCTCGATCGACTCCGCGTCGGCGACGCGGCGCAGGACCTCGGTGATCTGGGCGACCGTGGGGCGCCCGAAGTCGAAGCGGTGGCAGCGGTCGACCACCGTGGGGAGGACCTTGGCCGCCTCCGTGGTGGCCAGCACGAAGATCGTGTGGGGCGGGGGCTCCTCGAGCGTCTTGAGGAAGGCGTTCCACGCCGCAGTGGAGAGCATGTGCGCCTCGTCGAGGATGTAGACCTTGTGACGGCCCGAGACGGGCGCGTAGGCCACCTTCTCGCGCAGGTCGCGGATGTCGTCGACAGAGTTGTTGGACGCCGCGTCCATCTCGATGACGTCGAGCGAGCTCGCGCTCGCGATGGCGACACAGGAGTCGCAGGTTCCGCACGGCTCGGTGGTTGGGCCGTTCACGCAGTTCAGCGACGCGGCGAGGATCTTCGCCATCGAGGTCTTGCCCGTCCCCCGCGAGCCGACGAACAGGTAGGCGTGGTGGACCTTGCCCCGCTCGATCGCGTTGAAGAGGGTTCTCACCACGTGCTCCTGGCCGACCACGTCGGCGAACGTGCGCGGGCGGTGGCGACGGTAGAGCGAGGCGGAGGCCGGAGGCACGGCTGACGAGTCTAGGGGCCGGTGCCGCTAGCGTCCGCGGGCGGTGCCGAAGGCCCCGCAATTGCTCGTGTTCGGCGTCCTCACGGCGGTGGGGGCGCTGCTGGCGTGGGTGATGGTCGGCACGGGCCTCGCCAACTACGACACCGCCTACTCGCTGGTGTGGGGCGGCGACCTCGCCCACGGGCGGCTGCCCGACTACGACGTGCCCGTCGCTCCGACGCCTCACCCGCTGGCCACCCTGCTAGGCCTGGTGCTCGCGCCGCTGGGCGCAGGGGCGGAGACCGCAGTCGTGGTCGCCGCGTTCGCCTTCCTCGGCGCTCTGGCGGCGCTCACCTACCTGCTCGGCGCGCACTGGTTCGGCCCGCCGGCGGGTGCCGTCGCCGCGGTGGTGATCCTCACCCGCGAGCCCGTCCTCTCCTTCGGCGTGCGGGCCTATGTCGACCTTCCCTACCTCGTGCTCGTGCTCGCGGCGCTGCTGATCGAGGCCCGCAGGCCACGGGCGGGCGTGCCGGTGCTGCTGGCACTGGGGCTGGCCGGCCTGCTGCGACCCGAGGCGTGGCTGCTCTCGGCGGCCTACGTCGCCTACCTCGGGCTGTCGGGGGAGCGTATCCTCGCGCCGGCTCTCGTCGCGGCCGCCGCACCGCTGCTGTGGGCGCTCTCGGACCTGGCGATCGCCGGGGACCCGCTCTTTTCGCTCACGGACACGCGCGCGGGGGCCGAGGTGCTGCAGCGCACGACCGGGCTGGCCAACGTGCCGCTCACGGTGCCGCGGCGGCTCGGCGAGATCGTGCGCGAGCCCGTGCTGGCCGGCGCCGCAGCGGGCGGGGTGCTCGCCGTCGGGCTCGCGCGCGACCGCATCCGCCTTCCCCTCGCCGCCGGCGTGCTGGCTCTCGGCGCCTTCTGCGTGCTTGCCGCCGCGGGGCTGCCGATCCTCGGGCGCTACCTGCTGCTGCCCGCCACGCTGCTGGCGATCGCGTGCGGCGCGGGCGCGTTCGGCTGGACGCTGCTCGCGCCCGGGCACGCGTGGCGGCGGCGCTGGCAGGCGATCGGGGTGCTCGTGGTGCTGGCGCTGCTCGCCTTCACGCCGCGCCAGGTGCAGCGCGTCGAGAGGCTACGCGGAGCGATCGGCATCCAGCGCGAGATCCGCGACGACCTGCACGCCCTCGCCGGCCGCCCGCCGCTGCGCTCGGGCTGCCGCCCGGTCACGGTCCCCAACCACCGGCCGGTCCCGCTGCTCGCGCTGTGGCTCCAGCGGCCGCCGCGCGAGATCGTCTCGGCGCAGCTGCAGCGGCCCGGCCGCGGGGTCTTCGTCGACCCCGCGACGCCTCGGGTGGAGCGCAACTTCACGCTCGACCCCAAGGACCCCGGGGTGCTGACCGCCGAGGTGCCGAGCGGCTTCGCGCGTGCGGCGCAGAACCCCTCGTGGGTGATCTACGCGCGCTGCTGAGAAGGAAGCGGACCGTGCACCCCCTGTCGAAGCCGGTTCCTCGGGCGCGTTCGCCGCTGGGTGCTCCGGCCGGGCTGTCCCCGCCGCGCCTGCCGGTGACCGCTTAAGGCTGCTTCCTTCCGGACCTGACCTGGTTCACGGGCCGACATCGCGCGGGACCCGGCCATCGACGCTCCATACGGCGCGCTGGCCCCGAGGGCCTGAGCCCCTCTGGGGGGGATTCAGCCCCGCTAGAGCGGATTGCGGGTGCAGGGCACCGCTACCTCCCCGCCTAGCACGGTCCGGCTCGAAGTCTAGCCCAGCGTGTCGCGCAGCTTGCGCAGCGCGCGATAGACCCGGCCCTCCACCGTCGTGAGCGGCTCGCGCAGCGCTTTGGCCATCTCCGGCACGGTCAACTCGGCGCCGAAGCGCAGGGCGATTGCCTCGCGCTCCTCCGGGCTGAGGCCGGCCAGCGCGCGCTGGAGCTCGTCGCGGTGCTCGACGGCCTCGAGCGGCGAGGCGGGCCCGGCCCCCGGGGCCGCACGTTCGAAGGCGCGGCCCTCGGCGGCGGCGCGGCGCGCGTTGTCGCGCAGGCGGTTCAGCGCGATGGCGTAGAGCCACGTCTTCTCCGAGCCGCGCCGCCGGTCGAAGCGCGCGCGTGCGCGCAGCGCCCGCTCGAAGGTGTCGGCGAGCAGGTCCTCGGCCAGCGCGCGGTCGCCGGTGCGGTACGCGAGGAACGCGAAGAGGCCCTGGGCCTCCGCCGCGTAGAGCCGCTCGAAGTCGTCGTCGCGCATGCAGCGACATCTTCGATCAGGAATCGGCGTCCTGCTTCGTATCAGTGGGTGATGAACGACCACCATGACCTCCAGCCGGACCTGCAGCCGGTCGTCGACCAGCTCCGCGCGCATCGCCCCGAGGCGACCGCTCTCGAGCTCGACGCGATCAAGCAGCAGGTCCGCACGCGCGTCTCACAGCCCGCACGGAGGCGGACAAGGAGAGCAGAGCTGATGAAGTCAAGATTGGTGATCCTGAGCACCCTCGTGCTCGGGCTGCTGCTGAGCACGGCCGGCGCGGGCCTCGCGGTCTCCGGCCTGTCAGGCAACGACAACGCGAGCGTCGCCCAGTACGGCCCCACCACGGCTGCCCCGCCATCGAGCAACACCACCACCACGCCCCCGCCATCGAGCAACACCACCACGCCCCCGCCATCGAGCAACACCGTCCTGGGCGAGCAGGACCAGGGCGAGGGCAGCCAGAACGTGCTGCCCGAGGAGGACGCCGGCGGCAACGCCCCCGGTAGCGGGGTTCAGCCCGCCCGCCAGGTCGAGACGGGCGCAACCCCGAGCTCAGGCAACCAGCTGCCCTTCACCGGGTTCGCAGCCATGCCGATCCTGCTCCTCGGGATCGCGCTCCTGACCGTCGGCCTCGTGCTCCGGCGCAGGACGGCCGGCGAGAACTAGTCCCTTCTGTGGTGCAACGGGGCGGGCCGGCGGCCCGCCCCGTTGTCACTCGAAGGGGATGAGGGCCCGCCCGGCGACACGGCGCCGGCGCTCTGCGCTGCGCGAGCGCAACCCTCGCTGCAGGTCGCGGGCGAGCGGACTCAGCGGGTTCAGCCTCCGGGCCTCGGCCGCGGCGGCCGTCGGGTCCCTGCCCGCGAGCGCCTGGGTGACGGCGAGTCCGTACGCGTACTGCCAGTTGTCCGGATCGCGACTTCGGGCCGCTTCGAACGCGCGCACGGCCAGCTCGTTCTGGCCGACGCGAGCGTCGCAGTAGCCGACGATCTCGAATGGCTCGGATTGGACGCGCAACCGGTCGAGGCTGTCGAGCGAAGCGTCGACGGCCGTCCGGCAATCGCCCTCTTTGAAGGCCCCCACCGCTCGATCCAGGGACGCCTGGCTGCTCAGGACTAGCGCCGGGGTGAGCAGGAGGCCCAGGCAGGCGAGCCCGGCGAGCAGCCGAGTGAGGCGCCGCGGAGCCGTGGTCTCCGGCCTGTCCCTCGCGGCGAGGACGACCCCACTCGCCGCGAAGAACCAGGCGAACAGAGCCGGCATCTCCCAGTCCCAGTCGATCCCAGCGTGGAGCAGCAGGCCGCCTCCGGCCGCCACGAAGGCGCCAGCGGCGTGCCGCTCAGGTCGGCGCAACCGGGTGAGCGCCACGGCGACCGGAGTGCCCAGTGCCAGGCAGAGCAGCAGCAGGCCCGGCCACCCGAGCTCCGACGCCACCTCGAGATAGAGCGAATGGGCGTCCGTCACCTTAACCGGCGGGCTCGGCCGTTCGCGCTCCCACAGCAGCCGGTAGGTCCCCGCCCCCGAGCCGTGTATGGGCTCTTCGGCGAACCCGTCCAGGGCCACCCGCCAGTGGGCGATGCGGCCGTTGTTCCCGCTCCAGGTGAGGCGGTCGCGGAGGTCCGCGCCGTCGGGCCGGTCCACTTGACGGGCGAACTGACGCCACTCCTGGTCCAGACGCTCGGGGAGCCCGCTCGCCAGGGCCCCCGCCACCACCGCAACGACCAGGACCGCGCTGCCGGCCAGCACCACCGCCGGACGCGGGCGGCGGGCGAGTCGGATGTTGGCGATCCGCCGATCGAGCAGGAGCCCGGCGGCGCGAATCGCGGCGGCCAGCGCCATGGCCGCGAGAACAGCCACAACGACGTCGTGGCGCTGGGATGCGGCGGCGGGCGCGGCGAACTCCGAGGTGGCGAGGAGGTCGGCGCCATAGGCGCGGTCGACCGCGTACAGCGTGGCTGGGACGATGGCGAGGAGGGCGGAGACCAGGCCGCGTGGATGCGCTAGGACGATGTACGACGCCAGCCCGACGACCGCGACGGCGATCCCCCCGCGCGAGAACGTGAAGTACAGCGTCACGGCCACCGCGGGGAACGCCGCCGCCGCGAGCACCCGCGCCACCGCGGGCTCCCGCGCCGAGGCGGCGACGTTGAGGGCGAGGATCAGGCCCAGCGTCGCGAACATCCCCATGGCGTTCCAGTAGGTGAGCGGGAACGCTAGGCGGTCGTTGCCGAAGACCCCGTCGGTGGGAAAGGTCGCTGGCAGCAGCCGGCTCGCGAGGGCCACGACGCAGACCAGGCACACGACACCGGCCACCCAGCGCAACAGCGTGGCCAGATCGGAGCTGCGCGCGGCGAAGAGTCCGAACAGGACGAGCACGGCGAGATAGAGCAGCGCGCGATCGAACTCCACGAGCGCTCGCGCGGGGGCCCCCGACCACTGCGAGGACCCAAGGGTCCAGACGGCCAGCAGCGCGAGCGAGCCCGCCGCGATCGAGAGACCGGCGCTCCATCCTTCGAACGGTCGGTCGGCGAGTGTCAACCGGAGGACGACTCCGATCGCGGCGAGCACCGCTGCGGTCGCGGTCACCCCCGGGAAGAACCCGCCCGCGAAGAACGCCAGAGCGCCCGTCGCCAGGCCCGGACCTACCAACCTCGAGCGTCCTAACGCGTTGACCATGGCGGTTGGCAAGCGCACGGGCGCGGAATCAAAGACGGTGCAATCGGGTAGCCCGGAGGCAGTCTAGGAGTAAGGATCCAGACGCAGGGATGCTGGCTGGATATTCGTCCACTGATGGGCGTAACTTTCAAATTGCCCGCGAGGGACGTCTATGGTTCTGTTGAAGTTCGGCACGGAGGCGCAATTGGAGAGCATGACGGCGACATCGGCAGACCGGAACGGGACCCTCCGGGTCCCGGCCCCTCTTCAACCTCACGTCTATGCGCCCTCGGAGTCGGCCGCCCAGCGGTCCTCGGCCCTGCGGCGCATGCTGGCCACGGCCGATGTCCTCGCGGGAGCGCTGGCGGGGCTGATCGCCGCGCTGATCGCCGCGGCGAGCTCCGGCGAGGTCCTGCTCATGGCCTTCGCCCTGGCGGTCGCATGGCCGGTCACCGCCTTCGTGTGCGGCCTGTACGCCTTCGACGACCTGCGGTCTTGGGCCAGCGGCGTCAGCGATGCCCCCAAGCTGATGCTCGCCGCCATGCTGCTGTCCTGGCCGCTCTACGGCCTGCTGGCCGGGCTGAGCGCACCGCACGCCGTGTCCGGCGCCCTCATCGGCTGCCTGGCGGTCGCGGGCTCGGCGGCCGTCGCCCGCACCGTTGCGCGCGTGCACGCCCACCACGAGCCGCGCCTGCGCCAGGGCACGCTGGTCATCGGCTCGGGCGCGGTCGCCCACCAGCTGGTGCAGCGGCTCATGCGCCACGACGAGCTCGGCCTGGACCCGATCGGGTTCCTCGACGACGACCACGAGGGCTTCGTCGACCTGCCCGTGCCGGCACTCGGAGGCCTCGCCGCGCTTCCCGCCCAGCTGCGCTCGGGCCGCGTGGACCGGGTCATGATCGCCTTCTCCCGCGCGGGCCACGAGGAGCTGCTCAACTGCATCCGCCTCTGCCGCGACGCCGGGGTCGCCGTGGACGTGGTCCCCCGTCTCTTCGAGTTCCTCGACGGGGCACGCACCGTCGACCAGATCGGCGGGATGCCGCTGCTCTCGATCACCTCGCCGAAGTTCTCGCGGCTGTCGGAGGTGGCCAAGCGCACCCTCGACGTCACGCTCTCCCTGCTCGCGTTGATCGTGCTGTCGCCGCTCCTGCTGGCGATCGCCATTGCCATCAAGCTCGACTCGAAGGGTCCGGTGCTGTTCGTCCAGCGCCGGTCCGGGCGCGGCGGCACCTTCTTCAACCTGTACAAGTTCCGCTCGATGTACGTCGGCTCGACCGTCGAGGTGCGGGACGACGGCGCGATCGTGAAGCTCGCCAAGGACGACCGCATCACGCACGTCGGCTCCCTCCTCCGGCGCTTCTCGCTCGATGAGGTCCCCCAGCTGCTCAACGTCCTGCGCGGGGAGATGAGCCTCGTCGGGCCGCGGCCCCTGGTGGAGGCCGAGGCGGCCGTCCTGCGCGACTGGCAGGAGCGGCGCGCGCACCTGCGCCCCGGCCTTACCGGACCCTGGCAGATCGCCGGGCGTTCGCAAATCCCCTTCCAGGAGATGGTGAAATTCGACTACCAGTACGTGGCCGGCTGGTCGCTCGCGCGTGACGTGGAGATCATCCTGGCCACGATTCCCGTTGTGCTGGGCGGCCGCGGCGCGTACTAGCGCCGGCGCCATGCACATCCTGCACGTATCCGAGTCCTTTGCGTCAGGGACCTTGGAGGTGATCAGGACACTGTCGAACCGGCTGGTCGCGGAAGGGCACGCGGTCACCGTCGCCTATGGGGCCAGACCGGAGACGCCCGCCGACGTCGCGGCGCTCTTCGACCCTCGGGTGGAGCTGCTGGCCCTCCCGTGGCGCCGCCGGACACTCCGGGCGCAGGTCGCCGCGGGCCGGGCGCTGCGGCGGCTCGTGGCCGACCTGCGGCCCAACGTCGTACATCTGCACTCGTCCTTCGCCGGAGCCGTCGGCGCTGCCGCGCTCGGCGGGCGGCGGCCCGGCTCCGCCCGCCTCGTCTACACGCCCCATGGCTCGGCCCTGCTGCGCCACTCGGACGGGCGCCTGCAGCGCACGGGCTACCGCCTTGTCGAACGCTTCGTGGCGCGCCGGGTGTCCGTCATCGGCGCCGTCTCGAAGGCCGAGGCGCGTGTGGCCCGGACGCTTCGCGGCCAGGCGCGGGTCGAGGTCGTCCCCAACGGCCTGCCGGAGCTCGACGAGCGGGGCACGCCCGCACCGGAACCCCGTCCCGCGCCACTCGTCGTCGGCATGGGGCGGCTGGGCGCCGCTCGCCCGGCCGCATCGGTGGCCCGGATCCTCGGAGCACTTCGCGACGTCGCGACCCCCATGTGGATCGGGGACGCCATCCGGCCCGAGGACGCTGCAGTGCTGCGCGAGCATGGCGTCGAGGTGACCGGGTGGCTGGACCGTGAGCTCGCCCTCGAGCAGCTCGCCGCGGCCACGGCGTGCCTTCACTGGTCGGCCTGGGACGGTCAGGCGATGGTCATCCTCGAGGCGCTGGCGCTGGACGTCGTGGCCATCGCGAGCGACGTCGAGGCCAACCGGGAGGTGCTGGGCGACGCCCAGGTCTGCGCCGACGAGGACGAAGCGGTGGCGCTCCTGCGCTCGATCGTCGAGGACCCGGCGGTCCGTGAGGTCCTGCTCCGCGCCCAGCGTGGCCGCCGTGCCGCTTATGGAGCCCAGCGGATGACCGACAGCTGGCTGCGTCTCTACACGCGCGAGTCCACACGCGCCGGGGAGTCGGCGGAAAGCGCCGCGACACTCTCTGAAGACGCTCAGGCAATCTCATGACCTCCGAGTCGCTGACCCTGTACGAGCATGTGGCGGCCGGGGTGATGGCGGTTCTGGCCTTGACAGCGCCTAGAATCTGATCTTCGATGCAACTGAAAGACATCGTCGCGGTCGCCTGGAAGCGACGCTGGCTGTTGCTGACCCTGCTGGCCTTCACGGTGGGCTTCGCAACGCTCTTCGCGTTCACCAAGGCCAAGCGCTACGAGGCGACGGTGACCATGGCGTTGCTGCCGGACCCCCAGAAGGGCCAGGGCTTCATCGCGTCGGACAACCTGTCGGCGCTGCTGGGCACCTATGCCGCGACGGCCGAGTCGCGGTCCACCGTGAGGCAGGCCAGCGCGTCCCTCGGGCGGTCCCTCCCCGGCAAGGTCGAGGCATCCACGGAGGCGGGCACCGGCATCCTGCGCCTGACCGGGAGCGCGCCCCACGCGAAGGACGCGCTCATCACCGCACAGGCCGTCGCCACGGCCTTCCAGCGGCGCATCAGCACCAACGAGCTGCTGATCGCAGAGGTGGTCGACTCGGGCTCGGTCCCCACAGCTCCGGTGCAGCCGCGGCCGCCACTGATCATCGCGGCGGCCCTCATCCTGGGCTTGGGCGGCGGGTTGCTGCTCGCGCTCGCGCTTGAGCACTTCCGTAGGTTCATCGAGACCGCCGAGGACTTCGCGGAGGCTACGAACGTGCCCCTGCTGGCACGACTGCCGCGCGAGCGGGCGCTCGCGCGCGGAGAGCACGCCATCGCCTGGAACGTCAGGGAGCTGCAGGAGTACCAGGAGAGCATCCGGACGTTGCGCACGAACCTCGACTTCGTCACCAAGGGGTGGACCGGCTCGCTGCAGGTCACGAGCCCGTTCTCCGCGGAGGGGAAGTCGACGCTCACGGCGAACCTGGGCGTCGCGCTGGCACAGATGGGGGTCGAGACCGTGATCGTGGACGCCGATCTGCGCCGCCCGCGCCAGCACGAGCTCTTCGACATGCCCAACCTGGCCGGGCTGACCACGGTGATGCGCTCGGGCCGCAAGCCGGAGCCGGTGCCGACCACGTACGAGCACCTCTCGCTCATGGCCGCCGGCCCCCCTCTCGGCGACGAGATCGAGCAGCTGCACGTGCAATTCGGGTTCGTGCTCCGAGAGATCGTCGGTCAGGGTGCCTTCGTCCTGGTGGACACGCCGCCGATCCTGCCCGTGAGCGATGCGCGCCTGGTCGCGACGCACGTGTCCTGCGTGCTGCTGGTCGTCGCGTCGGGAGCCGAGCGCCCGGCGACGCTGGCCAGCGCGCTTGAGAAGCTCCAGCTCGCCGGTGCCACCGTGGCGGGCGCAGTGTTGAACATGGCGCCTCGTGAGCGCGAAGGCGTCGGGTACTACGGCTACGACTCGACCGAGCCCACAGAGCGCCCGGCACAGCTCCCAGTCACCTGAGCGATGCTGGCCCGCTTGACCAGGGGCGGCGCGGTCGTCGTGCCCGCGGCGCTGGTCGGGCTCGGCGCCTCCGCGCTCGCGGCCTACGCGCCGCTGGCCGGCGTTGCGGTGCTCGCCGCGATCGTGGCGGGGCTCCTGGTGCTCACCCGCGCCGAGGTGCTGCTCCTGCTGCTCGTCGGGGTCCAGCCGTGGACCGACATGCTCTCGTTCCCGACCGAGGCGGTGTCGGTCGTCAAGCTCCTCGGGGCGATCCTGGTCATCGCGTGGCTGCTGCGCGTCCTCGCCCGAGGCGAGGAGCTGCGTGGCTCTGCCTCGATCGTGGCCGCGGCGGGGTTCGGCCTCCTCGTGGTCCTCTCGCTGATGGCGTCGCCCGACCCCCAGGAGGGCATCAGCAAGGTTCTCCGCTACGCCCTGTACATCACCTTCGCCTTCCTCGTCCTGCAGCTCTGCGACAGCCCGGCCGACGTCCGCCGCATGATCAAGGTGCTCGTGGCGTCGACGGCGGCGGCGGCGGCATACGCCCTCGTCGGGTTCCTGTCAGGCGTGCTGCCGCGGGCGGGTGGCCCGATCGCGGAGCCGAACGACTTCGCGTTCCTCCTCCTGCTTGCCCTCTGCCTCTCCGTGTATCTGCTCGCGCGCGAGCGGCACACGCGATGGCTGTGGTCCGCCTGCTTCGTGGCCATCGGGGCCGCGCTGCTGGCCACCTTGTCGCGCTCCGCGCTGGTCGGGCTGGTGGCGATAGTGGTGTGGGCGCTGCTCAGCGGGCACGTGCGCGTCGACAAGCTGCTGGCCACCGCGACGGCATTCGCTCTCGTTCTCGTCAGTGCCTTGACGCTCTACCCGACGCTCATCCACCAGCGCGTGGCCGAGAAGGGACGCATCGCCGACGCGAACGCCGCCGCGCGTGTCGCCTACTGGTCGGCGGCGGAGCGCATGGCGCTCGACCATCCCGTCCTGGGCGTGGGCCCGGGGCGCTACCGCGACGAGACCAAGCACTACCTGTTCAACAACCCCGTCGCGCTGGAGCGCCCGGTGGCCCACAACAGCTACCTCGAGATCGCCGCCGAGAGTGGGGCGCCCGCCCTGCTGGCCTTCTTGGCGTTCCTCGCCTTCGCCTGGCGAGACCTGAGGCGCGCGCGGCGCGAGGCGCTCGCCGCGCGAGAGGTCGACGTCGTGCGCCTGGTGACCGCCCTGCAGGCCGCGCTGGTCGGGACGATGGTGGCGGGCGGGTTCGGGAGCCACCAGACCGAGGTGGGGTTCTGGCTGCTCGCCGGTCTGGCCGCCGCGCTGGTCGGGGGCCCGGTCCGCTCCCAACTCGCATTCTCGCCTTGAGGGTTCTCATGGTCACCTCGCTCGAGCGAGGAGGGCCGCCGGAGCAGAGCATCGTGCTGGCCACCCATCTGGCGCGGGCGGGGGTCGACGTGACGGCGGTCTGCGCCACGGACGAGCTGGCGGACCGCTTCGCCTCCGGTGGCGCTGAGCCGCTCGTGGTGCCGCTGCGCCACGCGCTCGACGTGCGGCGAGCCGAGCTGATCCGCCGGCGCGTCGCCGGATTCGACGTCATCCACGCGCAGGATCGGCGCTCGGGACTGTGGATGCACCTCTGGCCTCGCCCGCGGGGGTTGGTCAAGGTCTACACGGTCCGTGGGCTGCCTGACGCCTACCTCCCGCCCCCGGCCGGCTCCGGCCGGCCGACGCTGCGCGACCGCCTGGCGTATGAGTGGCTCGAACCGGCGCTGTGCCGCCGAGCGGACGCCGTCGTCGTCGCCTCTCGCGCGGTGGCGGCGATCCTGCGCGACCGGCTCAACTTCCCGGCCGACCGCCTGACGGTGGTCCCCAACGGGGTGGAGATCCCGCCGGCGCGGACCGCCGGCGGCGAGCTGGTCGCCGCGCTCGGGGTGCTCGAGCCGGTCAAGGGGCTCGACGTCTTCGTGCGCGCGGCCGCGCTGCTCGCCGCCCGCGGCACGGCTCCCCCCTTCGCGGTGTTCGGGACCGGCTCGCAACACGCGGAGCTCGAGCGGCTGGCCGCTGAGCTGGGGCTCGACGGACGGATGCGCTTCCCGGGGCACGTGCCCAGCCCCGAGGCGCTCGAGAAGACGGCCGTGCTCGTCATGCCGTCCCACATGGAGAACTGCCCGAACGCCCTGCTCGAGGCGATGGCGGCCGGGGTGCCGATCGTCGCCAGTCGAGTCGGCGGCGTGCCCGAGCTGGTCGACGACGCATGCGCACAACTCGTCCCGCCCGGCGACCCCGTTGCCCTGGCCGCCGCGATCGAGCGCATGCTGGGCGATCCGGGGCTCGCCAGCCGCCAGGCGCAGGCCGCGCGCACCCGGGTGGAGGCGCACTTCACCGCTGAGCGCAACGCGCAAGCGGTGCTCGCGCTCTACACGCGGCTCGGCGCGCGAGGTTCAGCCGCGTGAGGGTGCTGCTCGTGAGCCCGGCGATGGGGGTCGGCGGCGCCGAGCGAGTGGTCGTCGGACTCGCCCAGGGGCTGCCCGCGCACGGAGCACACGTGGCGCTGGCCGCGCCGGCGGGGGCGCTCGACTCCGAGCTGTCGCCTCGGACGGCGAGGTTCATCCTGCGCGCCGGGGGGCGCTCTCCGCTGCAGCTGGCGCGATTGACCGGAGGCATCGCGCGCACCCTGCGCAGCGTCCGCCCGGACCTGGTGCACGCGCACAACCCGAAGGCCTCGCTGGCCAGCGGGCTCGCGCTCCGGACCCTCGGCGGTCCCCGGCCGCCACTGCTCGCCACCTTCCACGGCGTGACCCCGAGCGAGTACGCGCCGGCCGTCCGCCTGCTCGCGCTGGCCGACCACGTCGCCTGCGTCTCGGAGGACGCGCGGGCACAGCTCGTCGGGGCCGGGGCGGCGCCGGAGAACCTGACGGTGATCGAGAACGGTGTGCCGCTGCCGCCCGAGCCTTCCGCTCCGGAGCAGGCGGCGCTCGACCGGGAGCTCGGCCTGGACGGCGGCGCGGTGGTGACCGCCGTCGGGCGCCTCGTCGCGCAGAAGGCCCACGACCGCTTCCTGCACATGGCGGCGACCGTCGCGGCGCTCCGTCCGGGCACGCGCTTCCTCGTCCTGGGAGACGGGCCGCGCCGGGCGGAGCTCGAGCTCCTCTCCCGGCAGCTCGGCCTCTCGGATCAGGTCGCCTTCCTCGGCCAGCGGCAGGACGCGCGGGCGATCATCGGACGTTCCGACCTGCTCGTGTTCTCCTCGGACTGGGAGGGCCTGTCGATCGCGGCGCTCGAGGCGCTTGCGGCGGGCGTGCCCGTGGTGTCGACTCCGGTGCAGGGCATGCGGGTCTTGCACGAGTCGGGGGCCGGTGAGGTCGTCGGCGAGCAGACCGCTGAGGCGCTCGCCGGGAGCGTGCTGCGCCTGCTGGAGGACGCCGGCGCCCGGCGGCGGATGAGCGAGGCGGGGCGCGGGCTGATCGCGGGTCGCTTCGGCGTCGAGCGGATGACCGCCGCATATGCGGCGCTCTACGCGCGAATCTGCGCCGTGTGACGAACCTTGTGTCCGCGCGACCGCGACCGCGCCGACACGTGGTGGCGCTTACGGACCCGGAGGCCCTTGGCCCTGGCAGTCTTGCCGGCCTTCGCGCGGCGGCGCTTGGACCTCACGGTCACCGGCCGGCTCCAGGCGCTGAGGTTGCCGGCGGCATCCGCCGCCCTGACGCGATAGGTGCACTTGACGCCGACGGCGACGGAGGTGTCCGCGTATTTGCTCGTGACCGGCCGAGCGGCCATGACCACGCCGTTGCGCAACACCTGATAGCCGATGGTGTCGTCGGCGTTGGTGCTCCAGTCCAGCAGCACCTTGCCCCTCACGGAGGTGGCGTGCAGGCCGGTGGGCCGGGCGGGAGGGGTCGTGTCCCCCGTGGGCCCCGGTGGGATGGGGGCGGGGGCCGGCGCGGAGGTCGGGGCCGGGGTTGGCTCGGCCGGCGGCACCGCGGGGCCGGCGGCCTTGGTCAGGATGAGCCCGGTGTGCGCCGGCATCGAGGCGGAAGTGGCGCCGGTGACCCCGCAACCGCTGTACGTGGCGCCGAAGCTCACGGTCTGGGTCGTGCCGGTGGGGTTGACGAGCACCAGGCCGCCGGCGAAGACGCGCCGATGCACCCCGTTGGCGTCCTTGCTCTCGGGACCGGTGGGGTCGCCGAGAGCGTAGTCGTACTCGGGAAGCCAGTTCTCGTTGGTGTAGTCGCCATGCAGGGCGAAGTACACGTGGCCCTGCCCGCCCAGCAGCGCTGTCGCCCACCCGAAACGCGCGGCCTGCTGGTCGGTGTTGGTCGACTGCGTCACGGCCAGCATGCCCTTGCCCTGCCGCTCCGCTTCCTTGACGTTGGCCAGCTGCCTCGCCCAGCGGGTCGGATCGGCATAGCCCTCTCCGACCGAGCCCCACTTGACGAAGTGCTCGTCCATGCCGCCGTCGAGGAACTGCAGCCAGTCGTTTGCCTGGCTCGAGAACTCCGCCCACTGCAGGTTCGCGAATGCCAGCTCGCCCGCCGCGCGGAGCTTGGGGGCCACGTTGGCGACCATGGAGCGCATCGCCGCGCCGTATCGCGCGTCGGTGGGGTACTTCGCGACGTCCGCCGGGTCGGCGTGGGACTTGATCGAGTAGTTGGTGTCGTCCATGAACACGCCGTCCCAGCCACCGGCCTTGGCGGAGGCGATGACGTTGGAGGCCCAGGCGTCCTGGTAGGCCGTGTTCCCGATGTCGGCGGCCCACAGCCAGGAGTAGCCCCAGAAGCGGAAGGCCTGCCCGGTCGTGTCCTTGAGGAGCCATTCCGGATGCACGCCGGCCTCCGGGTAGCCCACGCCCGACGAGTACTCGGGACCCGCTCCCCCCGAGCTGATCGCCGACATGTTCTTGTACATCAGGACCTTGACGCTCGGGTTCGCGGCCTTGAGCGCCTGCATGCGGGCGCGCTGGTGGAAGCTGAGGATGACGTACTGGTTGCGACCGGCCGTCAATGAGTAGCTCGGGAACGCCGGAACGCTGTCGATCGCGGTCCGGCTGTGCCCCGCCGCCGAGGTCGCCCCCTGCGCTGGCGACGCGGCGGCAAGGCTGAGCAGAAGCAGACCGACGACGGCCCGGGTACGTTGCAGCAAGTGGTCCTTTCGGCAGCCGGGCCGTCTCGGAGAGACCCCTGGCTTTGCGTCTCCGCCTCGCGGCGGGTTTGCCTTTTCGTGGGAGCGGCGCGCGTCCATCCGGGCGCTGCCAGATCTCTATCGGCGTGACCCGCGCGCCGCTCGCCCCTCCGGGCATCACATCGACACGTGTTCGGAATCTCGGTTCAGAACTCAAGTCGCGGCGGGGCGTGTCCGAGGGAGCCGTCTAGAGTGGCGCGCGATGGCGGACGTCACCGTCGTGATCCCCACCAAGGACCGCGCCGCGCTGCTCCGGGAGGCGCTGCGGAGCCTGGGCGAGCAGACGGCTCCCGTCGCCGAGGTCATCGTCACCGACGACGGGTCGAGCGACGAGACCGCGGAGGTCGTGCGGGCCTTCGGCGGGCGCCTCGTGCGCAACCCAGCGGGCGGTTGGGGGGCGGCCGGGGGCCGCAACGCCGGCTTGGCCGAGGTCCGCACGGGACTGGTCGCGTTCGTGGATTCCGACGATCTCCTCCTGCCCCGCGCGGTCGAGCGGCTCGGAGAGGCGCTCGACCGCGCGCCGGACGCCCCGTTTGCCTATGGGCGGGCGCTCATCGCCCGGCGAAACGGGCGCGCGTGGACACCCGAGGGACTCATCGCCTCCCGCCGGCGGGAGCTGGCGACCTTGCCGTCCTCGCTCTTCGTGCGCAACAGCGTGCCCGCCTCAGGAGGCCTCGTACGGACCGCGGCCGCGCGCGAGGTCGGAGGCTTTGACCCCTCGGCCTACAACGAGGACTTCTACTTCTGGCTCGAGCTCGCGCTGCTGGCCACCCCCTCTCACGTTCCCGAGATCGTGAGCGTGTACCGGCTCCATCCGAGCAACAGCCACATCGCGTCCGCCGACCTGGACTACGAGCGCATCGTCGAGCTCGGGCGGCGCCATCCCGAGCTCGCCGGCAGCCTCGCCCGCCGCCTGGGCGTGCGCCTCTGCGAGCACGCCGGCGACGCCGTTCAGCGTCGCGATGGCCGCTCGCTCGCGCGGGCGATCCGCTCGATCCTCCGCCTGACGCCCGATCCCGTCGGAACGCTGACCGCCGCGTTCGAGCATCAGCGGACGCGGCGCGCGATGACCGCGGTCGGGCGTGAGGCCTGGAGCCGCCTTCCCGACCTGCGCGCCTGGCTGGCGTCCTACGACGGTGTCGGGCCGGTCGACGGCTCGAGCCAGCGCGCATAGAGCTCCTCGGCCGGACGCGTGACCTCGCGCCAGCGGAAACGGCCGGCGAGGCTCCGGCCCGCGCTGCCCATCGCGCGGGCCGCGGCCGCATCGGCCAGTAGCGCAGCGGTCGCGTCGGCGAGCTCGCTCGGCGTGCGACCGAGGCGCCCGTGGCGCCCCGCCTCGAACCCGATCTGGGCGACGCCCAAGGGGGTCCCCACCACCGGGCGCCCGGCGGCGAGGGCCTCGAGGACCTTCAACCGCGTGCCGCCCCCCTGCCACAGCGGCACGATCACGACCCGGGCGCGTGCGAGCTCTGTGGTGATGTCCTCGACGAACCCCACCGCGTCGACCCGTTCGGAGGCGGCCGCGACGCGCGCGAGCTCGCCGCCGAGGTGGCGGCCGACCAGCCGCAGCCGCGCCGCCGGGCGAGCCGCCGCGAGGTGCGGCCAGCCGTCCTTCAGGAAGCGCAGGACCCCATGGGCGTTCGGCGCGTAGCCGAACTGCCCGAAGAACAGGACGTCCTCGCCGCCCGGGGGTTCGACGGCGATGTCGAAGAGCTCGTCGTCGACCCCGTTGGGGACCAGGACCGGGGCGCCGAGGCCTGAGAAGTGCTCGACGTCAGCCGGCGACACGCACAGGAGCGCGTCCGCGGCGGCGGCTCCGCGACGTTCGCTGGCGCGCATCGCCTGCCACCTGCCCCACGCCCGGGCCCAGGCCGGGCTGAGCGGTCGCTCGGCCCGTGCGAGCATGGCCATCACCCGGGAGTCGACGTTGTGCAGGCTCAGCACCGTCGGCGCGCCGGCGTCCTCGAGGTAGCACGCGCTCAGGGTGTGCTCGAGCTGCACGAAGGCCGGGCGTCCGGCGCTGAGCGCGCGCAGCCGCTCGGCGATCCCGGGGACGCGCGGGCCCGGTTGCCGGCGCCAGTGCTGGCGGGCGCGGGTGCCGAGCGAGCCGGAGGGTGCGGGCAGCGACTCGACCGTCCAGCCGCGCGCTCGCAGCGCCTCGGCGCCGGCCGCGCCATCCGCGTCCGCGCTGAGCAGATGCGGATGCGCGCCGGCTCGCTCGATCGCCTCGATCAGCCGCATGGTTCGCTTGTGCCCCCCACCGACCGTGGGATACGGGATCAGCGGGGAGACCACGATCGCGCGACGGGCGGCGACTGACATGCCGTGAGTGTGGAGCATGGCGGTCTGCCGCCACTACACTCGGGTCCGATGCCAACCGACCGGTCACCGGCGCCGTGAGCCGCCCGGAGCCTGCCCGGCCACAAGCCGCGGGTCGCGTTTCGCGAGGGGTTGGCCCGCACGGTGGACTCGTTCACGTCGGCGGCCGGACAGGCCGCCTCGTGGGCTGACTTGATCGATCTGCACACGCATCTGCTGCCCGGCATCGACGACGGCCCCGGCAGCCAGCGTGAGGCGGTGGAGCTGGGCCGCGCCGCGAGTGCGGCCGGGACCCGGACCGCCGCCGCCACGCCGCACATCGACTATCGCTACGACGTCGCTCCGGCGCAGCTCGGCGACCGTGTCCGTGCCCTGCGGACGGCGCTCCGGGACGCCGGCGTCCCGCTCGAGGTCGTGGCCGGAGGCGAGCTGGCGCCCGAGCGGCTCGGCGAGCTCACCGGCGAGGAGCTCGCCGCCATCGGGTTGGGCGGTGGACCGTGGATCCTCCTCGAGTGCCCCCTGGCACCCGGCGCCGGCCCCCTGTCTCCGGCTGTCGCGCACCTGCAGTCGCTGGGGTTTCGGGTGCTCCTCGCCCATCCAGAGCGCTCACCAGCCGTGCAGCGCGACCGGGGCGAGCTGCGCCGGCTCGTCGAGTCCGGCGCCCGCTGCGCGCTGACGGCGAGCGCCTTCGAGGGGCGGTTCGGACGCGCGGCGCACCGGCTGGCCGAACGGCTGCTGCACGCGGGGCTGGGGCACGTGCTGACCTCCGACGCCCACGACGAGCGGGGAAGGCCGCCGGACCTGCGACCGGGACTCTCGGCCGCCATCCGCGGCGTCGACCGCGGCGACCTCCTCGCCCGGTGGCTGACGGAGGAGTCTCCCGCCGCCATCCTGGCCGGCGGTGCCGTGCCCGCACCGCCCACCACCGGTCCCGCTCGGCGCCGCCTGCGGTCTGGGTAGGAGACCGGGTGACCGTGCCGCCGCAGAACGTTCCGACGATCCCGGCACCGCCGTGAGCGGATCGCCGAGCCGACCCGGTCACAGCCGGCGCGTCAGCCCGCGGACGAAGCCCCTGGCCAGACCCGTCCCCCATGCCAGCTGCACCATCACGCCGCGTGGGCGGCGCTTGGCCGTCCAACGGGCCACAGTCAGCGCGTGCCGGGCGGCTTCCACGAGCGCCAGCCGGCCTGCCGTGCGGTCGCCGCGCCGGAGGTGCTTGGCGGTCTGCGCACCCGCGCCCATCCCGTATCCGCCGTGGAGGCGCAGCGCATCGGGGCCGTACCGCCATGTGTGATGGACCACCGTGATCCCGTCGTGGCACAGGACGGTCCAGCCGGCACGCATGATCCGGTAGAGCATGTCGCTGTCCTCGCCGGACCGGAACTCGGCGCCGGCGCCGAGCCGCTCGTCGAAGAGGCCCACGTCCTCGACCGCTCGAAGGCGGATGGCCATGTTGAAGCCGTGCGCGAGGCCGAACGGGTTCGTGGGCCAGGCGTACACGCCCGGGAGGCGCCCCGGCACCGGACGGCCCGACGAGTCCACGCCGAGCCCGCAGACGACGCCGATGCGCGGGTCGCGGGCGAAACCCTCGCGGATGCCCTCGAGCCAACCGGGGCCGAACTCCACGTCGTCGTCCGTGAAGGCGACGAGCGGCGTCGAGGCGGCGCGGAGCGCCGCGTTGCGTCCCCGCGAGAGCCCCGGCTCGCTGCGCAGGTAACGCACCCCGGGCACGTGCTCGGTGAGCGTGCGCGTCGAGTCGCCGGTGCTCTGGTCGACGACGAGGACCTCTGCCGCATCGGCCGGCAGGCCGAGGAGGCTCGGCAGGGCGAACCGCTCGAACAGGTCGGCTCGATCGCGGGTCACGATGGCGAGCGAGATCAGGCGCGCCATCGGTCCCAGTCGGGCCCGAGGCTCGGCTCCGACAGCCAAGCGGCCAGCGTCCGCTCGGGGAAGGACGGGGCGATCGTGGCCCCGGTCAAGCGCTCGGCATCGCGGCGCTTCTCGGTACCGCGCGCGCCCCGCTCGTGCAGCGACAGGCTGACGAGCGTGCCCACCGCCTCGGGCGGGATGCCGAGCACCTCCACCTCCTCGCGGATCCAGCGGAAGGCGATCTCCGAGCCCGGCGCGCGACCGAGCATGAGATCGACGAAATGAGGCTCCCGCTGGTCGTCGGTGTCCGCGCCGTCGATGATCCGCAGGATGCGCTGGGCGAAGAAAACGAGATCGGCGAGCGGGAGGCTGTCGCACTGCGCCCACTCCCAGTCGACGACCTTGAAGCTACCGTCGTCCACAACCACGTTCTCCTCGCCGAGGTCGTTGTGGCGGAACACACCGGGCACCGGCGGTAGCGCGTCGACGAGCTCCGGCGGGCAGCCGACCCGCCTGAGGCGCTCGCGCTCGGGGCCGAACGCCTCGAAGCTCGACGCGGTCTCGCGGGCCACGTCGTGCAGCCACTTGGCAACGGGCTCGACCGCCCGCAGCTTCTCCTTGCGGGAGATGGGAAAGCGCAGCAGGCGGGTCAGCTCGGTCCCGGTCGCCGCCTCCTCCAGCGCGGCGTGGTAGCTGTCGAGCTCGATGCGGCCCAGCGGCCGCGGACAGCGCGAGACCACGGTGCGGCCCGCCGCGAGCGCGAGCTCGTAGCCCCGCTCCTCGCGATCGAACGGGCCGGTGTGATCGGGCAGGCGCGCGAACTTCAGCACGCGGTCGGGCTCGCGACGGCCGGGCGGCAGCAGCAGGAAGGCGTTGCGGCGCACCGCGGTGCCGCCCGTCACGATCATCGCCCAGTGCTCCTCGGCGGGGCGCACCCCGACCTGAGCCGCGGCGGCGAGCAGCGCCGCCGGGCCGGAATGGCGGCAGCCCACCGCGACGACCGGCAGGCGGGCTGAGACCGGGCCGAGGGGCAGGACCCGCGGGGCCAGGCGGTCGCGCACGACCTTCCAGCGCCCCCCGCGCGGGCCCCGCCGCGCGATCCCGTAGCGCAACCCGCGCGGGTGCTCGAGGTTGAGCAGCAGGCCCGGCGTGCCGCGCGTGGGCATCGAGAGCAGCCGCTGGACGTGGTAGCCGGCGCGCCGCAGCTCGGCCACGGCGGAACCGCCCTCCTCCACGACGACTGAGTCCGCGCCCGACCTGGCGGCGAGCGCCGCCCGGTCGGCGTCCGCCACGACGACGTCCGGGCGCGCGGCGAGGTCCGCGAGCTCGATCCCCCGTTCCTCGAGGTCCTGACGCCAGCCGGGCGGGTCCCCCAGCACGGCGGCGGTCCGGGGGAGCGCCGGGAGAGCGAAGATGATGTCCCCGCGATGGCGTGGGGCACTCATGCTGGTGCCGTGACAGGCCGAGGGACCAAGGGGGCGATGCTAGCGTTCCGAATCTCCGTAATCCGCCAGGACGCGCCGATCTCATGACCACCGAGCGGCAGCGCCCTGCCGGCGCCGGCGCTGCCGAGCAGACGACGGGCAGCACCGTGGCTCGCGGCGGCGCGTGGACGTTGGCCTCCTCACTCGCCCCGCAGGTCTTCATCCTCGTCATCTCCGTCGTCGCGGCCCGCTACCTCGGCCCCGACGGCATGGGCCGGCAGAGCTACATCGCGTTCGTCTCGCTGTCGGTCACGCTCCTGCTGACGGGCGGTGTGCCGGTCGCGCTGAGCCGCTTCATCGGCGAGCGGCTCGGCGCGGGCCACCCTGAGGAGGTCCGCCCGCTCATCCGCTGGGCGCTGCGGATCGAGCTGGTGGGCGCGACGCTGGCCGCGGCGGGGCTCATCGGCGCCGGGCTGCTGGGGGCCGAGCCGAGCGCGGCCTGGATTCTCACCGGCGTGGGCGCTGCGGCGGCGGTGCTGCACACGGTCCCGTCGGCCGCGCTGAGCGGGACGCAGCGCTGGCGCGCCGCCGCGACGTTCGGCCTGTCCACCAGCCTGGGACTCGTCGTCACCGTGGTGATCGTTCTCGTCGCCGGGGGCGGGATCGTCGGGATGTTCGCGGCCGAGGCAGCCTTCGCCGTGCTGGGACTTGCCGGCGTGACGGTGCTCGCGCGCAGGGCGCTGGCCGGGATGGGGGCACACGGGCGCCTGGACTCCGAGCTGCGCCGGCGGGTGCTGCGCTACGCCGGCATCGGGACGCTGAACGTCGCGCTGTCGTACGTCGTCTGGCGGCGGTCGGAGTTCTTCTTCCTCGGCGCCTACTCGCCCGACTCGGAGATCGCGATGTACTCGATCGCCTTCGCCGCGGTGGCCGCGATGACCAAGCTGCCCGAGGCTGTGGGCACCGTGCTGTCGCCGGCCTTCGCGACGCTGTTCGGCGCCGGGGCCGTGGAGCGGATGCGCTCCGGATACAGCCGCGCGCTGCGGTTCGTGGTCCGCATCGCGCTGCCCCTCACGGCGCTCGCGCTGGCGCTCGCGCCGACCGCCATCGGGCTCGTCTACGGAGAGGAGTACCGCCGCGCGGGGGACGTTCTGCTGCTGCTGCTCGTCACATTCCCCGTGGTCGCGCTGGTCGGCCCGAGCCGGGGACTCATCACCGGGTTCGGGCGCAGGCGCTTCCCCGTGACCGTCGGCGCGTTCGCGGCCGCGGTCAACATCGGGCTCGACCTCCTGCTGATCCCCGACCACGGCGCCATCGGCGCCGCGCTGGCCAATTCGCTCGCGCAGCTCGCCGGAGGGATCCCCATCATCGCCTATGCCTGCTACCAGGTGCGCCCGGTCCGCTGGGCGCCCGGCCCGACCGTGCGGGCGCTGCTGGCAGCCGCCGTCGCGGGCGGGCTTGCGCACCTCGGGCTCCAGCTGCTCGGCGGGGCGCCCGGGCTCGTGCTCGGCGGGCTGCTCGGCACGGCCGCCTACGCCGCGCTCGTCGCGCTGCTGGGCGTGCTGCCCGCCGAGGACGTGCGCTGGGTGAGCGACCTGGCGAGCCGCCGGGACGGGCGCCTGGCCGGGCTCGTGCGCTGGGCGCTGCGCCATACTCGCGCCAATGGAGGCACTCGACCTGATTGACCGGGCGGCCGGCGAGCCCGTGCTTCTCTTCGGCGCCCCGCCTCCGGAGGGCCGCGACATCGACCTCCTCGTCCGCCCCGGCGCATCCGTGGCGGTGGGCCGGGCGCTCGCAGACGCCGGCTTCCACGCTCACGACGTCGAGTGGGTCCGCTTCGCCGGGTGCTCGGTGGAGTCGGTGGACCTCGTGCCGGCCGGCTCGTGGCGGCTGCCGGCCGACGAGGAGGAGGCGCTGTTCGCCGACGCCTTGCCCCTGGACGGTTGCAAGCGGGTCCTGCGGCCTGCGCCGCACCACGTGCTGTGCATCCTGTCGCGCCGGTTCGCCGACGGGCCGGTGCCCCTCGCCGAGAAGAAGCGCGCGAGGGCGGCGCGCGCGGCGGGGGAGGACCCGCGGGCCTGGGATCGCGCGCGCGAGCGGGCGGGCGCGTGGGCGGGCGCGGAGGCGGTCAATCGCCTCCGAACCGCCGTGGCGGGCGACGGCGCCGCAGGCGACGGACCGGCCGCCGTCGACGGCGATCCCGCGGCGCCGCGCGGGCTGCTGAACCCGCTGCGGCTCGCCAAGCGCCGCGCCGGTCTCTCGCGCTCCGCGCGGCTCATCTCCCTGTCGGGCCTCGACGGCTCGGGAAAGAGCACCCAGGTCCGCGCACTGCAAGCGACACTGGCCCGGCTGGGGATCGAGAGCGAGGTGGAATGGACCCGCCTGGAGTGGACGACCCTCTGGGAGGGAGCGTCCCAGCTGGACCGGATCGGCAGACCGGTCAAGCGGGTGCTCGAGCGCCTCACCGGCAGCCGCACCGACGAGCCGCGCCAGGCGCGCTACGGCGAGCCGCCCCCGCCCACGGCGGCGGTCGAGATCCGGGAGCGCAGCGGGATCATCTCCCACGGCTGGGTCCTCATCCTCGCGGTCATGCACGGCCTCGCACAGCGGCGCGCCATCGAGGTGAGGCTGCTCCGCGGCGAGGTGGTCATCTGCGACCGCTACACGCTCGACTCCGCGGTCCACCTGCGGCGCCGTTACGGGGCGGACCGGCGCTTCCGGGCGCAGGTCCTGCTCATGCACCTGCTCTCACCCCGCCCCGTCCGCGCGTACTTCATCGACGTCCCCGGCGCGGTCGCGCTGGCGCGCAAGCCCGACCACTTCGACCGGGACGAGCTCGACGCGCAGGCGGGCGCCTACCGCGAGGAGCACGTCCGGCTCGGCGTGCGCCGGCTCGACGGGGAGCGCCCGCCCGAGTCGCTGTGCGAGGAGATCGCCGAGGACGTCTGGCGGGCGCTGCGCGCGCTGGGGTGACCTCACCGAGGGCGGCACGCCGCGCCCCCTTTCCGGATGCTCACCGTCCTGCGCAGGGCGCTGCAGCGCCTGGCGATCCCGTTCGCCGCCGGGTCGGCGCCTACCCTTTCCGGATGTTCTCCGCCCTGCGCACGGCGCCGCCGTGCCTGGCGATCCCGTTCGCCGCCGCGGCGGCGCTGGGGGCCGCGGCGCCCGCGTCCGCCGACAGGGTCACCATGGTGGCTGCGGGCAACATCGCGTGCCCGCCAGCCGCCAACATTCCCACGCCCACCTCCTGCCAACAGGAGGCGACCGCGCGGGAGGTCGAGCGGCTGAACCCGGCCTTCGTCGCGGCACTCGGCGACAACCAGTACGAGACCGGCACACTGGACGAGTTCCGGGGATCGTTCGACCGGACGTGGGGGCGCTTCAAGAGCCGCATTCGCCCGGCGGCCGGCAACCA